>JAGZXV010000014.1 GCA_018378255.1 Clostridiaceae bacterium | reverse complement strand
CCTCCAAAAGAAGCAGTTTTGCGGCGGTTTATATGCGGCCCATATGATTAAATTTGGTAATTTTAATGAATGGGATCCATTTCTTGAATGGATTATAAAAGACGAAAGATATGAATTTGCAGGGGATTTACAGGACCAGGAGCACATGTGCGGACTATTGGAGGAACATTTGAATTTTTATAGCCATGTAGAACAGCCTGATTTGGATTTAGAACAGTTGCAGTTAGACCTTTTAATACCAATAAAAGAAAAGGATGCAGAAAAAGGAAAGAAAACGGTGGATTGAAAACAGCTCCGGCATGGGACTGGTTTTTGTCTCATGCCGGAGCTGCCATGTAAAAAACCGCTCTCTAAAAATCCACTTCCGTATCATAATAGCAGCAAGTCAGCAGTTTTTCCATCTCCGCCGGCGTAATCTGACGCGGGTTTGATCCGGTGCAGGCGTCTCCAACTGCCAGCTCGGCAACGGTTTTCAGTTTGCTGTTGAACTCTGCCTCATCAATGATTCCGCCTTCATATTCTTTAATGCAGGACGGGATGTTAAGCTTTCCGTTCATGGAGCGGATTTCAGCAATCAACGCATCCACAAGTTCCTCAGTCGTTTCTCCCTTCAAATCGATGAATCTGGCAATATCCGCATACCGTTTAGCGGCTGTTTCATCTTTGGCATTGAATTTGATAACTTTTGGAAGGTACATTGCATTGGCACAGCCATGAACAATATGTCCGCCGCTGTAAGCTGCACCTGTCTTATGGGCCATGGAATGGACGATTCCTAATAATGCGTTGGAAAATGCCATTCCCGCCAGACACTGTGCATTGTGCATCCTGTCTCTTGCGCTCATATCCCCGTTATAGGAATTGATCAGGAATGTATGGATCATCTTGATCGCATGCAGGGCCAGAGGATCCGTATAATCGCTGTTTAATGTGGATACATATGCCTCTATTGCATGGGTCATGGCATCCATACCGGTATGGGCGGTCAGTTTCGCAGGCATGGTTTCCGCTAAATCCGGGTCTACGATGGCAACATCAGGAGTGATGTTAAAGTCTGCCAGCGGATATTTGATTCCCTTCTGATAATCTGTGATTACGCTGAATGCGGTTACTTCCGTCGCTGTGCCGGAAGTGGACGGAATCGCGCAGAACCTGGCTTTTGTACGAAGGGTTGGGAAATTAAATGGAATGCACAGCTCTTCGAATGTGGTATCCGGGTATTCGTAAAATGCCCACATGGCTTTTGCCGCATCGATGGGGGAACCTCCTCCGATGGCAACGATCCAGTCAGGGCCGAATTCCTTCATCATCTCTGCGCCCTTCATAACTGTCTCCACGCTTGGATCCGGCTCTACGCCTTCGAACAGTTTCACTTCCATTCCGGCATCCGCTAAGTTCGTTACTACTTTATCAAGAAAACCAAACCGTTTCATGGAGCCGCCTCCAACCACAACGATGGCTTTTTTCCCTTTTAAGTTCTTGAGTTCATCAATAGCGCCTTTTCCATGATATAAATCCCTGGGTAATGTGAATCTGGCCATAATAAATCCTCCTTCATATATGTATTAATGTGATAATTTTATATCAATCTCAGTTACTATTGTACCAATTTTTCCATAAAAATAGTAATATAAAAGGATACATATCAGTATATAATTACTGATATGTATCCTCTATTGGGATGATTGCGTTTTATCAGAAACGTAAGCCGCGGTAACGGTTAAAACAGGCGAATATCTCCTGCCGCCTGGGCCTTGCCAGGGAATCCGGAAGATAAAAACCATCGGCCAGGGCTGCCAGCCCCTTCTGATCCATTAACGTTTCCAGCGCGTCCACGATTTCCCTCATGCTCCGCTTTCCGTTCATCATTTTCATCTCTCCGTATTTTAAAAGATATACGAGAGCCTGAAGCTGTTCCTGATCCACGAGCTGTTCTACATACCGCAAATCCACCACTTCCCTGTCCAGAGACACGGAATCCCGGCCCAGCACTTTGGATTTAATCCGGTTATTATCTTTTAATGCGGAATTGGGGCGGGGGCGCCGCTCATTGAAACTTGCGATCACAAGCGGTTCTTCTAAAATCCGGATTCCCGCATACTGGCCCGCTGCTTCTTTCGCCGTTTTTGTAATGTCATAAGGAAGGTAGTCCTCCATCTGGATCACCGTATCTGCAACATGGAAGTAGGCGCCTGAGCTGCCCGCCACCATGATGGTTGAGATTCCAAGCTGTTCATAAACAGCCCTCACCCGTTCCACAAATGGGGTGATGGGTTCTTTGTCCCGGCTCACCACCTGCTGCATCAGCTCATCCCGGATCATGAAATTGGTGGCGGAGGTGTCCTCGTCGATGAGGAACAGGGAAGCTCCCGCTTCCACGGCCTCCACCGTATTGGCCGCCTGGGATGTGCTGCCGCTGGCATCCGGGGTATCGAAATGTACCGTATCTTTCGCGTTGGGCAGGTTGTTGATAAAGGGTGATATATCAACCTGTTGAATGCTTCTGGAATCCTCTGCCCTCAGCTTAACAGCCGACTGGTCGGTTATCACAAACTCCCTTCCATCACCCGGAATGTGATTATAAATGCCCAGCTCCAAAGCTTCCAGCACTGTGGATTTCCCATGGAAACCGCCGCCCACAATGAGAGTGATCCCCTTTTTTATTCCCATTCCCGTGACAGTGCCATGATAGGGAAGGTCAAGAGTTACCTCCATGGAAGCCGGAGACTGGAATACGACCGCCTGTCTCATGGGCCTCTGTGATACTCCGCTTTCCCTTGGCAGTACGGAACCATTGGCAATAAATGCCGCCAGACCCATTTCATCCAGTTTCCCCCTGATGTACTGCTGGTCCACGCAGAGGCGGACTGCCTTTTCCAACGGATCATGATTCAGTTTATTATAGAAGAAACTGGAACAGACACAGCCGGGAAGCAGGTCAAATAGTATCTTAATCAGTTCTCCTGAGTTGATGGTTCTTCCATTAGCCGGAAAGCCGATCTCCATTCTCACCAGAATATCGCCGTTTTTCGGGTCTACAGTACAGGCGCTCCGTTCCAGCACCTGCTGCCCGCAGCGGCTGACGCCGATCAATCCGCTCTTTCCAGAACCTTTGGCCTTAAAATTGATTTTTTCAATCTGCTTTCCGAAAATCCGCGTCAGATAATCCTGCAGAGTAACCCGCTTCATCCGTTCCTCGTAGAGACGTTCCGGGAAACCGGCCTGTCTGCCAGAGATCAGAACGCTCACCTTGGACGGGGCGGCAAAAGGATCCCCCTGCACATGATCGATGGACAGCCTGTAATCCTTAAAATCATAGCTGCCCTGGATTGATTTATAAGCCGGATAGCTCCTTCTGTCTATGGCTGTCAGCTCTTTTCTTAAATCTAATGATGTCTTCATATCAACTTTCCTTCCTCTCCAATCTGATACCATTCCAGGCAATATGCATTCCACTCTTCCCACGCCTGGAACAGCAGTTCCTTCATCCGTTCGTACTCCGCCTGCTGCTCCCAGCATTCCCCGTTCCAGAACCCTTCCGACTGTTCCCATGCTTCCCGCATGGCCCCTAAGTCATCCTGCAGCCGCTCCGTCCGCATCCCCGCAGCCTCCATCTTCTCTCCCGCCAGGCGGAGCTGCCAGTCATAATAGGCTTCCTCTTCCGGAATCTCCCTGAGCCTGTGGCGTTCTGCCTTGGGAACCGCTCTCATTCCCGCAATCAAAGCCTGTTCTTCCGCCTTCACCTGGGCCGCCATGCTCTCCCCTGTATCCTTTCTGGCGCATCGCTCCAGATAATGCTCGTAGCCGAAGGGGTAATACATCACCGTTTGATCCTCAAAAATCATCACCGCATCCGCCACCTGACGGATAAAGTAACGGTCATGGGACACGAATATAATCGTCCCTTTATAAGCCTGAAATGCCGATTCCAGCGTCTCCCTGGCCTGAATGTCCATGTGATTGGTGGGCTCGTCCAGAATCAGGAAATTGGGACGGCTCTGTAAAAGTTCCGCCAGCACCAGCCTGGATTTCTCTCCTCCTGAAAGGGCGCTGACCCTCTTTCCCGCCTCCCGTCCGCCAAACAGATAGGCCCCCAGTATGCTTCTCACCTCTTTTTCCGTCAGCACGGGAAACAGATCGTGAAAATGTTCCGCCACCGTTTTATCCGATGTGATCTGGGCGGAATGCTGGTCAAAATACCCGATGGTGATGTTATTTCCCAGGGAATACGTACCGTTTACCGGCGGCATCAGCCCTGCAATTGTCTTTAAAAACGTGGTTTTACCCACTCCGTTTGCCCCTAATATCCCGATTTTCTGTCCCTTACGCACCCTCATGGTGATCTCCAGCACCGGAGTGTCGTAACCGATTTTCAAATGTTCCGCCTCTAAAACAGTTTTGCTGCCTGAAACCAGGGGCTGAATCTCTCCGGTGAAAATATGTACATCATCTTCCTCCGGCTTTGAAACTGCAGTCATCCTCTCCATGGTTTTTTTCTTGGACCGGGCAAAGGATGCTTTCCTGGGCTTATGTTTAAAGCGCTCCACCAGTTCTTCCAGGCGCTTTGTCTCTTCTATATAACGTTCGTAGGCTTTTTGCTGCAGCCGTATATTCTTTAATTTCTGTCGGCGGTAGGCGGTGTAATTGCCGGGATAGCGGATCAGTTTCCCGCCAGCCAGTTCATAGACCACATCCGCGGTCTGATCCAGGAAAAAGCGGTCATGGGATACCATAACCACCGCCTTTTCGTAGCGTTTTAAATATTGTTCCAGCCACTCCGACGTGGAAAGATCCAGGTGGTTGGTGGGCTCGTCCAGCAAAAGGATGTCCGGTTTTGCCAGCAGAAGGCGGATCAGCGCGATCTTGGTCTGCTCCCCTCCTGAAAATGAGGACAGCTTCCTGCGCTTATCCCCTTTGGAAAAACCCAGCCCGGTAAACAGGATGTCATACTCCCGTTCATAATCAAAACGCTCTCTGGCATAGGTATCCCTGCATGGGCAGGAGGCCAAAAGTTCCTCTTCCACGGTTTTCTCCCGGTCGGAAAATACCTGCTGGCTCAGCATCTCAGCCGTAATCTTTCTGGAATAGCTGATTCCCGGGCCGTTTCTCTTATCATCCCGGTCCAGTTCCAGTTCCCCGGCAATGAGGCGGAGCAGGGTCGTTTTCCCGGCCCCGTTTCTTCCCACCACCGCTATCTTTTCATTTCCCCGTATTTCAAAATCCACATGTGACAATATGGGCGCGCCGCCCAAGGTCACGGTTCCGTCCGTAATCTGATATAACATCTGTCTTCCTTCTGTTCTGCATGTCTTAAAATGGCTTCGCTCCTGTTATAATATCACAGCCGCCCTCAATATTCCACAATTTTAAATATGGCTCAGGTGGTCTTTAAAAGATTTTCCCGCCTGCAGTACTCCCATATCATATCAAAAATTGTTTCGTACCCTTCCGCATAATTAGCCACATTCTCCATCACAGTTTCCATATTCCCTTTGTAATTTTCATATGCGTGCACGATTTCATTCCGGTCGGACATGGAAGTCACCGCATTGTCCACCTCTTCCTTTTCACATTCCTCGGGAAAAAGGCTTTGGAACCGGCCGATGGCCCGGCGTATGGAAATGTCTTCATTTTTCATAATTTCCCCTTCCGCCTCCATCACGGATTCCATAATATCCTGAAAGGCGATCACCATATAGCCGAACCGGTTAGCCAGGCTGTCCCTGTAGTCCAGACGGTCCGTACCTTCCGCATTCAGATATTTTCGGTAAATCCGTTTCATGGAATCGATATGATCCTTCATTTCATATAATTTCATCTCCAGGGTAAAGGCGGTAATCTTATTCCTGTCATATTCCCTGGAATCTCCGCCGGTAATGCCAGCCTTTTTTAATGCCTCACCGAATGTCCCCATGATCTGCCTCCTCCCGCGCCGCTTTTATGATCGTCTCCTGTGGGTTCTCTCCATACTCTTCCATCATTTGTTTCATATAGCTGATCAGCTCATCCGGACAATAATCCGTCACCGCGCAGGTATGGCCTGTGACAATGGAAATGTTGATGTATTGGGACTTCACAAGCCGCATCCTGACCACATCATTGTCAATTCCCAGCTTTTTAAAATAATCCTTTGTATAAGCATATATCCTGAATGTCAGCCCCGGTTTAAGGGACAGAATGCCGATATCGATATCCGAATCTTCTGTATACCGGTCCGTCAGGAAACTGCCGAAAACGAGGACATTATACTGTCCGGTGCCGGGAAATTCCTGTTTTACCGAATCGGAATAATCTTTTACAATTTTTTGCCGTTCTTCTATGGAAAGCATAAAATTCCTCCTTGTCTTTTAATAGGATTCCTACATTTACTTGTTATTAATCATTTATTTCCTGTATGGTTATTTTCACCTTTGCCTGCACATATTAAAACTGGAGGTGATAAAAAATGAGTCCAAAGGAATTAACTTATATTGAAGATGCATTAGGCCACGAGAAATTCTTAAAAACACAGTGCCAGGAGGCAGCACAGAAGCTTCAGGATATGGAACTGAAAAACTGTGTTGAACAGCTTCAGCAGAAACACCAGCAGATTTTTGACAGTTTTTATAATATGATCTAAGGAGGAAACCGGAATGGATGACAAATGTATCATGGAGAACCTTCTCCTGACAACCAAAGGTGTCTGTGATTTATATCTTCACGGCACAATTGAATCTTCTACCCAGAACGTGCATCAGGTTTTTGACCGGGCATTAGAAGACAGTCTGTGTATGCAGGACGATATTTATCAAAAGATGTCCGCAAAAGGCTGGTATACAACAGAGCAGGCAGAACAGCAGAAAATTCAGAAGGTAAAGAATCAGTTTGCAGGTATGTAAACACTCCTTCAGCCGATGGGATTACATCGGGAAAAATTAAATTGAAATACGGACAACAAAACGCCCTGGATTGGTCCAAATCCAGGGCATTTTTTAAATTCAAATCCGTTACAAAAACGGCCAAACTGCTTTTTAAAATTTCATCTCTTTTTTTTGTCTGTACATAGCCGCATCCGCCCTTAACAGAGTTTCTTCCAGCCCGTTATCACTGGCAGGATCATAAAACGAATATCCGACTGCAATGCCAGCCTTAAATCCTGTTTTCTTCCTGTAGTCTTCCATGCGCCCGCTCAGACTGCTGCACGCACGCTTCACTTCTTCCTCGGATATATTGTCGATCAGCACCACAAACTCATCGCCGCCCACACGGAACACCCCGCCAAAAGGAAATGCTTCACATATGGCTCCGGCTGAATAGCGGATATACTCATCTCCTTTATCGTGGCCATAACGGTCATTCACCTGCTTCAGTTCGTTTAAGTCACACATGACAGCTACCATGTTGGAATCCCGGTTCAACTGGGCGTTGCAGATTTCCTGCACATGCTCAAATGCCCTCCTGTTTTTCACGCCGGTCAGACTGTCATAATCCCGTTCCTCTTTAAGCGCCCTTGTTTGAAGCACTTCTTCCGTCACGTCCATAACAACGCCGCGGATGATCCCCTCTTCCTGCTTTTGGGTTATTCTCAGCCAGTGTTCTTCGCCCTCTATCATAATCCTGTACAAATTAGGCTCATCCGGCCTGGATTGATTGATCTCTTTTAAGAAATCCCAGAATTTGTGCTTATCCTTCTCAAATTCACGCTGCTGTTCTTTATTCAGATTCAGCAGTTTGGGAATCTGGTTGGTCATGAACACCTTGTTGGTCCGCATTTTAATCTCAAATGCCCCAACCTGTACTTCCGACAGCTCGATCACCCGGGTCAGTTTGGTAAACCATTTTCCGGCCACAACCGCGATCACAGTGCCGATGCACAATGAGAGGAAAAATGCCATCAGCAGCACTTTTTGGATTCTGTCGGGCTGCTGCATCAAAAACGTCTTCTCCATCAGCCCCACCAGGCACCATTCCTCCCCGTCATAGGGCGTATTATTATAATACATCTTCATGGGACTGATACAGCTATAAATCGTATTGCTGCTGCGGTGGCCTTCCAAGGCATAGACTGAATTCTGTCCATCCACTTCTTTCAGGGTCAGCGTCTCTCCCCCATGGAACAGCCTGCTTTGCAGTGCTCCGTGGGACGCGACCACATCAACCGTTGTCCCATCATCTGAAACCGTTCCTATAAAATAGCCATAAGAATCCATGGGCTGAAGATCTGAAGGCGGAAGGAATTTATACAGATAATCCACTGCAATCTCCACACCGAAAACCCCGATGGGTTTTCCCTTTTTATCGGTCAGGGGAATCGAGTATGTGATAACTTCCTCCCCTTCCGGCTTCACTTTAAACGGATGGCTCCAATATCCCAGCCAGCGGTCAACCGGGGCGATTCCCACATTTTGAAATGGTTTTTCGTAAAAATCCTCGTTGTTTTCAGTGAGGGCAAGGCGGGGGCTCCAATTGGAATCCGTCACCACCTTCATCTTTTCCGCAACGCTCCAGGGGCCGGCAAGAAGATATAAATTAGAATTTTTCTCATCCGCCCTGTCGGGGTTCACATTTCTGATATAGACGGCGGGATGGGTATTTTTCGCATCAGCCCCATTTTCCAGAATCAGAAATGCCCCTGTTGTTTTTGTATAGTACAGAGCGTCCATCACGACCGGAGCCATATCTTCCAGTATTTCGTTGGCTGATTTGTCTGTTTCTCCGTTAATGCTGCTCATTTCCGTAAAATACTGGCGGATCTGATTCGTATACAGTTCAAAATTGGTCCAGACATTGGTCATCTCATTTTCCAGATTATCCGCGCGTCCGTTGACTTTTTCTGAAAAGATCTTATATTCATTGCTTTTCGAGCGCTCTATCACACCTCCTGATATCAGAAGATATGATATCAGCAGGCTCTGTAAAACTGCTGTGATAATAAATGCAATTGCCAGCTTAAATGCAATCGTATCGCTTCTCTTCTTATTCATCCATACTACCAGCCATTTCATTTAAAAGACTTTGATACCATTCTTTGAAATTATCTTCCCGGACCAGTTCTTCCTGAACCGCCTCATGGTTTTCTCCGCCGGCCGTCCTCGCTTCCAGTTCATATAAATCGATTTCCACCTTCTGCTCTAAAGATTCTTTAAACACTTCATCACATCGGTATGATCCCGGAAATACCTTCTTACTGTAAAATATTTCTTTTTTCATAGCTTCCAGGGCAGCCGCTGCACTTTTTTTGACCGCCTCGCTGTTGTCTTCCTCTTTTACGTGTTCAAGAAGTACAGATACGGAAGCCAGCGCTTCATTTTTTACAGGAATATATCCTGTGGAAACGGTAAATTCAATATTTTGTTCCGGATCGGTAAACCATTTTAAAAACTCGGCGGCGGCATATTCATGAGCCTCACTCGAAGCTGAAACGCCCATATTAGCTCCCCGCTGGGTCATATACTCGTGACCGCCCTCAAAAACAGGATAGGGGAATACCCTGCACTCGATCTCATATTCATTTTTCTCATTCAGAATCACATTGTTCGGAAAATAACCGGCTCCGGCCGATGAACCGATGTAACTAATCAAGCTGCCGCTTTTCACCCCATCCTGATTATAAACCTGGCTTTTATACCACCCCATGATGTGTGGAACATAATAAACGTCCCAGATCTTTTTTGCGGCTTCTTCCGGATAATAAAACCCGGACGCCTTCCCTTGGCCCATCTCATAAGGTTCAATGCCCAGCTGGGCCGCAGTTAAGAAAGCGAAGTCATTATAACTGTTCATTCCTAAAAACGGCTTTCCGCCTGACCATTCATAGTAGGTGCGGGCCGCTTCTGCAAGCCCTTCCCATGTGGAAAGATGGCTGTCAGTGATATCCGTCTCTTCTTTAAAAACATCCCAATCCGTACCATTTACAAAAAGCAGTTCGGTGGATTTCGCGATGGGGATCATTTTCAGGGCATTTTCTTCTCCCCAGATTCCTTCCCGCAGAAATTCCGGCCGGTATGCGGACAGTTCCTCTTCGCTGAAATAAGCATTCAGATCCGCCAGGGGCGTGATCTGATCCAGGCGGTAAGCGCTGTCCGGATATGCAGTAAAGAGATCCGGCATAGGACTGGCGCCAATCATAGAGTTAGCGGAGTTATATAGCGCCTCGTCCAATTCCTCGCTGGTTCCATATCCATATGCGTCCACAACAATTCCCTTTTCCAAACCCACGGTGTCGTTAAAAAGCTGGACTTGTTTGTCAAAAACGGCCTTTGCATATGCGTTATAAGCATGCCATAACGTGATGACCACCGGTTCGTTGGGGTTCAGTAAGGCGGTTTCCTTTTTGGAACAGCCTGTCAGGAGAGCTCCTGTCAGCAGGCTGATGATGATTGACAGTATGATTATTTTTTTCTTCATATATGGTTTCCTTTATTCATGTGAGCTGCCGCGTTTGTTTAATATGTATTAACTTATATATTATATCATATTATGATGAGTTTTTTACATCAAACGTGAAGGCATTTTTGAAAATGCCTTCACGTTTGATGTAAAATTCATCCATCCTGCCTGTTTCTCCCATCATAATATTACGCACTTTAAAAAATGAATGAAACATTAAGAATATTTAAAAATTCCTTCAAGCATTATCCTATGGCTATATGATATAATTGATAAAATATTTTGATATCATGAAAGGTAATCTATGAAGAGAAGCGCTCATTTATTATTAACTGCTGCCGCCCTTCTTTCCCTGTCCGCCTGCAGTCTCCCCAAAAGGCCGGAGGAAACTCTTCCCCAGGCAGAAGAGGAAACCTACCCCCAGCCTTCTTCTATTATTGAGGACATGCTGAAGGCTCAGGAAGCGATGACGGAGACAGAACCTTCATTTTCTGAAGAAGAGGAAGCATACTCCTTTGAAAACGGCCTTGAAATCCAAAAAGTCCCCGATCTGATTACGGGTGAATATATATGGCAGTCTGTTGTGGAGGCCGGAGAAATTAAATATGATAAATTCGGGGGAGAATACAGGGATTACGATGTGGAACCACGTTATTATGAAACCTTGGACGGATCACAAAAGCTGGATGTCCGAAGATGGGATAATTTAAGATATAGCTGCGGTGACTATCTGATCTATGAATATGACGGCACTCTGTATGTGGCAAAGCCTGATAAGATGTATGAACCGCTGCTGAGCTTTGAAAACGGCAGCGAAATCAGTGTCGCAGGCGATAACCTGATGGTGGATAACTTTCATAATGCATTCCTGCATTTCTATGACTGCGACTTCAATTTAATCAGTCAATTGGACGGTGTCCGGGCAGCCGGGGAAGGCGTAACCACTCAGTTCTCTGACGGCTTTCTGCCCGTGGAAGAAGTGCAGACGGGAAAATTCGGATATCTGGATACAAACGGTTCTTTGATTCTGCCGTTCCTATATGATGCGGTGACCGATTTCTCCAATGGATATGCAGGCGTTTTGGTAGGGGCGGAATTACAGCCCTATACGGAAGAAGGCAATATAACCCTTCACCTGGTTCAAGGCGGACAGTGGGGAATTATCGACAAACAAGGGACATTTGTTTTAGAACCCAGTGAAAAAACAGGGAACACGGCGCAGACGGAAGAGGAAAAAAGCTTGTATGGCGGCGCAAAAGGATTTGGGCCGGTTCGGGAAGATGGTACGGTGGATTTTTTGAATCGGATGGATGGAAGCGTTTTGTTTTCAGAGAAGATATATTAGGAGGGGCCTGATGAATATACCTTATTGGGAAGATACCTATAAAAATGATAGTATTTTCACTTTTCGTTCAAAACCTAATAAGTCCATCACCGAATATGAACATCGCTTTAACAAATCGTGGAATATACTTGATGTCGGCTGCGGTGATGGTATCAATTCATTATACCTTGCGAGACAGGGGTTTTCTAATATAGATGCCTTCGATTTATCCGAAAATGCCATAAAGAAATTGAAAAGGCTGGCCCAGTCAGATGGTTTATCCATCAATGCATGGATTGGTGATTTATGTTCTTATCAATTTGATAAATCTTATCATTTAATTCTGTCATTTGGAACTCTGCATTTTGTTGACAGAGAGAATCGGAATGACTTTATTATTAATGCGAAGGAACATACCGCTGTGGGTGGCTTTCATATCATTCAGTTATTCACAAATAAAGTTCCTCCAACACCGGATATCGCTCCTTATGCGGTTGGACTTGCTGAGGATGGGGAAATCAAAGAATTATATAAGGATTGGGATATTATTGAATTTAAGTCTTATGTATTTGAAGATGAGCACCCCGATGTTCCACGTCATCTACATGCATCAAATAAAATTATTGTTCAGAAAACATGATAAATTCTTTTTACCTATGCCAGCCGAAGCACTGCCGGAAGGAAGTGTTATGCAAAACAGGCAGCCGGAAAATGCTCTGAGGTTCATCTGTAAACCGAACCTCAGGCGCGTTTTCCGGCCTTTTTACTTCCGCCCTTTTTTATTCTCGGCCTTTTTTACTTCCGGCCTTTTACTTCCGGCCTCTCCAATGCCTCCGAATTCATATTCACCCATCGTTTCATCCGTATTTCTTCATTAGAAAACTCTATTTTCACATGGTCGCAAAATGCCATTTCCGGGTATCTCCATTCCATCATCAACAGATTTTCTGTCTCCCAATATGCGGCTGCGGAAACCTTCAGCTCTTCCATTTCATACTGATGGTGCAGGTATCCGCCGGTCATGGATGTGGAGGAACTGATCCAGTGATCCAGGCCACAGGTTACGCTATGGAACCCTCTGTGGTCCTCCATGGAGAAATCAATCCGGTTATTATAAAATTCTAAAATAATTCTCCGTATTCCATCCGTTTCATCCTCCACCTGGTAATCATATCTCCCGCTTTCATGAAATTTCTCTTTTGAAGAGGATCGGTATTTTCCTTCCAACGTCATTCTGATCCCTTTATTCTTCAAAATCTCCCATTTTCCATCATCCACTTCTTTTCTCCGGTTTAATATGGGGTCCACCAGCGTTTTTTGGATCAGTCCGCCTTTTGTGGCCATATAGCGGCTGTCTGCGGCCGTCATGCCGATCACCAGATTCAGTCTGGGTATGATGACGCTGCCCTGTCCGAACATACCGGTCGCTGCCCAGATATCTCCGGTATGCTCCCAGTGGAAATTATATTCTGTATCTCCTTCCGATAAGTCCACAGGGTTTTTATATCCCAGAGCCATCTCCACCCATTCCGGGGCCAGAAGCTGTCTCCCATCCCATTTTCCCCCGTTCAGATACAGCAATCCCAAACGGGCCATATCTTCCACACAAAGGGAAATGCCGTTTCCGCCGGAACAGATGCCTTCCGGGCTGGTCTGCCATGTAAACGCCCCAATCCCGATTTCCGGCAGCAGATGTTCCTGCAGGTATTCATAGCAGGTTTTTCCCGTGACCTTCTGCACCACCGCAGACAGGATATAGCTGTTTCCACTGGAATATAAGAACCGTTTTCCCGGCATTTCTGTCCATGGGACCTGAAAATAGGCGTCGGTCCAGCTTGTGGCAAGAGGCCTCCATTCATTTCCGCCGATCCCCCTGATCTGCCCGCTTCTCATGGTAATCAGATCCCGCAGCGTCAGCGCTTTCAAGTATTCATTGGCCCCGTCCGCATATTGGGGAAAATAGGACAACACTTTATCCTCCAGCCCAAGCAGCCCATTGGTATAAGCGAGGCCCACGGCAGTATTGGTAAATGTCTTTGTATAGGAATGAAGAATATGTGGGATATCCGCCCGGTATGGGGCGTTATAGGCTTCAAAAACCACCTTTTGACCGGCGATAATCATGATACCATGGATTTCCGCTCCTTCTTTTTCCATTTCATTCAGGAAATCCATGATCAGGCCGGAATCGATTCCCTCTTCCTCCGGCGAGGAACGAACAAGCTCCTTTTTCATAACACATTCTCCCTTCACCTAAAAAAATGGAAATACCAGCGGCAAAATGCCGACGCAGCAGATAAAACTGATGATAACCAAAGGCCAGCCGAATTTAGCAAAATCTGTGAACTTTAAGTTAGTAAATATCATCAGGGTCTGGTTGGTTCCCGACGCAATCGGCGTCAGATAGGAACATCCTGCTCCGATGGCGATGGCCAGCACAATTGCCTGGGGGTTCGCTCCCATGGCCGATGCAATGGAAATGCCTATGGGGGCCAGCACGCCGGCAGTTGCCATGTTGTTCATAAGCTGGGTCATGAGTGCGGCTCCGATAAAGAGTACGGCTGTGATCAGGTACAGATTAGTGGTATCTCCTAAAATGCTCAGCACCGTATTTCCGAAGATATCTCCAAGACCGCTGTTTTTCATAACCGCTATGATCAGATTAATTCCTGCACAGAATATGATCATTTCCGATCCCATGGAAGATAAGGCTTCTTTCGGCGTTACCAGTCCGGTGAGGATGATGAGGGCGATCATGGCGTAGCCGATAAAAAGCGGATTGACAACTGCCAGCTTTAAGCTGTCGATGATGAGAGCCAGGATAAACACCACAAATCCGGTTCCAACCACAGCCTGTTTTTTCTTGTGGGCCGCCGTCAATGTGCCCATTTCCATATCCGCATTGCCCGGAACTTCCTCATCATAGGACGCGCACCAGCGGTTCATCAGTACCATATAGAGGCCGCCGATGATGAAGATCGGAAGTCCCACCCATATGAAATCGAACATGCCGAACAGCTCCGGCCCGGCCTCTTCCAGCGCCGTATTGGCGTAGATATTGGTAGGCGTGCCGATCAGGGTACAGGCGCCGCCAAGGGTTGTGGCATAGATGATGAACAGGATCATTTTGGAATGGCTGATTTTCGTCTTCTTCGCAATGCTGAAAATGACCGGAAGAAATGCCATAGCCACATAGCTGTTTTGAAGCACAAAGGAAACGCCGCCGGAAATCAGATAGAGAATTCCGAAAATCACCATATCCCGTTTCTGACCGCTCACTCCTCTCGTAGCCTTATCCACCACATTTCCGATCACAATATCCAGACCTGTGGCGGCTATCATGCCGCTGAACATGCAGATAATGATCATTAAATGAAGGCTGGAGTTATTTAAAACTGCAAAAACATCCGATGAACTCATGGTGCCGCAGAACACCACCACAGGCGCCATGCACACGAAAGTCATCCAGTTCGGAAGTTTTGGAATTACTAAAACTGCAACAAAAATTATAAATGCTGTTACGGCTCCTACCGTTGATAAACTCATAATTGTATTCCCTCCTGTTTTTACTGTTATGTATTCGCCCCGGCCGGAAACTTCAACACATTATCCAAATACAGCTTACATCCATTGCATTTTTTCTATACAAGAATTACAAATTATACCTGGATATTTAAGATATCTTCATTATAACTTCCCAACCATTTATTGACTAATACTAATAAAGTATGTTACTATAGCTCAAAGCTATGGAGTTTTAGATGGAAAGGGGAGGTTTTTATGGAAATTAAAGATGCAGAATATGTTCAGGCCATAGCCAGAAACCGGAATATCTCAAAGGCTGCCAGGGAATTATTCATCTCCCAGCCGTCCCTCAGCCGTTATCTTTCCAATCTGGAAGCCCGGATTGGCGTCACCCTCTTTGAACGGCAGAAAAATGAGGTCATCCCCACCCGGGCAGGGGAAATCTACATCCGTTATTCCCGGGAAATCATCTCAAAAAAGCAGGCCCTCTACCAGGAACTCCAGACCCTGAGATCCCAGGAAACCGACATTATCAGGATCGGATTTTCCTTAAATTCCAGCACCCTGTATCTGTGGGAGGATTTTGCGGAATTTTATAAAAAATACCCCAATTACCAGATCGAAATATCGGAAATATTAAACCGGGATATCGAACAGGCTTTGGTTGACAAACGCCTTACATTTGCAGTATCCTGCACGCCGGAAGATACTGCGGTCGTGAAGTTTCAAAAAGTCTATGATTCTTACTTTTTGGTGCTGATCCCCGCCTCCAACCCGGTATGCAAAACGGCCAGACAGATCCCCGGCCTGCCATTCCCCTGGATTGATTTAAATGACATTGCGGGAGAACGGTTTATTCTGCAGAATCTGGACTGCCGCATCCGCCGCCACATCAACCAAATATTAAAAGACAATCATATCGTCTTGTCCCATATCATCACTACAGTACAGAGTTCCACAGCGGCTATCCAATATGCGGAAAAGGGCATCGGGCTGTGTTTTTTATCGGATTCTTTTTATTCCTATATCAGCCGTCCGGAAAATGTCCGGGTTTTCTGCATCGGATCACCGGTGGCAATGGATGAGTCCGGCATCCTGTCCTTGAAAAGCAGGAAGTTTTCTCCGCCGGAGAAGCTCTGTATAAAGATTATCAGCCAAAATCTGATCAGCAGGGCGGATCAGATCAGAGGGAAAGGAAATTAACATGATTACAGACCTGACAACCGAACATTCAGAAAATAAACTCTGGCGGTTTTTGCTGCCTATGCTGTTGAGCGTCATGTTTCAGCAGTTTTATAACATTGCCGACAGCATGATAGCAGGAAGATTTGCCGGAGAGGACGCTCTGGCTGCGGTGGGGGCTTCCTACCCCATCACCGTCATTTTCATGGCATTTGCTACGGGCAGCAATTTAGGGGCATCCGTCATCGTCTCCCGGCTGTTCGGAGCTAAGGACTATAAGAGGATGAAAACAGCCGTTACCACCGCTTTCACTGCCTGCGGGATTCTGAGCCTGTTTTTGACGGCATATGGCCTGGTGTTCTGCGCTCCCATGATGAGACTGATCAGGACGCCTGACAATATATTTGCCGACGGGGCCATGTATCTTAGAATTTATACGTTGGGAATGGCCTTTTTAATCCTGTACAATGTGTGTACGGGAATTTTCACCGCTGTGGGGGATTCCAAAACCCCGCTCTGGTTTCTGATCGGCTCCTCGGTGGGAAATATTATATTGGACATCTGGTTCGTGGCCGGACTTCACATGGGTGTGGCTGGCGTGGCATGGGCCACCTTTATCGCTCAGGGAATTTCCTCTCTTCTGGCTCTGGCCACATTATGGCGGCGTTTGAAAGTGATGACCGGTAACGAAAAAGCGCCGTTTTTTGATATACATATCTTAAACCAGATTTCTGCTGTGGCAGTGCCCAGCATTATGCAGCAGAGCGTGCTCTCGGTGGGCAACTTATTTATCCAGGTGATTGTAAACCGGTATGGTTCGGGAACCATCGCTGGATATTCTGCCGCGATTAAGTTGAATACATTTGCCATCACCTCATTTATGTCTCTGGGAAGCTGTCTGTCCAGTTTTACGGCCCAGAACATCGGGGCGGGGAAGGGGTACCGCATTCCTTTGGGATTTAAGAAGGGGGTTAAACTCTCGCTGCTGGCGGCGGTTCCCTTCTTTAGCCTGTATTTTCTGTTCAGTGACCAGATGATGGGGCTGTTTTTAGGCGAAGGAAGCAGGGACGCCATTGAGGCCGGTAGCCAGTTTTTGAAAATTGTTGCTCCGTTTTATTTCATGATCTCCATCAAACTGATGACGGACGGCATTCTGCGGGGGGCTTCTGCAATGGCTTATTTTGTAATGGCTACCGTGCCGGATCTGATCCTGCGGATCTGTTTCGCCTGGCTGCTTTCGCCGGCTTATGGAAGTACCGGGATCTGGATGGCGTGGCCTTTTGGGTGGCTGGCGGCTACGGTTTTGACGGTTGTGTTTTATCGGAGGATATTGAAGACGAAGGTATAAAATGACATCTATGAGGGAGGTATTGCATGAGAATCCAACGACTGCTGGGACTGCTCTGCGTTCTTGGAGAAGTGGATAAAATCACGGTTCAGGAACTGGCAAAACGGTTTGAAGTCTCAAAACGGACTATTTTCCGTGATTTAGAGATGCTTAACTGCGCCGGAATTCCAATCGTCTCCTATCCCGGGGTCGGCGGCGGCGTGGCGGTTTTAAAGAACTATAAAGTGGATAAAAAAATCCTGTCCACAGAAGATACAGACAAACTATTCACCGCTTTGAATGGCCTAAAAAGCATTGATAACGATTCTTCCATAACAAATCTGATCGCGAAAATGGCTCCGGGACAGGAGCCGGATCTTCCGTCCCCAAATCCATATATGCTGAATCTGTCCTCCTGGTTCAGTGACAGCATTACCACAAAAAAAGCGGCCGCATTTCATCAGGCAATTGAAGGCCGCCGTCTGGTGCGGTTAGATTATATCTCCAGAACTTCCCGCGTCAAGAGAACTGTGGAGCCTTATAAACTTGTATTTAAGCAATCCTATTGGTATTTATACGCGTTTTGCCGGGAACGGGAAGACTTCCGAATGTTTCGTTTAAACAGAATCGCTTCTTTTGAAGTATTAGAGGAACACTTTCCACTGCGGCAGATAAAAAATCCTGAATTTAAAATGGACTTTGGCAGAGAAATATTTTCTTTCCAAAAGCAGGAGGGATTTTTTGAAGTTATTCTGAGATATGACCGTTCAAAAGAATATGAACTGACGCAAAAAATCGACGCTTCTTTTTTCTCTTCTCCCGAATCCCAAAGGGGCTCGGAGCATTTGCAGGAGAAGGGAGAAATCCGCTTTTTCACTTCCGACTTATCCTATACCGCCAATCTGGTTATGGGACTGTTGGATAAAGTACAGGTTATTTCCCCGCCGGAGCTTTATAACGAAATAAAGGAACGGCTGAACAAAATAAATTTATTATATAAAGGATGACATATTGCTGTCATCTTTTTTATTGTAGAATATCCACTGTACAACATCGGTATAAAGGCAATACGCTCAGTCATTTTCATGACAGCGGACGCTTTACCGCACAATTATCTCAACTATCTCAAATGGAGGAAATTATGAAAAAAGAAGTGATCATTTTTATTTTTGACGGCTATGCCGACTGGGAACCCGCATTCCTGTGTTCAGAACTCAATTCCATGGAATCGGATTACATCGTTAAAACTATGAGTTTAGACAAAAATCCAAAGTTCTCAATGGGGGGATTTAAAGTGGTCCCGGACTATTCGGTCCAGGATTTTCCGGACAGCTTCAGCCTGCTGGTTTTAACCGGAGGAACCGCCTGGATGGAACAGAAAAACAACGGCGTGCTCCCGGTGGTGGAATATGCGGTGAATCACCGGATACCCATAGGCGCAATCTGCAACGCGGTTAACTTCATGGCTGAAAACGGATTCCTGGATCAGATTCCCCATACGGGAAATACCTTAGAATTCATGAAATCACAGGCGCCCCACTATAAAGGAGACGTGTATTTTACCGAACGGCAGGCAGTCAGCGCTTCCGGCATCATCACGGCTAATGGCTCCGCAGCTCTGGAATTTGCAAAAGAAATATTTCTGCTCATAAAAAATAAGCCGGAAGATGATATCGAAAAGTGGTATCGGATGCATAAGCAGGGATTTTATCCGTTTTAGGGGTGACAGCTCCTGTTAACCCCCAGAATTAAACTGGAACGTGAAGGCATTTTCGAAAATGCCTTCACGTTCCATGTTAAAAAAAAAGACTTCCCTCAACGATTAAAAATTTCCTCTTGCACAATTCCCACATTCGGTGTAAATTATGTTCTTAGAATCTAACGCAACAGTTCAGAACGGCGGGAAAATTGGTGAAGAAAGGCGCGTCAAGTTCACTTGTAAACACCTTTCTCCGCCAACTTTCACATCGGATAAACATCCGATGCTTCCTGACCGGCTTTTTCGGTCAGAAAGATGAGCCATTCTGTACAGTTACAATCTAACTAAGAAAGAGGACAAAATGATGTCAAAACAAGCGACAAGGGACATGACGGCAGGTTCGCCGATGAAGTTAATACTTGGGTTTTTAATCCCCATGCTGTTCGGCCTTTTATTCCAGCAGTTTTACAACATGATGGATACTATCATCGTGGGCAAATACCTGGGTGTCAGCGCCCTGGCATCTGTGGGCTCAACCGGTTCCATCAACTTTATGATCATCGGTTTCTGCATCGGGGTATGCAGCGGCTTTTCTATTCCCGTAGCCCAGAAATTCGGAGAAAAGAATTATTCCGCCCTGCGCCGTTTTGTAGCGAACAGCGGATGGCTGGCGCTGATTTTCTCTGTTGTCATGACCTCTGTTGTATGTCTGCTCTGCCGCAGCATCCTGGTCTGGATGAAAACGCCTGGGGACATCATTGACGGGGCTTATGACTACATAATCATTATATTTTTAGGCATACCTGCCATTTACTTATACAACATGCTTTCCGGCATCATCCGCTCTCTGGGAGACAGCACGACGCCGCTGTTTTTCCTGCTGATTTCCTCTGTGCTCAACATTCTGCTGGATTTGTTTACCATCATCGTTTTGCATATGGGTGTTGCAGGCGCGGCCTGGGCCACGGTCATCGCCCAGGGTGTTTCCGGAATCCTCTGTATCCTGTATATGAGAAAAAAATTCACCCTCCTGAAAATGGAGGGTGATGAATGGAAGCCTGACGCCAGATCCATGAAGATCTTGTGCGGTATGGGAATACCCATGGGGCTGCAATATTCTATTACGGCAATCGGAAGCGTGATTCTCCAGACTGCGGTCAATTCTCTCGGCTCTGTGGCCGTCGCTTCGGTGACAGCAGGCAGCAAGATCAGCATGTTTTTCTGCTGTCCGTTTGACGCCATGGGATCTACTATGGCCACTTACGGGGGGCAGAATATCGGCGCGAGGCGGCTTGACAGGATCAGCCAGGGGCTGAAATCCTGTGTGATTTTAGGCGCGGTCTACGCGGTGATCGGTTTTACCGCCCTGTATCTGTTCAGCGATACGGTAGCTTTACTGTTCGTAAATGCAGATGAAACAGAAATCCTACACAATACACGGCTCTTCCTCATCGGCAACAGCCTGTTCTATTTCCCACTGGCCCTTGTGAACATTGTCCGGTTCATGATACAGGGGCTCGGATATTCCAAACTCGCTATACTGGCCGGTGTGTGTGAGATGGCAGCCCGTTCCTTTGCCGGTTTCTGCCTGGTTCCTGTATTCGGATATATTGCCACTTGTTACTCCAATCCCATCGCCTGGATTGCCGCCGATCTGTTCCTGATTCCGGCTTATTTCCGTGTGATGAAGGATCTTCGCAGAAAGATTCCGGAGAAACGGTCCTGAACCGCAGCAGTTCAGACGGCTTATCTTATCTTCTGGTGTCCCACCTGCCACAGAATACATTGTCATTGTAACGGCCCTTGAACTCAGACCGGCCCATCATCTTATCCACGGCGGCAGAGATGGCTTCATCGGTATTCAGATACGCATTGATGTAAGTTTTTGCCATAGGCACGTCGATCAGATGGTTTGTAAAGTTTAAGGACAGGAAAATGGTTGGAAGCTGGGAAACATACCATGGCTGTGTCACCGGCTCGGACCATTTTACCCTCATGGTATTGAACTGGGCAAAACCCGCCACATTGAGGACCACCAGACAGAGGTCATAGTTTCGTGATACCTCCTCCATCTTTCCTTTTATTTCAGGGTTTTGGGCATCCACCTGAAACCCTTTTTCTTCCAGGATTTTAATCAGGCGTGCTTTCACTTCTGCACTATCGTCCGGCTTCAGTTTTCCGGCAATTACAGTACCTTCCCCTCCGATGAATACCAGTTTGACCCTTTTGTGTTTTTCCGGGCTGATGGGAAGATAGCGCCCGGTGTCCTTAACCAGAGTAATATAGCGGTCGGCCATCTGTGCGGCTGTCCGGCGGTGTTCTTTGCAGCCGACCACCGGTAAACTGTCTCTGGAAGGAATCAGCTTTCCTTCCGCCTGAAGCCTGTGAAGGTTCAGACTGGCTTTTACACCGAGTATCCGGCGGAGGGCATCCTGCATCCGTTCTTCTGAAATGATGCCATTTTTATATCCGTCCATCATATAGCCAAAATCTTCTTCCATATCGTTAAAGAACAAGAACATGTCGCAGCCTGCGGCAATGGCCCTCGGCACCTGTTCTTTTCTGGGCATGGCGGCAAACATTCCGATCATATGGGAAGCGTCCGTAACTACCAGCCCGTTAAATCCCAACTGCTCCTTTAACAATCCGTTTATCAATTCCGGCGATAAGGTGGCCGGAAGGATCTCCTCATCCTTCATTCCCGGGCAGAGTTTTTTGCTGTACTGGGGGAGGGCGATGTGGCCTGCCATTATGGTCATCACACCTTCATCGATCAAAGCCCTGTAGACCTTTCCAAATGTCTTGTCCCATTCCTCACAGCTCATATCGTTTACGCCCATGATGAGATGCTGGTCATTCTCCTCCGTACCATCTCCGGGAAAATGTTTACAGCAGGTTGCCATATTCTGGGTCTTTATGCCGCGGAAAAATTCTTTGGAATAGGCAATCACATCGTCTGGATCATTGTTAAATGCCCTGCACTGAACGATGGTATTTCTCCAGTTATATAAAAGGTCTACCACAGGGGCGAAATTCCAGTTGCATCCCACCGCCGCGCTTTCAGCCGCCCCGATTCTGGCAGATTCGTAGGCTGTGGAGGGATCATTGGACGCGGCGACAGCCGCTCCGGTGGCGACGGCAGTTCCGCCTGCAACGCCTCCGTTTCCTCCTGCTTCACAGTTGGAAGCGATCAGAAGGGGGATTTTCGTGTTTTCCTGAAGCACGCGGTTCTGTTCATAGATCACATTCGCATCTTCATTATGATATCGGATTGCTCCCACATGGTAGTGATCCACCACATATTTTAAATCTTCCGGTTTCCGGCTTGTTACCATATTGACAAACAACTGTCCCACTTTTTCTTCGTCGCTCATTCCTGCAATTGTGTTTTCAATCCAGCTAATATCCTCTTCCGTTAAACAGTACGGCTTTTCTCTTAAATTTACCATATTTTCCCCTTTACTTTAATAGATCTTCGAATTCTTCAATCAACTGTTTCTGGTATTCTCCCTGATAAGTCCCATCAATCAGACGTTTAAATGCTTCTGTCCGAAGGCGGTTCCAGGAAAATTCTTCTTTTCCGGGTAAAATAGGGTAAAATGCCACATCATTTTCCCGGGCTGCTTTTAAATCACCCGGCGCGTCTCCAACCATCAGCACGTGGGATTTATCATATCCTTCTTCCAGCTGCAGTCCGATGCACCGCGCCTTGCTCCCCATATCCTGGGTCATGACTGCTTTCAGAAAATCTGTGAATCCGTGACGGCTCCATTCCGCTTCCACAGCTTCACGGTTTGCAGAAGAAACAACTACAAGATCGGCCGCACAGCTCATTTCCTCCAGCCCCTCTTTTACTCCCGGGAAAGGTTTATCCTCTTTTGGGAGCCGGGATATGGATTCATTCACCCGGTTTGACCAGTCCAGGGCTTTAAAGAGGACCGGGCTGTTGGTCTCGATGGCCTTTTGTTCCAGGGCGCGGTTGGACAATTCCCCGCTCTCCCCCACCCATTTTGTCAGATCGGAAATGTCTTCTTTTAATATTCCCATATCGGAATAAGTGCTCAGCGCCAGTTCCAGGCCGAGGAACCGGTTAATTCCCCTTGTCCTGGAGTATAAATTCAGCGTATCCCATATTTTCAGGACTTCCGTTCTCCACGGTTCCAGATCCCAGACATTAAAAAGCTGGGGGCCGAAACAAAATTTATGCTTAACATTCATGGTATCCATGGCACAGCCATCGGAATCCACACAAACCAGATACTCTTTTCTCTCCATACTAATCTCCATTCTAAAGCACTTTTTGCGAAAATGATGCGTTACGCAGGCACGCTTTCAGATTCTCAAACTCTCAGCTGCGATTCAAATTATGGCTCGTCATAAATTGGGGTGTGAAAAACAAGCCATCTAAGCAGCTTTTCTAACTGCCAGCTCTGCCTGGATTTCAGCCATTTTATCCTTATCCAGATTATACCATCTCATAGCGATAATTGTAGCCAAATGTCCGAGAATTGGTACGATGCAGAAGCAGACCATGATAGCCATGTTAAATGTTTCGTTAACCGGTTCGTTGGGCCTAATCACCACATTTCCCACTCCGGCCATAGTCAGGGCAAATCCCTGGATCAGCGCGGAAAAGGAAGAGATCATCTTGTCAATAAAGGAAAACAGGGTTCCCATCATGCCGGGCACAAAACGGCCGCTTCTATAGCTTTCATAATCGGTGCAGTCCGCGATCATGGGAATGATTCCTGAATTCCCCATGCTGGCAAGACATTTCTGTACCAGGAACATGCCTAAAAAGATTGCCGGCATCTCCGGGTTGGGCTTAACGATAAACATGATGATGAGCATGATCATGGATCCCCAGGTTCCTGTTAAAAATGTCCTCTTCAGCCCGAATCTTCTGGATACGAACACGCCTCCGATGGAAATGGCTACCAGCGGAAGGATCAGCAGACTGGAAAATACACCCTGGAGTTTGGAGTTAAGGAGCATATTGGCAAATAAATACGTCATAGTTCCGCTCATCAGAAGCTGGCCTAATTTATCGGTAGCAGCTGATATGATCAGCATCTGGATCGGACGGTTATGTGCGATAATGTCCGTATAATCTTTAAATTTAAGTTTCGGCTGGGAACCGGCAACACCGAAAAATTCCGGTCTGTCTTTCTGGCTGATGCCGATGATCGCTAATATGGTAAAAACAAAGGAAATCAGGGCTAAAACCAGAACCGCTTCTCTCCACATGGCGGGATTGATCATTCCCAGGCTCTTTCCATTTTCTCCAGCAAATTCGCCTACGGAATATTTCTCAGCTAAAATCGTGGTAATCAGCATGGGAACCAGAGCGCTGGCCATCTGGGTTAATACGCTGTCAAAGCCTGCGAAGATAGGACGCTGTTTGGGGTTGTTGGTCAGCACCGCCTGACCTGCTTTTGTAACGACGGTCTGACAGGTATATCCCAATACATATAACACATAGAATACGGTGGTAAATACATATTTCTGGGTAAGGCCCCAGGAAGCAGGAGTATTAAAAATAACAATCAGGCTGGCCCAGATGATCACGTTGCCGATCAGCATATAGGGTCTGAATTTACCAAATTTTCCATTTGTACGGTCCACTAAAAATCCTACAATCGGGTCTGTAATGGCATCGAAAATACGGGTGCTGGTCGCGATGATCCCGATAATGGCCGCCGCCATGCCAAGTACGTTCTGTGTGAAGTAAGAATACTGCATCATTAAAAACATCGCAATGTTGGTTGCACAGTTATTCAATGAGAAGAAACCGATCTGCCAGATTCTGGCATTATTATACTGCTTTGCTGTTCCCTTATTGTTTTCCATATTATCCTCTCTTTCGCCCTGAAGGCATGTTAACGCTTCATTTGAGTTCTGAACCCTTTCAGACCAATCCAATTTTACTGGGCAGACAAGGTCTGTTCAAGGTGATCTTTTATTATTTCATATAATCCGCCGGCTTTTTTTGATAATCTTATTTTAACAAAATTGACTTTTTAGTGTTAGGATAATATAATTATAATTAGTATTATTTTATTATATGAAAAGGTCATTTTTCATAGTTTTCGCGTGGTGTTTTTATGCATTTTTACTATGTAGTATGGAAAAGATAGGATTTTAGCTAAAAAGGTGATGAAATACAGAGCGTTTGAAACGCCCCGCACAGGAGGATTAAGATGAATAGGAATGAGATGGAAACAGCTATGATATCCAAACAGTTTATCGAGGCGCTGACCCAGGTACCGGCTGCCTTATGTGAAAAACAGCTGGAAACTTTAGAGGCACATATTAAACAGTCTATACCTGATTTTCTGAAAAAAAGCTTCCCGTTTTTTATCACAGCCAACATGGTTGATTCTTTCCGCCCCCATATGCTGTATCATATCACGGATTTTATCGGTCTTAACTTTACCTTTTTTCTGATTGAAGATACAAACCTGCTGTTTTTAATAGGCCCCTATCTGCTAAATGTGCCCGACACCTCTTATTGTGAACAGATCCTCCAGGAAAATGACTTAAACCTCTCTCTGCTGATCCCGCTTCACCAATATTACATGGAAATGCCGGTATCCACCAATTCCATGATGCTGGAAGCAGCCAGAACCGCATTAAAGGTGATCACACATCATGAGGAAGCCGTACCTTACCAGCACTATCAGCCACAGGCGCAGCACAGCAAAGAGGTTTCCAACCTGTCTCCGGAAGGTTATGATGAAGCGATGATGGAACTCTTAGAACAGCGTTACCGTATGGAAAAACTGATGCTTCAGGAAGTCCGCCAGGGCAATTCGGATATGGCCCTCAAATACTACCGGCTGTTTTCCCAGTTCAGCAGATCCATTGTGCGGACGGAAGATCCCATACGAACTGCAAAAAATCTGGGTTTTTCCCTCAATACCATGCTGCGGAAAAGCGCGGAACTGGCCGGAATCCATCCAGTCTATCTGGATATTATATCCTCTAATTTCGCAATGCTGATTGAAAATTCCAATCATTTAAAAGAGCTGGACGAGTTTAAATACCAGATGATCAGCGCTTACTGTCGTTTTGTGCAGAAACACAGGCTGGATCAATATTCTCCGCTGGTAAGAAAGGCGGTTACTTATATTCATGTCCGGCTGGCCGATCCGCTGACACTGGGGAAGATTGCAGACGGGATTAAGGTCAGCTCTTCCTATCTGTCTAAGATATTCAATGAAGAGGTGGGGGAATCGATTTCGAATTATATTACGGAGGCCAGGATTAAAAAGGCGGCGGAACTGCTGTCTTTTACGAGGATGCCGATACAGAACGTATCGGCATATGTGGGATTCAGTGATTTGAATTATTTCAGCAGGTGCTTTAAGAAATGGATGGGGATGACGCCGTCGGAGTATCGGGGGAGGGAGAGTATTGGGGTTTAAATCCCTTTTATAAATTTCGTCGGAGATTTCAGCGTATATTTTTTAAAAACAGCGCAGAAATACTTATAATCCGTGAATCCCGTAGCCTCCGATATCTCACTGATCCTGTACTGCCTGGTGTTCAGCATGACCACCGCCTGCTGCACCCTGTATTTATTGAGGAAATCCAGAAAGGTCTGTCCTGTCACTTCTTTGAACTTACGGCTCAAATAGCTGGCGCTGACCCCCAGTTCTTCTGATATGGTCTCCACACTCAGCTTATCCGCATAATGGACACGGATTTCCTCAATCATCTTCGAGATATACCTGTTTTCGGAAACATCCAGCTGCATATAATAATCCAGGTTCATATTGCCGCCTTCTAACTCAGCCTGTTCCATCACAAATTCCACCTGTCTGCTGTTTGTAATCTCCTCATTCAGGCGCTTCATGGTTTCGGCCAGCTTTTCCTCGTCCACAGGCTTTAACAGATATTCGCATACCCTGGCGTCAATGGCCCTTCTGGCATAATCGAATTCCGCATAACTGGTAAGCACGATTCCCTTGAATTTAACGGTTTCCGCTGCCTTTTTCATCATCTCGATCCCATCTAAAAACGGCATGCAGATATCCGCTATGACCACATCCGGACGGCATTCCAGTATTTTTTCCAGCCCCTCCTGGCCGTTTGCCGCCTCTGCTACCACAACACAGCCCATTCCCAGCCAGTCCGTAGTGTACACCAACCCTTTTCTGATAATATCTTCGTCTTCCGCTATCAACACTTTCAGCATTTACATTTCCTCCATATGTGCGGGAACCGTCACAATCAGCGTGGTTCCGTGCCCCTCCGTACTTCGGATTTCCACCCCATAGGGATGTCCGTACAAAATTTCAATTCTGCGGTGTATATTATAAAGTCCTGAATGTCTGCTCTTATTTTCTTTCTGCCCAAACAGGGCGGTCAGTTCGCTTAAAACAGCGGGCGGAATGCCCACCCCGTCATCCCGGCAGATCATGATCAGCTTTCCATCATAAATATAGGCCTTCAGCTCTGCTCTCAGCGTTTCCTGGTTTCCGAAGCCGTATTTGATGGAATTTTCAATCATCGGCTGCAGCACCAGCTTGGGAATCCGGCACTTTAAGGCCCTTGGCTCCACATCGATCTCATAAGAAAATCTCCGGTTAAATCGGTATTTTAAAATGGTTAAATAATTTTCCAGATGGTCTATATCTTCTTTCAGCGTCACCTCTTCTTTGCTGTTGTCCAGACTGTAGCGCAGGAGGTTGGAAAGGCTTAATATCATCTTCGAAGCGATTTCCGGCTCAATTCTGCACATATACCGGATATTCTCCAGTGTATTGTAGAGGAAATGGGGGTTGAACTGGGATTCCAGCTGCCGGTTCTGGGCTGCCGCCACCAGTTCCGCCATCTTCCTGTTATTCTCCATCTGCTGCTTCAAGCCGGTAATGGTCTCATTATAGGTATCGGCAATGATACGGAATTCATTGTCGCTTTTAATACGGATCGTATCGTCTAAATCACCGTTCCTGTTTTTTTCCATCACATCCAGGATGCGGTAGAAATCTTCTGTCTTCTTTTCAGTGACCTTCTTGGATTTTACCAAAACCCAGGCAGTCATAGCCGCAAGGGCGGTTATGATCAAAGCGCTGCCGAGGGACAGGGATACCACGATATTCTGGATATCGGATACTGCATATATGCGAAACAGGCCGCGGTATGCAGGCCGGGCGGATACCAGATACATATGGCCGTCAAAAAGCATAAAACGGCCGGCATGTTCCAGTTCTTTCACAATCTGGTTGCTGCTGTTCAAAAAGTTATAACTGTTGCTCAAATACACCCAGCCAAACCGGTCCGTCACAACTGTCTGGGCATCCGACCGGTCCAACACCGGCTGAAACTGGCTGCTGTTAATGGTAAATACCAGATATCCCAACAGGCTGTCCCCATCATATACAGCCCTGCCCACAGCCATATCCATGCTGCCGCTTTTCCAGCTCTCCATCAGGCGCACTGCGGTTTCACCCTTTTTCCTGTCCATGGAACCGAATATTCCCCAGTCCAGCCCTTCCTTTATCTGAAAATACGAGGGAAGCACCGGCCTTCCGGTCAGCACCGGATTTCTGTCCCTGTCAAACAGATAGAGGTCTGCTTCACAGCCCAAACTGTTGGATATCCTGTAAAATTCCTGAAAAACAGCGGTTTTCGCCTGGCTGTCGGCCTCTTTTGTAAAATTCTCAGGCTGCAGCACCATCTCTTTCAGCCCTTTCTCATAACCGGAAAGCACCCGGTCCACCTCTTGGGCCGCATACTTATTGTATTCGATGGTTCCGCTCCCTTTTCCATACAGCAGAATCCCCACAAATGCCAGACCGCAGATCAGTGTGAACAAAACCGCCGGCACAATCGCATAGCCAATAAACAGTTTTCTCAGCTCATCCCTGAAATACCGTTCTCTTTTCATCTGCCGACACCTCCGCTCCCCATCATTCCTGCGTCCCTGACGCAGCGTTAAAAATATCAGAAAAACGGGCAAGCCATTGGTATTTATTATCCCTCACCACATTTTTATCGCAGTAAATTATATGTATCTCCCCTTTATCCGGCAGATAAGCGGGCTCTTCCACATCGGTTCTCACCGACCGGCGGTCTAATGTGGTTGCAATCATGGTCTGGGCATCCTTTCCGGTCACAAAATCCACAAATGCCCTGGCCTCTGCCTGATGTCCGGTTCCTTTCATAATGCACACCACATCGGGAGTTGACACCACTCCCTCTTCCATATAGATCAGCTTAACAGGGCTGGAATCCGCTACATAGTGGGCTCCACCTTCTTCAAACGTGAGTCCCACCACAAAACGGCCTTCCGCCACCCCTTTATAGACTGCCGGGGAACCTTTCAGCAGGATACCGTCCAGATTCCGGCAGAACGCCTCCACATAATCCCAGCCTTGTTCCGGGTCCCCTTCTCCCATCGCATAAATCATATTGATCAGATGTTCGTATGCCGATGAGGAGGTGGACGGGTCGCACATGGCGATTTTCCCCTTCAGTTCGGGATTTAAAAGATCCTCATACCCATTTACCTCAATGTCTCCGATCAGGTTGGTGTTCACCATCAGTACGCTTGGAATATCCGTAAACCGGGTCATATTCCCCTCTTCATTTTTATAGTCTGCCTGGATCATATCCTCATTCACGCTGGTATATGGCTCAAACAACTCCCGTTTTGGCAGGGCCGTGGACAAAGATCCTCCCCATAATATATCGCACTTAGGCTCTTCTTTCGCCTCGGCCATCCGAAGCAGTTCTCCGGTTCCTCCTGTCTGAACCTGTACCCGGATGCCCGTCCTGTCTTCAAACTCCGAAACCACCGGATTAATAAACTCCAACGGATGAGGGCAGTATACTACCAGCGCCTCATCCGCATCTGTTTTCCATATGATATTCTCTGTGTGTGTTTGACATCCGGTTAAGCCAAAGGTAAGAAAAACAGCCGTAAATCCCATCATCCATTTATTCATAGAGTTCCTAACCCCGCAATGTTTTCTTACTGACCATTTTATCAACCGGGCTAGAGAATGTAAACCCCTCTCGGATCGAAATCCAAAAGCGCCCGTTCTCCCACTTCGTATATACGCCTGTTCACCGGATTATAATCCGTAATCTGGATTTCCATGTCCCCCACCATCAATTGATAATATTGATAGGAGCCCATAAAAGTGGATAATATCACCGTTCCTTCCAGTATGCCCTGTTCCGACAAAGTAGCCCCTTCCGGCCGGATTACCAGGGTGGCATCGTCTCCCTGGTTTGCCTTTGCAAAGTTGTTGACCTCGAACCGCTGGCCCACCACATCTATCATGGCTTTATCCCCGTTCACCGAAACCACATGGGCTTTCAGGAAATTGGCTTCCCCGATAAAATCGGCTACGAATTTCGACGACGGATGATAGTAAATCTCTCTCGGCGTGCCGATCTGTTCCACTTTTCCTTTGCTCATAATGATGATCTTATCGGAAATGCTCATGGCCTCAGACTGGTCATGGGTGACGTAAATTGCGGTAATTCCCACTTTCTGCTGTATTTTCCTGATCTCCGTTCTCATGGTGACGCGCAACTTGGCATCCAGGTTGCTTAAAGGTTCATCGAATAAAAGTACGCTCGGTTCAATCACTAAGGCTCTGGCTAAAGCCACACGCTGCTGCTGCCCTCCGGAAAGCTGGTTAGTCATACGCGATTCCATCCCGTCCATTTCCACCAGTTTTAATATGTTCATAACCCGTTCTTTGATCTCATTTTGAGGCAGTTTACGGATTTTTAAACCGTATGCCACATTGTCAAATACATTATAATGGGGAAGGAGGGCATAGCTCTGAAACACCATAGCAGTATCCCGTTTATTGGGTGTGAGAGCATTGATCGCCTCATCTCCCAGATAAATTTCTCCTTCATCCGGGCTTTCAAAGCCTGCAATCATGCGAAGTGTGGTAGTTTTACCGCAGCCTGAAGGTCCTAACAGGGTTACAAATGTTCCCGGTTCAATATCGAGAGTGGTATCCTGAACGGCATAAAATTCCTTTCCTGTTTTAGGATCGGTATATATTTTGGAAATGTGCTCCAGACGAACGCCTTTTTTCTGTTTTTCCATCAGTTCTCCTCCTTAATCTTTCTGCTGACACCGAAATATTTAATCAACGTATTCATGATCAGCACAGCTCCGTATGTAATCATAATCAGCACTGTGGCATAAGCACAGGCCACGCCATAATTTCCCTTTTCCGCCTGTTCATTGATCTGGCAGGTAATCAGCAGGAAATCCGGTGTTACCAAAAGAATTATGGCTGAAATTGCCGTAATGCTCCGGACAAACGACGTTACCAGACCGCTGAAGAAGGAATCTTTAATGAGCGGCAGGGTCACGGTCATGAATACCTTGGCAGAATTGGCCCCCATATCATAGGCCGATTCTTCAATGGATTTATCAATCTGCCTAAGAGCCGAGATACCGCTTCTGGTTCCGGTAGGAAGGCTTCTCACGATGAATACAATGATCAGGATGAGGCCGGTTCCGTAAAGCCCGCTCATGAACCCGGTTCTGAACAGCCCGTTGGCATATCCGCGGATATATCCGATACCCAATACGGTTCCAGGCACCGCCATGGCCAGCATGGATACAAATTCAATAAATCCTTTGGACCGGAATTTCTTTTTAACCACCAGATAAGAGATCACCATGGATAAAAATGCGGTCAGCGGAGCTGCGATCAAAGACAGCACGAAGGAATCCTTAAATGCCTTAAGCCCGCTGGTCTTAAACATGTACTGGAACCATTTCAGGCTCAGACTGTAATCCCTGCCCCAAAGGGTAAACAGGGCTCCGAAGGGCACCATGATATACATCAGGAGCACAAAAGCTGCCACCAAACCGCAGAATACGGTCAGCGGAACCGTAACGCTCTTATCTTCAATCAGCATCCTCATTCTGGACGCTTTTCCGGTCAGGGTGGCCGCTGTTTTCTTCTCCAGATAATATTTCTGGATCAGGAACAATACTACAGTTAAGAGCAGCAGAACCACAGACATGGCGGCAGCACCGGTGGAATCATAGGCGCCTGTAACCTGCAGATAAATGGTGGTCGCCAATGTATCATAGGAACCTCCGATCAGCATGGGATTGGCAAAATCCGCCACGGATTCGATAAACGTTACCAAAAATGCATTGCCCAGACCGGGAAGCAGAAGGGGGAACGTGACGCTGGTGAATACCTTCCACCTGCTGGCTCCCATATCCCTTGTGGCCTCTTCCAGGGACGGATCGATATTTTTAAGCAGGCCCTTTAGCATCAGATAGCAGACCGGGAAAAATGTAAGGGTCTGCACAATGGCGATTCCCTTCAGACCGTAAACATTGGAGTCGTATATTTTAAGCAGGGAGCGGGTAATAATTCCGCTTCTTCCAAACAACATGATCATGGATAAGGACAAAACAAAGGGCGGAGATACTACGGGAAGCATGGAAACCAGGCCAAACAGCTTCTCCAATACCCTTCTTTTCAGTTTTACATAAACTTCCACATAGGCAAACAATAAGCCAATGGCTGTGGACGCCAGACCTGAGATAAATCCCAAAACAATCGTATTTTTAAATGCATTGCGGAAACGCTCCAGACTGAGCACCCTTTTAAATACATCCAGTGTGATATTTCCTTCTGAAATAAAGCTGTCTACCAACAGCATCAGAAGGGGATAAAGAATGAATAAAGCCAGGAAAATCAGCAGAACCGCAATCATGCTGACCAGTATGGGGTCTGAAAAAAATTTCTTGCGCTCCAGACGGGCGCTTTGGTTTCTGGCCATGAATAGCCCCCCTTTTCTTTCTATAGTGGCAAGCCCTTTCTGCTCTTTGAAAGTGTATCTGAAAATTGCTTTCCGTCAGAGGTGCGTCACAGTTTGTGGGATATTTATTCCGGGTGAAGGAGGCGCATAGCGGGCTATGTAACCTGAATTCGGGGCAAATATACCGCCAAGTGGGACGTGCAGATGACGGAAATGAATTTTCAAACATACTCCAGGGCAAAAGGTGCTGCGAAATGTTTGGTTGCGCATTTCCCAGCACCTTGAGTTATTATGTCGTTGAGTTATTATTCTGTTTTAAAACGGTCGTCGTTGGAGCTTCCTAACGCATTAAAGAAATCTTCCACGTATTTGGCAATATTGTTTTTCGCATCTTCAAAATCATAGTCGATGGTATTGTTCATATCCAGGCCGAACTGAGTTGCTTCTTCCGGCTGGGTTGCATTTTTCAGTACCAGGAACTGATAGGAGCCATTTTCTTTCGCATGGTCTACGCAATCCGGTGACAGGGCATATTCAATCCAGAGTTTTGCTGCATTCGGATGAGTACAGCCTTTAAAGATAGCGGTTGCGCCGACTTCAAAGGAAGTTCCGTCTTCGGGAACGATCAGTTTTATGTTGTCATATCCCTGAAGGATCTGATAGATGCCGTCATGAAGGAAGCCAATACCGATCACGCACTCGCCAGGGCCTACCATCTTGGACGGGCCGGAACCTGATTTGGTGTACTGGGCGATGTTCTGATCCAATTTCTTGAAGTATTCCATGGCTTCGTCATGGCCCTTCATCTGAATCATGGTGTTGATAACCAGTTTTGCTGTTCCTGCTGTGTTCGGGTTGGACAGCATGATTAAGCCTTTATACTCTTCTTTTGTCAGATCATCCCAGGTCTTGGGCGCTTCTAATCCCAAACGGTCCAGTTCTTCCTGGTTCACCATAAATCCTAAGATTCCTTTATAGATTCCATACCAGCAGTTTGTGGAATCTTTGTACTGGTCGCCGATTAAGTTAACTGCATTCACCGCTTCGTAAGGCTCTAACAATCCGTCTGCAACAGCCTCGTTATAAGGATCTGTGGTGCCGCCGAACCAAACGTCCGCCGATGGCTTTCCGGCTTCTTCGGAAATCTTTGTGTATACTTCGGATGTGGAAAGTCTTTGATATTTTGTTTTGATGCCGTAAAGGGTTTCAAAATTCTTGCAGGCCGCGGATAAATATTCCTCTTCGCAGGAGCCGTAAACGGTCAATTCGCCTTCGGCTTTTGCGGCCTCGATCAGGGCGTCTAATCCGCCGTCTGGTTTGGCTGCTTCAGCACCATCAGCGGCTTTGGTTTCCTCAGCTTTGGTTTCGGCTGCTTTCGTCTCTGCTGCCTCAGCTTTAGTCTCAGCAGCTGTGGTTGCTGGGGCTGCCGTAGTGGCGGCTGTGGTTGGGGCTTCGGTCTTGCCTCCGCAGGCGGTCAGGCCCATTACCATAGAACATGCTAATAACAGTGCCAGTTTTTTCTTCATAATAAATTCCCTCCGTTCGATTTGTGATATGGTAATTATAGCAGAATGGAGGGAGGGGAAATACCTAATTTTCGGTAATATTGTCTGTGATTCTGAACTTGGGAGGGATGAGGCTTATAAATTTCATAAATTATCAATAATAAACTACATAATCTTTACTAAATTATTCGTTATTGTACCAGCATTCATTTCCTTGTCATAATTCTGCCATTCATATGCTGCACAGCTTACTAAACTAACATTCATATGGGTATGTATTACTTCTGTTTATTACGGTGCGGTGAAACCGCTGATTCGTAAGTTAGGAAACCGACTGTCCGAAACAGGGGAATCGCAAATCCAGTTACGTACGAGTTTACTCGCTTAAGGACTGATCCAGTCCATATACCTCTCTCATAGACCTGTAGTTTGTACGATCTGTGGGAATGATATTGATCTTATAGACACCGTGTTTAATTCTATCCAGAATTGCTTTCGTCAGAGGGCTTTCATCTCCTTCTAACTGGATCATACCAGCCACTCAGATCGTATTGTGAACAGAAGATTACACGGTGTTTCTGTTCATCCCATTGGATATGAAAACAGACCTAGGCCTACATGAGTGGTTCATCACCGGAGAGGCGGGACAATTTCCCCCGGAATACTCACCGTTCACTTAGTGCAACCTTTTCGGTAATTCAGTGCACCCTTCCAGAAAGCCAACGCAGTTTTTCTGGAAAGGAATGTATTTAATTATAGCCGCACATTGACATCTTAATACTACTCGTCATCGTTACCTTTAGACATTTGGACCATAGAGTCTGCGAATTCCTTGCTGAGTTCATACCAAGCACGAATAATGTTGGTTTTTAGGTGTTGGATGTCTTTGACCCTCAAGTCTACCAATTCCAGGAATGATTGAATGAGTCCGCAGTCATCAACCTCTAGTCACTCATTCCACTCGTTGTAATCTTCGTTCACCATGATGCCTTACTTGACAATCAACAACGAAGAATATTATCTAGCATCAGTTAGCACACCTTTACAATTAGAATCTTCAATGGTAGTTCTTATTTATATAGAATTATAACTACCGGGGTTTCTTTTTATGTTTTTTTACTATATTTAAAACAAGTTCCCAAATATCTCTAAACCATATTCGTATGGAAACTAATGACAGTGGAATGTATATGAAAACACCTATTATTACTTCAACAAATAATGTTTTTATCGACCTATCCATTAATGGATCAATAAGTCTAATAACAATAAACATAAATAATCCTATACACAAAAAAGCAATTATGGATTTAGCTAAATATGGGATATCTAATTGTTTTCCACAATATATGAGCAGCAATACGAAAAAGCTGACTTCGGCAGCCGTTGTTCCTGTAACAGCTCCATATACTCCCCAATACGGTATTAAAGCTATTGACAATGTAAGATTAATAAACGCATTCATACATGTCATAAAAACATATATAATGTCTTTTCCCATAGGAATCAAAAATACGCTTCTTATTACTTCACCCATACCTATTAAAACTATCAAGGGTGTCATTGATGAAATAATACCGCCACAAACAGAAAATGCACTTCCAAAATATTTTATCGCAAATAAATCAGATATTCCCAATAATCCGAATACTGAGGCAAACCCAATTATGCTAACTGCAAAAAATGCATAATTAGCATACCTTTTTTGACCTTGACTATTTCCTTTACTTGCTAATTCACAAGCTCTCGGAAAAATAACAGTACCAACAACACCGACAAACATCTTTGGTATACTGATAATTTTATTCGAATATTCGTAATAAGCAACATTCTCTTTAGTAGACATTATTCCCAGTAGTGTTTTATCAAATATAGTATATAATGCAATCGCTATAACAGAAATTGACAGCATAATCAATGGTTTAATGTGTAAACAACAATCTTTTGTTGTAAACCTTGCAAAAGGAATTTCTTTGATAGCGGTAGGTATGAGAAGAAGATTCCCAACAAGCAAAGTTCCGGTTTCAAAAAATGTATAAATCCATAAATCCGATGGGGACTTAATAAAAAATACTATAAGAAGAAACATCATAATTCGAACAAGAAGATTTTTGACAACAACGTTTTTGAAATTCTCTAATCCATAAAATAACCATGTTAAGTCAAATAAAGCGGAAACAACATATAATATATTTATCAAAAAAATACATTGATCCTCAGAAACAAAAAAAATGACGAAAAATGCATATGCACTAATGGATAATAAAGAAATGACCATATGCGTAGTAAACAGACTCCAAAATATCCTTCTTAATTTTTGTATATCATCCTTATTTGTGGAAATAATCCGCTGCCCATATCTAGTAATCCCTAAATTAGCAAATATAACAAAATAATACGCTATGCTATTAACATAAGAGTATGTACCTAGGGCTTTATCGCCTAGAGTTCGTGTAACAATAGGAGAGATAACTAATGGCAATACAAGAATTACTGCTTGATAAATAATTTGAAATATGAAGTTGACTTCGATGCTTTGTTTTTTCATTATATAGCTACTCTCCCTCCATATTCTAACAATACTATGTATGCTCAGAAACAAGTACCTATTGAGCATTACAGATATTTTTTTGTATATTTATAAATCCTCTTTAATCTTTCAAACATTTTTAGTTGAGATTTATTTCTTTTTCCAATATTTGTATAATTTAAGGTATACATTTTTCCATTAATATTAATGCAAATATGCTCTTTGCCTTGCACATTTATTGTAATATTTGGCTTTATTGTATTTGTATTGGTTTTATCACCATAAGCTCCGGTGACTACATATGAACATCCCTTCTTTATATAATAATGGCATATTGGAACCAATGTTTGTCTAAAAAAAAGATTTGTGTTTGGAAATAGATTTTCTACCCTACATAGACCTCCACTCCAAGATTTTATCCCTGATTGTTGAAAATCATTACCTATTAACACGCCATCTCTCATCTCGCTAATTTTTATATTTTCTTTTTTAACAGGAAAAGCACCTTCCACCATATAAAAATCGTCGTTTGATTCTATAAAATGAATTCTAATATTCCAAGGCAATTCAACAATAGAATAGCTTGTTATGCATATTTGACTATTAACATTCCAAATAGATTTTATGATGTTATTTTCAACTAATTCTGAGGATATGCTTTTTCTTGTTATAAAAGTTTCACCATCTTGGCTGATAGCCAATGTTGAATCAATAGCAATGGTGCCATAAAGACAATCTTTAGAGACATTGAATCCAAAAAGTGAACTATACACAAACTTTTCATATTTATCATTAAAGTTCGCGTTTTTATATGGTAAATGCTTTATAATGGGAAACAAATATGCTTCTCCATTGTGATTATATAAATTGAGATATGGATCAATATATAGTTCTTTTTTATTTACACAAAATTTTTTTATAGGAGCATCCCAAAATGCTTTATTGTCAGAAAGTAAAAGTACAAACACTTTAAATGCCCAATATGGAGAACCAAATCCGTTATAGTCCTCCATAATATTCATATTTTCATAATAGAAACCAATGTTTAAAAAACTATCATTAAATATATCTTGATGCATCCACTGATTAAGATTTTTTTTAATCAGGTCTTTAACATAGCACCAAGGGATGACCTCTTCTTCTGAATATATCAATGCGCCCAAATATGCTAACACACCAAATCTGTATATTAAACTTCTGCCATACGGTATACTGACTCCAGAATCAGAGAAAAAGCTAAAATAAATTTGCGAAAAAGACTTTGCCCTCTCTCTATACTTTTGTATGTTTTCACTATCTTCATCCTTCATTAAATGAACATATATCAAAGAATAAAATTGAAAAGCAAAGGAATTGTAATAATCAATAGGTCCACCTGGTCCATCAAAATATAATCCATCTTTATAATAAATTTGATCCAGTTTTTTATGAAGTTCTTCATTAACACGTTTATTCCAACTTCTTAGTCCGAGTTTATATAATAGGGTGTTTACTAAGAGCTGAAACCATATCCAATTGTTTTTATATACACATTTATCAATTTTTGAAAACCAAGTAATAATAATATCTTTATTTTTATCGATAAAATCTGGCTCTAGTTGTTTTTGACATGTATATAAAAAAAACAATGGAGAAAACATTTCCACAAACAATTGTGTATTCTCTATCTCATATGTAATTTCACAAAACAAATCATTTTCGGGATTTATAAATGATAATAGTTTTTCGGCAGTGTATTTTGCCATAGTTACATCATTTTTGTTATATAAGTACGGTGTTACACCTAATAATAATCTTGAAAATTGTTCAAAATTTTGAACTTTTATGTCATAAACAGCCAATACTTTCTTTTTATTATCAGATTTCTTATATAAATAAGGCACAAGCAAATATTCAAGTAAGTCTAAAACCTCTTCCTTACTAACTATATCTAACTCCATCTAATTCTCCTTTTAAATATTTAAGCCTTTTTATTTTATCTTTTGCTTTCTATAAAGTTTTTAATATATGTTTTAATGCAAATTGATATATCATCAAAATATTTATAAATTCCCATCTTTCTAAGCATTACTTTAATCTCTGTCGTTTTCTTCTTATCATTAAAAAGATAGGAAAAATATAATAGTTCTCTTAAATTAGCATAGTATATAGCCTTTTTAATATCGTTATTTTGCGCTTCAATTAAATAATTAAATTTCTGCAAAAAATCCTTTTTAATTTCAAAAAGATCTGATACATTGGGAAGATTCTGTATATCATCAATATTTTTAATGACAAGGTATTGTGGAATCACAAATAAATTTTTACATTTACTCAAGAATCGAATCATAAATTCCATATCTTGATGCCGTCTAAAGCTTTCGTCAAATCCATTGATTTGATTTATGATTTCTCTACGGCAAACTATATTACTTCCTGTACCAAAAAAACTATCTTGTTTTAAAAGTAATATCTGCAAATCTTTGATACTGCATTTATCTAATTCTGGAATATTTCTATTTACCAAAATTCCTTTTTTTTTAACCTCATATCCTGAAATTATTAAATCAGACTTTTTTTGCCTGACTATTTTCTCTATCTCTTCTATCCGGTTTGAATAAAACTCATCATCGTCATCTAAAAACGTAACATACTCACCGTGCGCTTCTCGTATTCCTGTATTTCGAGCGGCTGCACCGTTTTTGTTTTTTTTATGTTGCAAATATTTAAAATTCGAGTGGCTTTCATATTTTTTCAACATCTCAATATTTCTTCTTCTAAATTCAGAGCATTCATCATTATCATCCACTACGATAACCTCGAAATCGCCATGATTTTGCAACACACTTTCAATCGCCCTTGGTAAAGAACCATTCCTTTTATATGTTGGAATTATAACACTAATCATCAAATATCTCCCTATTTATGTTTGCTTGTATCAGTTCACATATAATCGAAGTAGAACTTCCAAGGCACACAGTCAAACCAGCCATTCTTCAATATTCCATAAAGAACAATAACCGTATACATACTTAGAATAGTATACTTCATTAACGTACGCACATACTTCCTCTTTTCTAAATTCAAAACGCTTGGAACAATTACCATCTCCATCGGAAGAAAATAATATTGGACGCGCCACATAAGCGGAACTGTCCATGAAAGCAACGCTGAGCAAATTGTCAACACCTGCATGTTCAGCAAAAATTCATCCTTCAGCGTTGGCATATATTTTTTTTGTTTTTTACCGGAAAGGACAATTATAAACGTAATCACCGTGACGATACTTGTATAAAGTGTACTGGCTTCCGTTGGCATAACTACAAACTCAACCGATGTAAGAAAATACCGATAGCGCGTGTATTGCAATATCCATGCTACCAAATTATAAGCAATTGCACCACCAAACCATGATGTTGCTATAATGATTAAAGACCTCTTGATTCTAAAGTTAAATTTTCTTATAAAATAAACTGGAAGCATAATAATCGCAGTGTAATGAAACAGTGCCGCGCAACTAACAGCAATAAGCCATTTTTTTAGTTCTTCTTTAATAATAAACTGGAAAGCCCAGTAAATAATAGCCGCTGCAATATACTGTCTAATACCATTAAAAGAATCAAAATAAGTTCCCGTTGCATAAAATAAAAGCAATCCAAACATAATACTTCTGGAATCATTTAAAATATCTACTGTTCCTTTGTAATAAAAAAGAACAATCAAAACAGCGCACACAACAAAAAGCAGAATTGATTTCGAACTAAAAATCTGGCAAAACTGTGTCAGCCATTTAAATCCAATCTCAATTGTCTTTATTGAGGCATGATCTCCGGTCTGCAAAATTGAACGGTACATCCGGTCATACATCAAATAATCAGCGCCATTATCATAACGGAAAGCAGCAACAAAAATCGGCATTAGAACAGACAGTAGCCAGAATATCTTTTGCAAACTCTTCGGTCTGCCATGAAGTGCCAAATACGCAAACACCAGGCTCAAAATAATCATCGGAAAATATATGTACACAAAAGATTCCACTATGAAATGCCCTTCCTTTTCTTATAGCTAAAGTAAACACTTTTGTAAAGCCATAGACAATAAGCAAATAGACCAATCTGTACCTTTCGCACTGCATTTATATCATCGCAATGTAACACTTCTCCTATATGTTTTCTGGCAAAAGACCTTGATTTAGATACCAGCGACATATCGTTCTTGCCAGCACAAAACATCATATTGATAAAGACAATCTCCCATGTAAGCTTAGCCACAGCCATCTGTGAGGAAAGGTCCGGATATTTCTGTGTAATATATTCATACTGTTCCTGCACACCCCAGTACAACTCATACGTCTTGTCCGTGAAAGATGAATGGCCGATAGAGCCTTGTCGCTTAAAGTAATAATATTTAGGGCTTGGGTCAAAAACAACTGTCTCTGTCTGATCAATTAGCCTATATGTAGTATACTGATCCTCGAAAAGCTTTCCTTCCGGACATTTAATGGTATCCCAAAGATAAGTTTTATACAGTTTTCCACACACACACACTGTTAAATTTTCATTGAACGAAAATTTGCCGAGAGCTTCCTCCCTGGTCATAACACGAATCCCATTCTTTGAAGAATTTTTCACTATTTTTCCATTTTCATAGACCTGATAAAAGCTTATACCACTTATTTGCGCACCGTATTTCTTTAAGTTGTTGTACATAGTCTCTACCATATCAGAAGCCAGCCAGTCATCACTATCAACAAATGTGATATATTTTCCATGTACATAGCTTAACCCAGTATTTCTTGCGCCGGAAAGCCCCTTGTTTACCTGATGAACCGTCTTAATCAGATCCGGATGCTTTTTCTCATAAGCATCGCAGATTTCCCCGCTGTTATCTGTTGCACCATCATCTACTAGAATAATCTCTAATGGACTATAAGTCTGCGCAATAATGCTATCCACGCATCGTTCCAGATATGCGGCTACATTATAGACAGGTACGATTACACTAATTAATTCCACGTCTCCCATTTAATTTCTCCTCTTTTGGCCATTTTGAATGTCCGTTTTGATTCGTCTTGCCATCGCATATAACTGACTAGTAAATGGTATCCCCTTCGCGTTTTGCTTTAAATAGGCGGTTTTCCATCTGGAACGTCTGAAATCACCCTTAAATTGCTGCAGAGTTTTCTTTTCGGTGTCGTTCATGGTGTCCTTATTGCCATCAAAGAATGAAAATTCCCGAAATAGCATAATGTCATTTACACTGGGAAGATAACCAAATCTTACAATTCTTCCTGCGCTCCATAACTCGCTAACCATATCCCGTTTTTTGTTGTTATCCACATTCTCCGAGTAGTCTCTAATATCGCTAAGCGCTCGAAATGCACCACTCTGAATCAGTGAGACTCTGTGGTCTCCCTCATATTCATATGGATAGCAGCAGCAGGCAATAGTTCCATCATCTCGGATTTTATAATTCTTAACGGAACCGTGATCTGCTGTCATAATCCCTTCCAACAATCCACTGAAAGCAAAGACCTTATTTTCATCAACTTCATAGAACAAAAATCCTCTCATCATCTGTTCTGGATAATTTTTTCTGGCACTTTGTGACACACCAACATAATAACCCTCTACCACAATATTTCCATGCTCTCTTGAAAGCAACAATTCCAAATTATGCTGCATAGTTCCTTTCCAACCAATATCTATTATTGCAATTCTCCGTACAGATACATTCAAATCCAGCAGCTTCATGAATAATTCATATTGCCTTTTTGAATATTCATCTATATCACTTTCATGAACTATTAGCCAATCAATTATTTCTTTACACTGCCAGACATCCTTCCATGACGTAAATCTGCGCATCATAACTCTATTCCTCAGTGTTTCAGGCAACTTAATTTCTAATTTATCTTCAACCTGTTCGATTCCGAATTCGTCTGGGAATGGAATACTTTCGAGTTTTGCCTCAATACCCTGAAACATCCAAAGTGCGGCTCCATTTAATGCTTTTCTGGATACCGGTAGATACATACTGGAGTTATTCCGATTTACGATATCAAACGCTTTTCTCAACAACTGTCCCTCACGAGCAAGAAAATATATTCTGTCATAGTTATTTTTCTCTCTTTCCTGTTCTTCTTGCAATTCCCTGCTTAACCATCCAGTAAAGCCCCAGAGAAGGGTTCCCAGACACTCATAGCCAAAGCGCTCATATTCATCTCGAATCCATGGCAAACGGTTGTTCATCAGCTTTGTACAAATTTTATCGTCAGAATCTATACCACCGTGCCAGTTGCATCCATTTTTATGTCTCATCTTTTGGCGGGATATACTCTTATACCGAAAATGATTGATCTCACCCGGGATGTAAATGGAACGTAGCCCACATTTTTTTGGTATAAGCCAATCACTTCTCTTTGCATCGCCAATATGTAACCAATCATCTTTATCAATTCCACAGACTGAAGCTACCTTGTCAAATAATTTCCCACTCCGTTTTGTACTTCCCATTTCACAGGAAATAAAGACCAAATCCTCGTCAATATTTTGATATCCACATTTTCTTAGCATTCTCATAATATTTTCTTTTGACAGGTACATATCAGATATCAGTACAATCTTCTTCTGTTTCCAGAGACAGTATTCATATAGAACCCGACCTTCATATTTGGGAGTGCAAAGAGTGAATTCCAGTTCTTCTTCCATACGAATCAGATAATTAATCTCATCTTTCGTTAAGTGAGCATTTTTTCCCATCTCTCTGTAAATTTGTCGTATCGTAGCACTTCCGTTATACTTTTTTGTTGCAATCTGCTCTGCTCTATGTCTCTCTATTGCAAACTTTCTACCAACTAAATTATTTTCACAAGTAAGCTTTCTTTCCATAAGGCGATAAATCATATCCGTGCTGCATACATCTCGGGATATAAGCGTATCAAACACATCAAAAGAAATAATACCTGAATTATCAATTCGTTTTAATACTCCATACATTTTTTTAGCTAGCAGAACTTTAATTTTTTCTAATAATGTCAGACGGATATCACCTGTTGTAAAATTCCCGGAAAAAAGGATATGTGCTTTTAAACTCCAGTCATTTCCCATACTAGCTATAAGTTCCAACACATCTTTATTTTCAATCGGAATTTCATTCCCCCAACCATTAAGGATTTCTCTGGCGATTTTCATTTCAGCCTGTTTGTCATGATGAAGTAGTCTCCACTCTTTCTTTATTCTTTTCTTAATATCAGACGGAGCTCCAGCCATATTAGCTGTATGCTGTCTATAACATATATACGCATTTTCATCGCAACAAATAATTCCTCCCAACGCATAACACAGGCTTATTATAAAACTATCGTATCCTTGCAGTAATATATCTTCTGATATGGGATTCCTAAATATTTCTGTCCAAATTCGCTTATTAAAGACCATCGTGCAACCAACAATGCTGCGTCTCATAGCGACACTTTCCAATGTTTGCTTTCTTCTCTCTAATGCTGTCATTTGCATAAAATTTAGGTCTGCATTATTTACTTTAATATTTGAATAGTATACCGCTGGAAACTCCCTTCCACCCAATTTTTTTGTCAGAAAATTTATTGCCTCTTTTAGCTTTTCCTTTTCCCAGAGGTCATCTTGATCGCTAAAAGCATAGAAATCAAAGTTATCCGCTAATTGCAAACAATCAATATAACTTCTACCATATCCTATATTGGACCCTTTATAAACATGTACCTTATCGCCTAAGTAACTATTTAGAATTTCAACTGTACTGTCCGAAGAGCCATCATCTCTTATGAATAATTCTAAATTAACATCTTCCTGATTTAAAATACTTTCTATTTGTTCTCTCAGAAAACGTTCCCCGTTATAAGTAGACATAATAACTGCGATCCGCATAATTATGTACAACCCCCTTTTTATTCTATCCCTATTGCTCTATTTTTACTGCTTTCCACGTATCATGAGGTTCATACTTCCACTCGTTAGGGAATTTTACATCAGTCAAACTTTTCTGCAATTCGGTTATATTAGACCATATATTTATATTATCATATTCCTTTTTTTCTATGAGAAAATCAGTTTCTCCAGCAAGTATAGCCCTAATCATTGGTATTTTCTCACTAGAAAACCCCATCATTTTGCATATGACAATATCCATGCAAGCTGCATCCTCCGCCAGTACTATTGCACCCAGCTTTTTAGGTTCCGGTTGGCATGGCCCATTATGCTCGCCTGCAATTACCATATCCCCTAAATTCAGGATTCTTCTTTGTGGATTATTCTGAATAACGCCCTTCTTGTCTGCATATTGCTCAATATAGTTTAGGTCTACCACTGTTCTCCAAATTGTATCATTTCCATACCATATCCCTTTTATATAAGGATCTTTGCTTACCTTTCGTGCCAAAATCAAAAGCCCACCATAAATGAATCTATCAACAGTAGCTAAACCGAACTTGGATTCATCTTCGTGCTTGATCTTTCTATCTAATACAGCATCTATTTTCTTTTTCAGCCAACTGCTGTTTTTATAGGAATCTCCTCCCTCTTCCAATGATCCCTCGACTCTATGTGGAAGTGATGCCTTATTATAGGCTATCCCAACCATATTTTTCATTGCCGCAGTAAACCCTGCCAAACGATGCGATTTGGGTTTACAAAAATTAATTATTACATCGGATTCCAAAACATCCTTATTAATCGAATAAATATGTTTATTGCTCTGATGATATTCTTGTGTTTCATTTCTGTCGTAGTTGTCGACTTGATATATGCGTTTCCCTTCTCTGTTTTCATGAATCGACCGATTTCCAATATTCACATTAATACCTTCACTGCTCTGGTAAATTTTATTGACAATAACTTTATTTCGATTAAATATTGACTGATATTTTCTAAAATCTATAAAATTTACATTTTCATTTTGCGAATGATAGAAAGCCAATAAATCGTTAAATTTCATCCTGTCTAATAAAATAGGCAAATCACAATCTTGCATTGGTGCATCACCAATAATTACCTTTCCTGTCCCTTTTAGTGCAATTAGGCAATAGTCACAGATTGCGCGAATACATGACGGGTGCGTAACTAGACATTCCATGGCGTCCTTATAATCTCCTGAGCCATTAAAATGCATAACCCAATTAGGTTTTATCAGAACCTGATCACCTAGCTTAATATATTTTGACAATGGATTCCAATTTGGCGTGCCAAAATTCTCGGCATCTAAACCATATCCGAGAAGGCATCCCCTTACCATATCGTAAATTACATTATCATGTTCCTGTACAAATGCCTGTCCATAGCGATATTCTGGATATAGAGTTGATGGATTGAATGAGTCCTTTGGATAATCAGCGCCATCTATGACTTGAATATATACATTATTATTCATTGTTGCTCGTCTCCTCTATTAGTCATACATAACGATAAATCTATGTAAGAGCCAAATTCCTCACCGTATTTTTCAGGAGTAAATTTTTCAAATCCATTTCCATGGTATAAAGTTAATTCACCAAAATAGACATTCTCGTTTACTGAATACAGATCAACCCTGACTTGAGGAAATCCCACAGAAAGTTTTTTCGCCACCTCAAGCATTATGTTAAAATTCTCTGGTTTTTCAATACTTTTATTTGGATCATTCGGACACTTTATTGCAAGGTCAATAAGATTCCAATTCAAATCATAAATATTTCTCTTATGATTTACAAAACGATTAAAATCAACCTGAACATATCTAGGCTTGCCGTTAAAACAGAAAAACTTATAGTCCCTAAGTTCACCTGTTTTCATATCTACCATATATTTCTCTGCAATAATACATGGCTTGACGTCTTTATATGCCCATTCACGACTTAGATAATAGTGATTCTGCCTCATGTGAATTGCTAATTTCTTTTTTTCCTTATTCCAATCAAATCTACATTTGTCCTGACAGATAGAAATACCACCAGAATCGTGATTGCATTTTAGTACAAACTGTTCAGGTAAAGAATTAATATTAATTGCATCCAATGAATCCCATTTACCTAGAAGTGGTATTAAATAATCACTACCAATCCTTTCTGAAACATAATCTCTGACTTTATATTTATCAACTACAATAGGATAAATAGGATTTCTGTCAAAAAGCTTCATCCATTGTATTTTCTCATTAAACGTTGACGCATTATTTAACTTTAGTTTTTTCCCTGTTGCCATCCAGTATTGGAACGGCACAAAAACTCTGTCTGGAATATTATTAAAGATGCCAGAGTGGTAAAGCTTTAAATAAAATGGTTTTATAATGCCTTTAATCCCCATAGTTTCGTCTCCTTAGCTTTTGCAAACAACTTGCTGCTGAATAGTTGTTTTTTCTTCAGCCCGTCAATATTCATAGTTTCATTATCATCTCCCAATCAACTCCATATAATATTTTTCCAAATCTTTGACCGCAGTTTTAATTTCATATCCAGAACGTACCAAAGCTTCATGTCTATTTGAGCGGTGATACCCATTCTTATATTTCAATACAGCATCAGCCCACTCGGTCGACTTCTTATTAAGCGAAATAAACTCCACTAATTCTGTTATTTTTACCTCCGTAGGTATCACATCAGAAGCAATGCAAGCCAGCCCCACCGCCTGTGCCTCTGTTATTACATTTCCAAGTCCCTCATATAACGATGGAAACAAGAAAACATCCATCCCCTGCATCAATTCATTCATGTCAAACCTAACGCCAAGAAACTGAACACTATCAATAAGATCTGCCTCTCTCACTTGATTTTTTATACTTTCCATCAAATGTCCTTCTCCTGCAAATACCAAGATGACATCAGTACACCTCTTATGTATCTCAGCAAAAATTTCTACCATAAATTTATGATTCTTTTGTTCTGTAAAACGTCCCGCATGACCTATCACAAATTTGCTATTCCAGTCCATATTATTCCTTACTTTTGTTCTGGTATCGTCCGAGTAATTAAACTTTGTCAAATCAATAGCATTATGAATGATTTTAATTCTTCCATTTTCATATGCACGTTTGCCGAAGCACCACTCACCTGCATGTTTTGAACATGCCGCATAATTTGTTGCCATTATTCCTGCTGTTGGCCTTACCAAATATTTCATTACTGATTTTTTAAATTCATATTTTAAATTTGCTGTTGAGTGATTTGCCGCTATTCGTATTTTTGCGCCGCCAAGGAAAGCACCAATCAAAGGAAAAAAATTCAAAGCGTTTAACTGAGCATGAACGATATCATAATTATTTTCTTTTACAACATCGCGTATTTCCCGGATACTTCCGAACAAATCCTTAGTATAGTCAACAACATTAATTACCTTATCCTCATTTGCTTCGAGTTCACGGTTAAACCTAGGCAAACTTTCGCCATAAAAAAGGAAGTCCATAGCAATGACTTTATGGTCGAGATTCTTATAGTAATTTAATGCGATCGTTTCCGTCCCACCTGTTTTACATTCACCAATAATCCTTAGTACTTTTACTTTATCGCCCATTTTCTTATACCCCGTTAATTAGTCACGCTGGAAAATATCTCTCGTATATACTTTCTCTTTCACGTCATCTAAGCACTTATCATAACGGTTTGCGATAATAGCCTGACTCATTTTCTTAAATTTCTTTAAATCATTAACTACAACGCTACCGAAGAAAGTTTTCACCTCTTTCAGGGTTGGCTCATAAATTACAACCGTTGCGCCCTTGGCCTTGATACGCTTCATGACACCCTGAATAGAGCTTTGGCGGAAGTTGTCACTGTTACTCTTCATGGTCAAACGGTAAACGCCGATAGTGACAGCTTTTTCCATGCCTTCATCAAAATCGTTTTCTGCATCGTACCCGTAATAGCCTGCCAGCTTTAGAACGCGGTCAGCAATGAAGTCCTTACGGGTACGATTAGATTCCACGATAGCTTCAATCAGGTTTTCTGGCACATCGACATAGTTTGCCAGTAACTGCTTGGTGTCTTTCGGCAGGCAATAGCCGCCATACCCAAAGGACGGATTATTATAGTGCATACCGATACGGGGATCAAGGCATACACCGTCAATAATCTGCTGCGTGTTCAGACCTTTCATCTCAGCGTATGTGTCCAACTCATTGAAATAAGAGACGCGCAGTGCCAAATATGTATTAGAGAACAGCTTCACAGCCTCTGCTTCGGTAAAGCCCATGAACAATGTTTCGATATTATCCTTGATTGCACCTTCCTTCAAGAGTGCTGCAAACTCATGCGCAGCTTCTGCCAAGTGTTCATCCTCCATATCCGTGCCGACTATGATACGGCTGGGATACAAGTTATCATAAAGAGCACGTGATTCTCGTAAAAACTCAGGGCTGAAAATGATATTCTTACTCCCCGTTTTTTCACGAATGCTCTTGGTATAACCAACTGGTATCGTGGACTTAATGACCATAATGGCACCTGGATTATACTCCATAACAAGTTTAATCACAGCCTCGACCGCAGAGGTATCGAAAAAATTCTTTTGTGGATCATAATTAGTCGGTGTGGCTATGACAACAAAATCTGCATTACTATAAGCTAGCTTTGCATCCATTGTTGCGGTCAGATTCAGCTTCTTTTCAGCCAGATATTTTTCTATATAGTCGTCCTGAATTGGAGACTTATGATTGTTAATCATCTCCACCTTTTCTGAAACAATGTCCACCGCGTAGACATCATTGTGTTGAGCAAAAAGCACTCCCAGAGAAAATCCTACGTATCCAGTACCTGAGACAGCAATCGTATATTTCTTTTTCATCATATTCCTCTTTTCCCTTAATCAACGGGGATACTTCCCCAGTTCCCGTTCGGAAGATTTATTTTTAGCCCACACCTCGAAAACTTGCTTGTATCAAGGCTTATTAGGTGATATACCTTTTATCACTGCACCACTGTGTCCCCCCACTTCCCAAGCAACTTAGGAATCCAGCAAAATAGCACAGGCCCTTCCGCAAAAAAAGAAGCAGAAACGGCCGCCCTCCCTTTCCTGTCAATGGTAGGAACCGTTTTCAGACGAATACCCTCACATTCACTTTTTATTTCAGTGTCATATTCTATTCCGCTGATGTGGCAGCCAACCCTGTTATAACAGGTATTTTGATGAGCATTCCGTATCATTCGCTTCATCAGTTCTTCCACAAAGATCACAACGTCTCCCTCTCGGGAAGACACCCGTTTGTAGTCGAAATTCCCTACCTACAATTTCCTTTTCAACTTCATTTAGTCCCATTCATTGCCTTTATTTTCCAATTTATCTTGTTCATAACTCTCTTTTTAAGAGAAATAATTTTCCCTACTAATCACAAAATTTGCATAAATCAAGTCTTTAAGTGTCCTAAACTGTTGCCCCTATTACCACTAAACCACCATATATCGTCGCAATACACCGCTTCCCAAACAATTTTGGTAATATAACGTGACACAAGGGCCTTCTGTATGAGAATAAACTACATTTTATCTCCCAATGGAAGCATAAATCGCTGCAAATCGAGAGAGCGTTATAACTGCCAAGCCCTTTCGATTAATCGTAAAACTGATTTCAGCTTTATGCCTTTATAGTTTTTTAGATTTGCCATCGAATTCCTTACCATTGACATGATAACCGGACCTGTTATAGCAGGTAACTATATAGCCCGTTTTCTCAACAACAATCTCAATCCCCCTTCTCTTGATAGAATGTGCTTATGCCCAAGCATTGCAATATTCAGTTTATTGCCCATCCTTTGCACACCCCTCTATCTAGAAATCTCTCAAACCTTAAATGTGTCAATCCTTACTATCCCTCTATACTTCCTCTTCGTTTTCGGCCACTCGATACCGATTTTCGGAGCGTTCCAAGCCATTCCGCCAGGGATTCCTCTCCCTCCTCAGTTCAATTCCTCCCTGGCTGCAAATCCTAATCCTCTTTAATCATTCGCAGTATTATTTCTTATAAACAACACTAAAGGATCCCGATCCACTGATATTTACAGTGATCTTCTTATTCGCAACATCCACATTGGCCGGATTAATCAGCTTCCA
>JAGZXV010000257.1 GCA_018378255.1 Clostridiaceae bacterium | reverse complement strand
GGTAACCTCAGCCGCCATCTGGGTGAATACCGTGTCGGAGCCCTGGCCGATCTCGGTAGCTCCCATCTGCAGCTGGATGGAGCCATCCTGATTCAGTACCATGCGGCAGGAGGCCGTTTCCAGAGAGATGGGATGAACGCCTGTTTTGTAACAGAATACAGCCATTCCGACACCTCTTCTTACAGGCCCTGTCTGATTCTCATAAGCTTTTCTTTTTTCATCCCATTGGATCGCTTTTCTGCCCTTTTCCATGCAGTCACGAAGGCCGTATGTATTGCATTTTACATGGGTATGCGGATCTTCATAACCTGGTTTCATGCAGTTTTTAAGCCTAAATTCCAGCGGGTCCATATGAAGCGCCGCCGCCATATCGTCTGCCAGGCATTCTGCGGCAAATGCCGCCTGGGGGATTCCATATCCCCTCATAGCCCCTCCCGTTGCAATGTTGGTGTAGACGGTATAGCATTCAGATTCCAGCGCCTTTTCATCGTGGTAAATCTGTTTAAATTCATTGGCCGAATTGGCGACTATGGCATGGGCGTGAGAGGCATATCCACCCTGATTGGAATAGGCTTTAAAGGTCCTGGCCACCAGAGTGCCGTCTTTACGGGCCAATGCCTTAGTCTGGAACCGGATGGCATGACGCACTCTGGTGCAGGCCAGTGTCTCTTCCCTGGATATCTCCAGTTTTACGCCTCTGCCGCCTGCCTGGATGCACAAAAATGCATTCAGCGGTTCATACAAAACGTCCTGTTTATTGCCGAATCCTCCGCCGATATAAGGCTTTATCACCCGGATGTCTCCCCAGGGAATCCCCAGCGCCTGACCGATTACCCGGCGGACGATATGGGGAATCTGCGTGGAGGTGGTCACCACCAGTCTGCCCTTTTCCATATAAGCGTAGGAAACCGGCGTCTCGATATGGCAGTGCTGTACGCTCTGCGTTTCATAATTTCCTTCAATTTCCACTAAATCCTCTTCAGAAGCCTTTGCTTCCTCATAGGTAAGGCCGCCCAGTTTAAAACCGGTATGGGCGATGATATTGCCCGGCCTTTCCTCGTGGAGAACCGGAGCCCCTTCCGTCATGGCCTCTTCCACGGTCAGCATGGGTTCATAAACCTCATAATCCACCTTAATTAACCGGGCCGCACGGCCGGCTGCAATCTCATCTTCTGCGATTACAGCAGCGATGTCATCACCATATATGCGGACTCTGGTGTTCAAAAGCTTCCTGTCCGCAATATCCTGATGGGCCGATTCCACAGACCAGGGGTGTCCGGCCGTAGGGAACTGGTAATCCGGTACGTCAAAACACGTCACAATTTTAACCACTCCAGGCACTTTCAGGGCTTCTTCCAGATCAAAACTTTTTACCACTCCGTTGGCGATGGTACTGTGCACTACTTTTGCCACTAAAAGGCCCTGAGGTTCCAGATCGGCAGTGTACTTTGCACCTCCGGTCACTTTCTCATACGCGTCTACACGCGTCATGCTTTTACCAATTCCCATGGCATAACCTCCCCTTTCCATTCATTTCAATTAAAGCATAATATATTTCAGCACGAACAAGACAGCCAGCACATACATCAGGGTACTGATCTTCTTATCCTTCGCCTTTCCTGTTGCTAAGTTGATAACCACGTAAGAAATAACTCCCATTGCGATGCCTTCAGAGATGCTGTACATAAACGGCATTGCGATAATACAGATATAGGAAGGAATTGCTTCCGTATAGTCTGCAAAATCAATCTTGGTAATGGATGTAATCATCAAAAATCCAACTACGATCAGTGCCGGTGCCGTTGCAAAGGACGGAATCGCCAGGAAAATCGGTGACAGGAACAAGGACAAACCAAAGAGGATTGCCGCTACCACAGCGGTCAGACCGGAACGTCCGCCTTCTGCAACGCCGGCTGCACTCTCTACGAAAGTCGTGGTTGTGGAGGTTCCGAATAAAGCGCCTGCAGATGTACCGATTGCATCAGCCATCAATGCGCCTTTTATCTTAGGAAGTTTACCGTCTTTGTCGAGCATATCGGCCTTGGAAGCAACGCCGATCAGAGTTCCAAGGGTATCAAACAAATCCACAAATAAGAACGCGAACATGATCACAAAGAAATCCAGGGTGAATATGCCTTTAAAATCCAGTTTCATAAACGTCGGAGCCATGCTTGGAATCCCAAATCCTCTGCTCAAATCAGGAAGTACGCTGAACATTCCCTGCTCTACGCTTGGCTGGTAAAGGCCCACCAATTCACAGATAATGCCTAAGATCCATGTAGCCAGAATTCCCCATAAAATATTTCCTTTTACATTCTTTACAACTAAAACTGCCGTGATCAGAACACCGATTAATGCCAATAAAACAGTGATGCCAACGCTGTTAAAAGTTCCTCCGTTAACTGATCCCTTAAATGAGAAGACAGATACTAAAGTTGCGCTGTCCACAACGATTTTCGCATTCTGTAAACCGATAAATGCGATGAATAAGCCGATACCTACGGAAACCGCATGTTTTAAATTCATTGGAATTGCATTAAAAATTGCCTCTCGTACATTGGTCAGCGACAATACGATAAAGATCAAGCCTTCGATGAATACTGCTGCCAACGCTGTCTGCCAGGAATATCCCATCTGGCCTACAACCGTATAAGCGAAATACGCATTAAGCCCCATGCCGGGAGCGAGCACAAACGGATAGTTTGCAAATGCCGCCATCAAAAGAGTTGCCACCAAAGCTGCAAGCGCTGTTGCCGTAAATACGGCGCCGTTATCCATTCCGGCTCCATCCGCACCCAGAATATTGGGGTTAACCGCCAGAATATAGGCCATGGTCATAAATGTGGTAATACCTGCTATCACTTCTGTCTTAACGTCCGTATGTTTTTCCGTCAGATGAAATACCCGATCCAATACATTGTCATTTGCTGTTGCCTTCATAAAAATTCCCCCTTATATTATCATTTTATTCACATATTCTTCTCCGCTTTCCGGCGGGAGCTGCCATTTTAATGAACGATAAGATTTCCCGCTACATACTTTGCCTCGATCTGTCTGTCGCCGGCCAGGTAAATAAGCCGTTCCAGGCGCTCTTTTACGCCCAAATGCTGAGGATGTTTCAAAGAACTGTCATCCAGTACAACCGCATCCAGTTCATACCCCTTCTCGAAACTTCCTACTTTACCGAAAAACTCTCCCCCTCCTTTTGTTCCAAGATAAAATGCTTCCTCTACGGTGAGAGGTTTTAAAGATTCATCCTGAATTCTCCAGCGCATTTTCGATGCCTGAATGGCATCCGACATGGCGCGGAAGATGGATTCAGTGAAACCTCCTGCAACATCGCTTCCCAGCCCAACTTTAATTCCTTTGTCCAGGAACTGCCGTACCGGGGCAATGCCTGATGAAAGGTTCATATTGGACTGCGGACAATGGGCTGCGAATACGCCCCGTTCTTTCATTCTGTCCTGCTCCGCTTCACCGGACCACACACAATGTGCCATAATCGTCTTATGTTCTCCGCCAAAAGCTCCGGTGCGGTCATAAGCATCCCCGTAAAACTCGGACTTCGGGCAAAGCTCCTTCACCCATGCAATCTCACTCTGGTTTTCCGACAGATGGGACTGAAGGGGAAGATTAAAACGTTTCTGTATTTCCGCCAGCCGCTCCATCAGTTCATCTGAACAGGTCGGAATAAATCGGGGCGTCAGTATAGGTTTCACATTCTGATACCGGTCCACTGTCTCTTCCAGCCAGCGAATCGTATCTTCTGCCGACTTTTCTGTCTCTTCCACCAGTATATCCGGTGAATTCCGGTCCATGTTGACCTTGCCGACCATGGCCTTAATCCCTGTTTCTTCCAGAATATCCATTAAGAGTTCCGTTGCCGGGGTATGGATCGTTGCAAAGATACAGGCCCTCGTAGTCGCGCTGTTCTTTAAATTGTCTGCAAAAATGGTGTATGCCCTCTTGGCATATTCTAAATCCTGATACTTTGCCTCCTCCGGAAATGTATGGGTGTTCAGCCAGTCCAGCAGTTCCAAATCCATGCCTAAACCTCTGAACGCATACTGGGGAGCATGCATATGTAAGTCAATTAGTCCGGGAATAATCAGCCTGTCTCCATAGTCAGTTATGGGATAATTCCCAAACCCATCCGGCAGTTCCCGGTAAACACCGGCCGAAATACCGTTCTCACAAACCAGATACCCATTTTCCACAATCTGCACCGTCTTTTGATCGCTACTGTAACAGATGTGGCCTTTCAGCACAAAACAATTGTTTTCCATCTTGCCTCCTGTTCCAGCATTCCTCACAAAGAATTTATGGAAAACCAACCGCCGCTGTACGGTCCTGTCCGAAAGGGTTTTTAATCCATATAACAAACATTTCCGGGTAATAAAAAAACTACCGCCTCAGCCGCCCCGTGTTTTCACAGACAAATTCTCCATGAAAACTTATAGGCAACTATTTACGGTAGTTGGTAGAGACGCTCAACCAATTATGAGCATATATAAGTTTTGTGAATACTATTAAATTTTTATTAAATTGTTTCTCTATTAACACCATAACACAAAAACTATCGGAATGTCAATACCCATTTTCTCAATTATTTTTTATGGTATCAAAAATATTTTCAGCCGTTTTTCACAGGCCCCGACTCATATATCTGATTGCCTTTTCACTGGCTGTTATTTTAAATATTATGATTTGCTCCGCCGTTTTAGAATGGATATGAAACCATAAAAGGATAACAGACAATACTTATAGATAGTTTCTATATATCTAAAAAGCCCGATTCGAAAACCTAAACACATCTCCGTTACAAAAACTGCACGGCATCCTGCTCTTTGCAAGGCTGCCGTGCAGTAATTCTTTTCAAACGTTGTATCCAGGCGTAATTTTTGAAACCGCCAGGAAACCTCACCCGATCTTCACATCGGCTCCCGTCCTCTTTAAAATTTCCGCCAGATTTTCCAATTGTTCCTGTTCCGGCGCCTGAAACCGTTTCATTTCCTGGTCCGGCATACCAAGCGCCTCCAATTTGGATAACCCCAGATTATGATAGGGCAAAAGCCAGATTTGTTCCACGTTTCCGTCCAGGCTTTCTGCCAAATGGGCGACATCCCTGATTTCACTGATGGAATCATTGATTCCGCTGATTAACGGCAGCCTGAGCCAAACCCGTTTATGCAGCTCCTTTACGGCTTTTCTCAGATTTTCCTGTATCTGTTCATTTCCAACACCGGTCAGGGCTCTGTGGGTTTCCGAATCCATATGCTTTATGTCGTAGAGAATGTAATCCGCCTCCTGAAACACCATTTCCGCCGTTTTCCATGAGGCATAACCGCAGGTTTCCACTGCGGTGGATACTCCTGCTTCTCTGCATTTTTTCATGGCCTGAGCGGTGAAACGGGGCTGCATCAAAGGCTCTCCGCCGCTGAAAGTAACTCCTCCCCCCGAAGCTTTAAAATAGATTTTATCTTTTATCACCTCAGCCACGATCTGCTCTGCCGTCCTCTCATGCCCCGCCAGAGTTCTGGCCCCATGTTCGCAAACGAGTTCTGAAGCGCAGGCTCCGCAGTTCACGCACCGGCTTAAATCCGTATACGATTTACCGGTCTCAGAAACGATAGAGATGCACTGATGAGGGCATACCGCCGCACAGCCGCCGCATCCGGTACAGAGTTTTGAATGAAACATCAGCTGGGGACCGCTTTCATTGGATTCCGGATTATGGCACCATTTACAGCGAAGGGGACAGCCCTTTAAAAATACGGTGGTTCTGATCCCCGGCCCGTCATGAATGCTGAATTTTTGAATGTTAAAAATAGTTCCTCTGTCGCCTTCCATTCCGACCTCCTTACGCCATACTTATCTATTAACCTTATAAAAGACTGAAGATTCCCACCAGGCCGCCAATTCCGACCAAAGCCAGGCTAAAAAGCGATATAACCAGCTGGCCGTTAAAAAGCAGTTTGGCATTTTTCTCCACCGGATTTGCTCCCATGATCAGCGCGCCGCCTGTAGAGAATGGCGACAATGCTGTAATCCTGGCTCCGCAGCAGATCGAGGCCAGCATCGCGTAAGCCGGTATTCCTGTGGCTTCGGCAATCGGGGGAACCAGCGCCGCCAGCATGGGAAATACCACGCTCATGCCTCCTGAGAAAAAGCTTAAAAATCCGGCTAAGATTCCCAGGATGGCCACAATCGCCGTGGGCGGAACATTTTTGCTCAACAGAGCTGCGATAAAATCCGTGGCTCCCGCTTCACCCGCAATATTCATCAGCATTGCCATGCCGCCCAGCATTACAATCGTGTTCCAGGGGACCCCTTTTGCAATCGCCTCTTTCTGGTTTCCCAGCTTTAAAAGGATGCAGAGCAAAATTCCAACCATACACAGCATCTGGATATCCATATAACCTGCAAGCACTTTTACAATGGCAATTCCAGGACAGAGCGTGTTGATGATGGGGAAGATCAGGGAAAATCCTACCACACAGCCGATGATGATCAATGTATCCCTCTGTTCTCTGGTAAACGGCTCCGGTTTTTCATATTCCAGGGCCGCTCTTTTCTTGAACCCGCCAAATATTAAAGAAACTCCAACGCAGATCACCAAAGACAGGACTAAATAAGCCAGCCACAATTTCCATGTATAGCTGTCCGCATGATCCGGCCAGTACTCCTGGATCAACCCTTTTGCGATAATTC
>JAGZXV010000256.1 GCA_018378255.1 Clostridiaceae bacterium | reverse complement strand
TGATTTAAATATAGAAGATGATATTGAACCGTTGGCAAGAGCATATGAAGGAAAACAGAAGAATCCCTTGTATGCGGCGGTGATGGATATGATCATTCGGGCCAATAGAAAGCTGTATGAGGAGGGAAAGAATATGTGTGATGCGTTGCGGGAATTATTTGCGGATGAATTGGAGGAAGGGATAAGGCAGGCGAAAGAAGAAGGGATAGCGGAAGGGATACAGGCCATGATACTGGATAATCTGGAAGAGGGCGTGGCGGCAGAACGCATCTGTGAAAAACTCCAAAGAAGATTTAAGTTAACCCCGGAAAAGGCGAGCGAATATATGAATAAATATGGAACGGAGATTTGATATAAGATTTTATTTATAGTTAAAATTATAGTTAAACCTGAAAATGCCGCTGCCTTTCCTTGGCATGTGCTATTATTTAAGAACCAGATACCAGCACATACAGGAGGATAAAATGCGTTTGGCACAGTTGAAATATTTTGTTGAAATATGTGATAGCGGCGGCAATATGACCAGGGCGGCGGAAAAACTTCATGTGTCCCAGCCTGCGCTGTCGAAGGCGGTCCGTGACCTGGAAGAGGAACTGGGGGTGCTGCTTTTTAAGCGGATTAAGCAGAGAATCGAACTCACAGCGGACGGAAATTATTTTTTGGGAAGAGTTAAGGATATTTTGAGGCAGGTGGATGAACTGCCGGAATTAATGCACAGGCAGAAAGATGCCCAGCTTCTTCTTGGGATTCACCCCAGTCTTTCCTACTTTATGTTCGATTTTCTCAGTGATTTTTCTGCGGATTATCCGGAAATTACCGTATTGATGAGCAACGCCTATAACAAAAGGCATGATTTGATCGAATCGGTGAACAGCGGAAAGATGGATGCAGCGGTGATCGTATTTAATTCCACCAAAAATTATCCCGATGAAGGACTTTTCAGGATCATCAATTTAAAGAAGACCAAGGTAGTCTATGTGGTGAGCCGGAATCATCCCTTGGCGGGTAGAAAGACAGTCGGTTATGCGGATATTGCATCCTACCCGCTATACGGACACACAACCCATGCGGCCAATGCTATTATGTCCATGGGAATCCAGGCGAAACTGATCGTGAATACCCATGATCTGAGAAATATCGGTGAAATGGTGAGACAGCAGAAGGGAGGCGCGATTCTTCTCAGGGAGCTGGCCCAGGCTATACCGGGAAGCGCCATCTTAGAATTGGAAGACAATATCTCGGCTAATGTGGCGGTGGTGGTAAAAAAGGAACCGCCGCCATCCAAACTGTATGTGGTGGACAGCTTTTTAGATTATGTGGATAAAAATAAGGAGCGGATGATGTATCTGTTCAACAATTAAACATGGGTAAAAAAAGAATAAGATGGGGAATGCAGCGCCTTTTGTATATCACGGAGGAAGACGGTTTTATCAAATTGTCTGAATACGTCATATACAGCGGACGCTGCATTTTTATTCCATGGAGAATTATGATGGTTAAGCGGCCCGCCACGAGCCGGAGAATGCCTCCGGTGGGATTCTTACTTATGAGGAGATAATTTATAAAATTTATTAACCTATGGGAATTAGTGGTTAAATTTAGGGAAAACACAGAAAAGTTAATAATAACAAGTTATTAACTTGATGAAATATGAGTATTTTACAATCAAAAATCCGTTTGCTATGCTTATTTTATAAAAGCGTTGAAAAAGTGAATGCGCATACACGTTCAGCCGGAAAACAAATGCTGCCGGAGGCAGTTGAATGGAGGATGAAATGAGCGGTTTAAACGGACACAGAGTCAAATTTGCGAAAGAATTTACTGCAGTTTATTTAAGAAAGGACTATAAGGGGGTATTTATGGATAAGGTGCCTTATGAGACTGAGACACCGACAATTCCAAGAGGGGAAGATTTTCTGATTGGCATAGGAACCATTAAAAAAATGCATTCTCCGGACATTGAAATCGTATGCGGCGGAGACATTGTAACCGTTGATTTTACCGTATATACGAATCAAACGCCTCAGGAACAAATCGCCCGTCAATGGTATTTTGTTCAGGGACCGGAACATCATTGCGAATTGAAGCTCGGAAGCAGGGAAGCGGTGGTGGACGGACAAAAAACAGAACTTCAGACAGAACCGGAAGCGATTGACGGCGTCATCTATCTGCCTTATATCAGCCTGATGAAAGCCATGGGAGCTTCGGTAAACAGCTACAGAGGAAAAATGACGGCGGTCAGCTTTGAGGAAGGGTTTACCTTCGATAATTCCAGCACCCGCCTATTCCGGTATTATAACATGGTTCTCAGAGACAAGGGATACGGGGACATTTACGGCTGCTTCTGGTTTGAAGCAGGAAAGCGCCTGATTCCGTATCATCTGTTTATTCCAACCTCATACCGGCCTGATAAACCGCATAAAGCGATTTTCTATTTCCACGGCGGCGGAGGCAATGAGGATGCCATGTTCGAGCGCACCATGGATTATGCCCAGGAAGCGGCCCAGCGCCGTGGATTCGTGCTGGTGGGGACCAATGGATTTATCAGGAGTTCTTTCTATGGAAGCCTGGTGCCCATCATACAGACTTTAGATTCCATTGATCCGGATCAGGTGGATTATGATAATCCGGAAGGGTGGCCTGAAGAGACGGTGCGTCTCCGCCGTTTGTCCCTGGAATGCATTCATGAGGAAATGAAGGAAATATTTAAAAAGGTAAATCTGGACAAGGAAAACCTGTTTGCCACAGGAAATTCTGCCGGATCTGTCGCATGTATGCATTTTGCGTTAAATGAGCCTCAGTTGTTTAAGGGAATCTGCCCTACGGGCGGGTTTATCAACTATAATTTCTACGATCTGGAGAAATTCAAAGCACTTCACGAGGATGATTATATGATGCATATTGTGGGGACAGAGGACGATCATGGATTTGATTTTCTGCTGAGAGGGCATGAGAAGCTGGAAGAACTGGGAATCCGCTATCAGAAGGTAATTATAGGAGGGGGCAATCATTCCAATGCCTGGGTTAAACCGGGAAGCATTGATGTGATGATGGATTTTTTTGACGATAAGACAAGGGGGAAATGAGTATGGAGAAGGCAGCGGCAAATGAAAATGGATACATAGCGGCCATAAAGAAAATATGTACCACCCGGAATTTCCTTTTAATGATGATTTTGCGGGCCGTATTTTCGGTAGCGATTGATTTATCCGAGACAATTGTCAATTCATTTGGAGATTCTTTGGGGGCAAGTGCTATGCTTCTCGGCGTGCTGGCCAGTGTCATGTCGGTTATGAAATTTATAGGAAGGCCGGTGGCGGGGCGTTTTGTAGATGCATTTACAAAGCCGAGGGCCTGTCTGGTGGTTTCTATCGGGGCGTTTGCTGCGGTCCATGGGCTGTATATGATCACTGACAATGTGGTGATGTTTGCTATTTCCAAAACCCTGTATGGATTTGTAAATGTATTTACAACGGTTGCGATTTCAGCAGTGGTTGCGGCGGTAGCGGGCAGGAAAGCGCTTGGCACAGCTTTGGGGGTGTTCGCATTTGTTCCAAAACTGGTCCGAAGCGTGGCTCCAATGCTCAGTGTGTGGCTGGATGCCAGGTTTGGGCCGAAGAGCGTGTTCATCGGAACGATTGCGTTGATGGGCGTCTGCGTTATCATCGCTATGTTTTTGGATACGGGCGATATTTTTATGGGCAGGAAAAAGGCAGCAGGGAAAAAGGGATTCAGCATTCATAATTACATCGCTTTTGATGCCCTGGCTGTCTGTGGCGTCCGGTTTTTTTCCAGCTTTATGTTTGTGCTGACAAAGACTTATCTTGTGATCTATGGAAAAGAAGTGGGATTTGCCAATGCAGCCATCTATTTTACCATGTACTCCCTTTCCTCTATGTGGGGCGGCCTCATTGGCGGGCCTCTGTATGATAAAAAGGGAATTGATTATATCATGTATCCCATGCTGCTTGGTGCGGGAGGGGCTACTTTGATGATTGGGTTCGGCAGTTCGGACCTGTGCTGTATGGCGGCTGGAATTTTATTCGGATTCACATATGGAATGTCCAATCCCGCATGTTCGGCGGCAGCCCAGAAGTCGGTTATGCCTGACAAGCGTGGAATTGCGGCGGCAACAAATCTGCTGGTGCCGGATATCTGCAGTATTGTCACCGGAGTTGTAATCGGTTTCATGGCAAATGCCTGGGGATATGCAGGTACATTCCGGGGAATGGTAGTGTTTCCAATCGCCGGAATCGCAGTATATACCATGCTGAGAGGATTTATCAAAGAGCGGACAGCGAAAGTGGAAGCTGCTATTGCAGCAGCGATAGAGGAAGAAGAGAGAGAATAAATCCGGTATCATGGTTTAAGGACTGAGGGAAGACGATGAAACGAAAGAAAGCAGTGCCGCATTCATTTGTAATTGTATTTGTTATGATCATACTGGCTGTCGTTCTGACCTGGGTGATCCCAGCGGGTGAATATGTGCGGAGTGAAAATGAAAATGGGATCGTCATGATACAGCCAGGCAGTTATTTGAGAACTCCGGGAAAACCTGCCGGACTGCTGAAAATTCCATCCTATATCGTGACCGGTTTTACGGATAATGTGTCTCTGGTGCTGGTGCTTCTTTTTTCAGGGGGAGCCTTTAGGCTGGTGGAAAAGACAGGGGCTTTGGAGGCGCTTTTGCAGCTCATGGCTCAGAGGCTGAAAAACAGAAGGTATCTGCTGCTGGTCATCCTGACCGTTTCATTTGCAGTGATATGCTCCAACCAGGCAATCCAGATTTTTATCCCATTTGCGCCTGTGCTGGTGATGGCGGCGATTGCCTTGGGGTTTGATTCCATAACGGGAATTGGAATGTTGATTTTAGGCGGCGGTATCGGTTTTTCCACAGGAACCCTGCGCACGACAACCACACTGGTGGCCCAGAACATTGCCCAGCTGCCGCCCTATTCGGGTTTTATGTACCGGGGCTTCTGCATGATATGCTTTTTGGCCGCTACCTGCCCCATGCTCTGCCTTTATGCCAGGAAAGTGTCGGACGACCCGGGCAGCAGCCCGATGTATGAAGCGGACCGCATCAGGAAATGGAAGGTGAGAACCGAACCCGTACAGTTTACTATGCGGCAGATCCAGGTGCTTCTGGTGCTGGGCGGATTTATGGGACTTATGGTGGTCGGAAGCATTTGGCTGGGGTGGGATATCTCTGATATAGCCGGTATTTTTATATGGATGGCCATGATTGTGGGGCTGGTCTGGAGAATGCCGCTAAATGATATCTGCCGTGAATTTGTACAGGGAGCTGCCGACATGCTTCCTGCGGCAATTTTGACTGGAATGGGGACTTCCATCAGTGTGATATTTAAGGAAGCGGGTATCATTGACAGCATTGTGCGCGGACTGTCGGAGTGTGTGACATGGGTGCCGGAGGGGCTGAAAGGTGCGGTTTTGTATCTGGCCAACACGGTGATCAATGTGTTCATCACATCGGGCACAGCTCAGGCTGCGGTGGTGATGCCCATATTCGTTCCATTGGCGGATATGATGGACATCACAAGGCAGACTTGTGTGCTGGCCTATAATTTCGGGGACGGTTTTTCCAATTATGTGCTTCCCACGTCCAGCGCCCTGATGGGTGTTTTGGGAGCTGCTAATGTTCCTTATGGGAGCTGGATGAAATTTATGGGGAAGATTTTTTGTATATGGGTTGTTTTAAGCTGTGTTCTGACAACGGCGGCTCAGTGGATGGAACTGGGGCCGCATTAAGATACCGGAAAAAATGGCAGTTGTAAAGTCTGTGCTAATAAGACCTTACGACTGCCATATTGGTGTGTAGATACATGGTGAATCTCATGTTTTCTTTCTGTTTGAACCATTAATCATGCCAATTATCAGGATAATGAGTTATAATGTAATTTATTTGATATGATTATTAGAGAATAAAGAGCAGCAGGTATGAAAAAAGGAGATTGTTTTATGAGAATACTCACTTTATTATTAATCAGTTTAGGAGTATATTTAAGTGTTGGATTGCCGGCCGGCTTTGGAGGTTCGTCAGGGGAACTGTTGAAACGACGAAAGTTGAGGATATGGCAGCAGAAACGGATAGTACGGAAATGCAGGACATAAAAAGCGTTCCCTGGTCCGAATGGGAGCAGGATGAATACGGATGGAGATACCGCGCGGGAGAAAATTACATCACAAACAGATGGCTGGAACGGGATGGACAATTTTGTTATATGGGTGAAGACGGTTATATGCTGACTGATACGATAACAGCGGATGGTGTGTGTGGGCTGCGGGTGATTTTTGTTTAAAAGATATGTGTTGGGATAGTGGGGAAGCGGATAAATTTTGTTCTGGAAAAGTTTTCCTTGTTGTATCTGAGTATTTTATGTATAATTGAAATGTGAGATATAAAAATTTACAAAAAGTGTTTAGAAAAGACCGGCATTTACATTTATTCGAACAGGGTGGGATATATGAAAGTGAGTATTCGTAAAATAAGCGAATTAACAGGTTTTTCCCCAGCGACAGTATCTAATGCGCTGAATGGAAAAAAGGGCGTTAACCGTAAGACTGCAGAAAAGATTTTTGAGGTTGCGGAGCAATTGGGCTATAATTTGAATGAAAAGATTACTAAAATCAGATTTTTGATTTTCAGGCGTAATGGCCTTATTATCGACGACAGTGCATTTCATCCTGCTGTGATAGAG
>JAGZXV010000255.1 GCA_018378255.1 Clostridiaceae bacterium | reverse complement strand
TAAATTTTGCTCAGGTGTGTCATTACCAAAAGGAAATTTTGAACCATCTTTTTACATCAAACCTCAAGGCATTTTCGAAAAAGCCTTCACGTTTTACTGCCACCCCCCAGGTCATTTACATCAAATCTCCATGTCACGATCCATATAAAAGTCCAATATCCCATCAGTCAAACTAACTGTTGTCTTTTTTTACCCCCTCTCCCCAAATCTTTTTTATCCTTAGCACAGCAGCGTCCCCTTATTCACGGCGTTACATTCACCAATAACTTAAATAAAGATTTCCCTCCCTTTATGAAAAAAAATGCATCCAGACATTCAGTTATCACATAAAGGACACAACTTTTTTTTATTCTTATATAGAAGGGAAAACAGGTCTTCTCACCGAAGGCCCAATAATACATAACAGAATATCAGAATGGAAAGAAGGAAAGCCCATGATCAGTGCCAATACGGCGAAAGAAATTTCAGATAAGGAATATATGGAACTGGTTCATCCATATAATGATGCGATGGGAAATATATCGGCACGTCTGGATACGCTGGTTTCCGATTATAAATATACATTTCAGAGTGAACCGGTTCATCATATACAAAAAAGGATTAAATCTAAAGACAGCATTCAGGATAAGCTTAAACGGCGGGGATTGGAGGTGGATTATCTGACGGCGAAGGAGAATCTGCTGGACATTGCCGGAATCCGGGTGATCTGCTATTTTGTACAGGATATCTACCGGATTGCCGGGCTGTTAAAGAAACAGAAGGATTTGGAAATCCTGAAAGAATGTGATTATATTAAAGAGCCGAAAGCCAACGGTTACCGCAGCTATCATATTGTATTCGGCGTCCCTATTTACCATGTGATGAATATGGAATATTTTCCGGTGGAAGTACAGATCAGGACCATGACGATGGATCTTTGGGCCAGCATGGAGCACCGGGTCTGCTATAAAAAAGATGCCTGCATTAACGAGGAGAGGAATGACGCCTTTTTAAAATATGCCCGACAGCTTCAGTCCCTGGAAGAGGAACTGGAGAAAAATGCCAGAGAAAAATGGCTGGAGGAGACATTCACTTTAGTTGACAAATGATATATTTCGTTTTATAATTCCATAAAGTTAATATTTTGCAAAAAAATTTTACATCTGTGTTACTTGAAAATGAATGGCAACCGTAAAATAGCAACAATTTTTAACCATGAGGAGGATAAGATTATGGCAGCTAAAGCAACAGAGAAGAAAGTGGAAGTGAAGGCAGCGGAGACGAAAGCAGCTGTAAAACCGGCAGCAGAAGTTAAAACTGCAGAAAAGCCTGTTGAAAAAGCAGCAGAAGTTAAAAAAGAAGATAAGGCAGCAGAAGTGAAGGCAGCTCCGGCTCCTGCAAAGAAAGCGCCTGTTAAAAAGGCGGCACCGGCAGCTAAAAAAGAGACTGTAAAAAAAGCTCCGGCAGCTAAGAAAGCAGAGCCAAAGGCTTCTGTATTCGTTGAATATGCTGATAAGAAAGTGGCGGCAAAAGATATTCTGGCAGCGGCAGAGAAAGATTTCGAGAGCAAAAACAAAGGTGTTGCGATTGAGACAATCGAGATCTATGTTAAGCCTGAAGAGAATGCTGCATATTATGTAGTAAATGGTATCGGTTCTAATGATTACAAAGTGAATCTGTAATTTACATCTGAGACCAGATCATTTAAGAAAAGCCCAGGGGTTTGAGGTTATGATACTTCAAACCTCAGGGCTTTTTTTACGTACAATCCCCAAAACGCTTGCGGAAGCATTTTGCAGTAGTATATAATTACTTTGTTAAAAATTATAAAAGTTTTCGGGGGGAAATGAAAACAGTATGAACGAGTTTAAACCAAAGATTATGACCTGTATGAAAGGGTACGGCGGACAACAGCTGGCTAAGGATGTGACTGCCGGGATGATTGTGGCAGTTATCGCATTTCCGTTATCGATTGCTCTTGCAATTGCGTCCGGTCTAAGCCCGGAGCGGGGGCTTTATACGGCTGTTATCGGTGGATTTCTGGTATCCGCTTTTGGGGGAAGCAAGGTGAATATTGGAGGGGCTACTGCTGCCACGGTGATGACCGTGTTCACCATAGTGGAAGAATTCGGCCTGTCCGGGCTTGCTGTTGCTACAATTATGGCCGGAATATTTTTAATTGTCATGGGGGCCTTGAGGGCGGGAATGCTGCTCAAATACATTCCGCGGACCATCACCCTGGGTTTTACCGCCGGTATCGCCATGGGGATATTCTCGGGCCAGTTGAAAGGGTTCTTAGGGCTTGAGATGGGGGAAATTCCGGTTAAGGTGATGGATAAATTTATCGCTTATGCATCAGTGATCCATACGATTGATTTGACCGCTTTTGGCATCGGACTTATGGCCATGGCCGTTTTAATCATACTTCCCCAGTTTTTTCCTAAAATTCCGGAATCCCTTGCGGCAATCTTGATAACAACGCCGGTGGTCCGGCTTTTTCATCTGGATGTGGCCACTGTCAAAGGGGTGTATGGGGAATTGCCTTCTCATTTTCCTGAATTCACCTTACCGGCCGTTACGTTTGATATGATACAGGCATTGATTCCGTCTGCCGTCACTCTGGCTATTCTCATTGCAATTGTCACTTTGCTGGCCTGCGTTGTTACGGACGGGCTGCTGGGGGAGCGCCATAATTCAAACCAGGAACTGATCGCACAGGGAATTGCCAATATTTTTTGTGGTTTCTTCGGCGCGGTGCCTGCGGCGGGAGCGGTGGCGAGAGCTTCCAGCAGCGTAAAAAATGGGGGAAGAACACCGGTGGCCGGCATGGTCCACAGCGTTGCCGTGCTGCTGGTCCTGTTGCTTTTAATGCCTTTGGCCGGATATATCCCCATCCCTGCTTTATCCGCCATTCTGATTAAGGTGGCATATAATATGAGCAACTGGCGTGAATTTGTATATATGTTTAAACATGCGCCCAAATCCGACAATGCAGTGCTGATCGGTACGTTTTTATCCGGCATTTTGGCAGATCTTCTGTTTGCGGTGGAAATGGGGGTTTTGATATCCGCAGTCTTATTTATGCGAAGAATGTCGTCGGTATCTGCGGTGAGGGAATGGGAATATCTGAACGGGGATGAGAATGGGGAATCCTCAGCTGACCCCGAGAGCCTGAGCCTGAAAAAGGTTCCCAGGCATACCATGGTATTTGAGATTGAAGGGCCTATTTTCTTTGCGACAGTGGATGATTTTATGAATATAACAGCCACTAAAAACACAAAGGTTGTGATTCTGCGAATGAGAAGTGTTCCTGCAATTGATATCACTGCCATGCACAATATGGAAAAATTTTTAGAGCGCTGCAGAAAAAAAGGAATTACCCTTTTGCTGTCCCATGTCAATGAGTATCCCTATTCTGTAATGAAAAAAGCCGGGTTTGCAGATAAGCTGGGAGAGGAAAATTTCTGTTTGAATATTGATCTGGCATTAAAGAGAGCGGAACAGTTAGTTTCCTGATAGTCGTTTATCCAGTTTGCGGACAAGAACTACACAGGAGATGGTAAAATAAATTTCCAGGGCGCTGCTCACGATTCCTGCTATGATTAAGAGGACTGCTGAGACAGCGGTGGACAGGACGAGGACATTGAGATAGGGCCTGAATCTGGTTTTATCAATCCGCATGAGTTTCCATAGAATGAGATAAAGGGAAGCCAGCAGGATCAGAGAAGCTAAAAATGCAAAAATAACATGTAAAAAAGAACGGAAAGGGAACTGTTCGGGAAGATAGGGGGTGAAAACCGCCAAAGCCAGCAGAAGCTCGGATATTATCACCAGAACCGTTTCCTTTCTGCCATATGGAATCCATTTTAAAATGCGGTCCAGAATGAAAAAAAAGTACAGGCCGATCATGATTCCCCAAAATAAAAATGCGTTATTTCTATATTCCATGTTTCCGATTACTGAAAAATTAGTGGTAAACCAATTGGTATCCCATGCAAACAGGATCGTATAGACTGGTATTATTAAGTACGCAAAAATGTCCGTCATAGATTCCTCCTCGATTGTGCATCATGACATGGTATAGAATTATTTTGGCTGAACGGGTGAGAAAAAAACTTAAAATCATGAATAAAATAACGGAAATATTGGAAAAATATACATTTACTAACGGAATGGTATGTGATAGGATATAGTAAATTTAATAGCCGGATTGGATGGACGGTCATCAGGGACTGTCCTTTTTATGTATTCGGCAGCCATTTACAGGAGGTGCAGGATATGAAAAAATCACAAACGTTATTTGGTTTTATGATGATGGTTGGCTTTGGCTGTGTATTTATGTCTAAAACAGGAAAGGAACCTGTTCTATGTATTAAAAACGGCGAGACCGGTGATACCTATGTGAAAACGCCTGTAAAAAGGGGCGACATTCTGTATTTCGGCAGAAGCGGCTGTCAGGAAGAGGATGAAAAGTGTGAATGCTGCAGAATCGGAAAATCCAATAAACTGATTGTGGGAGAAGAAAAGCAGGCGGTTTCAGAATATGCCTGGTACAACTCAGGAGAAGAACGGCAGGAGATCTGTCTGAATGACAGGGTTCTGGCTTTGCCCGGTGATCTGCCAATAGACGCCAGACTGGTGCTGGCTGTTGAACGGAGAGCCAGTTACGAATAAGAACGGAAATATAAAGTCAGGCAGTTACATTTAAGCCGCCAGGTTTTAGTTGACCTGGTTCAGGAGATCTGATAAACTTATTCATAAATATGAATAGGATGATGGAGTAGTGAGAGATGGATTTACCGGCAGCATTTCAGGATAAGATGAAACTTTTATTGAAAGATGAATATGAAGCCTTTGCACAGAGCTATGAAGAAGAGCGGGTGCAGGGGCTTCGTTTTAATACGCTGAAGGCCGGCCTTGAGGATGGGGCGGCCAGAGCGGGGGAACTGTTTCATTTGAAAAAGATACCATGGGTTAAGGAGGGCTATTACTACGGATCTGAGGACAGGCCGGGCAGACATGCCTTCCATGAAGCAGGAGTTTACTATATTCAGGAACCCAGCGCCATGGCGGTGGTGGAGCTTTTAGACCCTAAGCCGGGAGACCGGGTTTTGGATCTGTGCGCAGCTCCCGGCGGAAAGACAACTCATATAGGAGAGCGTCTGGAAGGCAGGGGATTTTTATTGAGCAATGAGATCCATCCGGCCAGAGCTAAAATCCTGTCCCAGAACACGGAGCGCATGGGTATATCAAATGCCGTGGTAACGAATGAAGATTCTGAAAAACTGTCCCGTTTTTTTCCGGCCTTTTTTGATAAAATCGTGGTGGATGCCCCATGCTCCGGAGAAGGGATGTTCCGTAAAGACGAGGAGGCTAAGAATCAATGGAGCCCAGACCATGTGATCATGTGCGCGGACAGGCAGAGCGGTATTTTAGACAATGCGGCTGTGATGCTGAAGCCGGGCGGCCGTTTGGTCTACTCTACCTGTACATTTTCTCCGGAAGAAAATGAGGGTACGATTCAGCGTTTTTTAGATGCCCACCCCGAATTTGCCATAGAATGTGTAGACGGATATGATGGATTCTCCCAAGGACAGCCTGGATGGGTGGAAAAGGGCAGCGGACGTTTGGCGGATACCTTCAGAATCTGGCCTCATAAAGTAGAGGGCGAGGGACATTATCTGGCGGTGCTGAAAAAATCAGATGAGGCGTCCGGGTATTGTAAAAAACTTACAACTCCTGCTTATGTAAAGGATAAAAAAACGTTAAAAGAATATCAAACTTTCTGTGAAGAGGTGTTGACCGATCCCATTTTTTTACACCGAAAAGAGGTGGTGCTGTTCGGAGACCAGCTCTATCTGGTTCCGCCTGAGATGCCGGAGTTTAAGGGGATTAAAGTGGTGCGTCCGGGGCTGCACATGGGAACGGTTAAAAAGAACCGGTTTGAGCCGTCTCATGCTCTGGCACTCTGTCTGAATAAAGAACAGGTTAAACAGTGGTACAGCCTGGATTCCGGTTCGGAGCAGATGGCAGAGTATTTGAAAGGCGGTGTTATTAATACGGATGAGGGCAGGCCTTCCCATCTGGATGAAAAGAAAAAGGGATGGGTTCTCATGCTGGCGGATGATTACTCCATAGGATGGTCAAAGCTGGTGGGAGATGTTTTAAAAAACCATTATCCTAAGGGGTTGCGGAAGTAGAAATTTTTTTTGTGTGCGGGAGTTGAGAAAGTTACGCAGGAAAGCGGGACGAGGGGGCGGAGACCGGGCGAGATGGTTGGAACCGGCCTCCGCCCCCTCATCCCGCTTTCCTGCTGGTTTTCCCGGTTCAAGCTAATTAAATGCAGCTTGGACGCATGTGGATTTTTATTAAAAGGGGGATCTTGACCTTCTCTATTTTTTACATCGACCCTCAAGGCATTTTCAAAAATGCCTTCACGTTTTACTGTCAATCCCCAGGTCATTTACATTAAATCTCCATGTCACGATCCATATAAAAGTCAAATAACCCATCAATCAAATTATCTTTTAGCCCTTTTACTCCCGCTGGCAAAATCTTTTTTTATCCTTAGCGCAGCCAGAAGCTGAAAACCGAATCAGTCTCTGAGGCGCCCCTTGAGAGGTAAAGTTCATAAAAAGTTTACCTCGAAGTATGCCCGGCCGGGCCACAATCTAAAAGGTGAAAGTCCATAATGCAGGTAGGTAGTGCCAAGCAGATAGCTGACGGCAAGGGTGTCCACCGTGAG
>JAGZXV010000254.1 GCA_018378255.1 Clostridiaceae bacterium | reverse complement strand
CAGCCAGACTGCACACCCCCGTAAACCCATAGCCAAACAGTAAAAGCAGCGATGTGGCCATATTATTTAACAGTTCAAATGCAAAAGCCATAATGCTCCAAAGAGTAATGGCCAGATACATGCGGAGCACCGGCGTAAATGTCTCAGTCGTCGGAACCAGCAGAATCAAAACAGGCAGTCCTATAGAAATAATCCATTTCTTCACATATGCGCCATTCCATTGATTTTTCATCGTAACAATCCCCTTTTTTAATTTTCAAACACGCTCTAATAAGCCAGGCTCAACACCGCTGCCAGTTCCCGCTCACTTTCCACCGGCCTGTACCATTTATCACAGGGCAGTGTGCCGTAAAGGTCACGGGCAATTTCTTTCACCGCTTCTTTTGGCACATTCACCTGGGATAATCTGGTAGGCAGGCCCAGCTCTTCACAAAAATCTTCAAACGCCTGAATGGCCTGGGAAGCGATGGCATAATCGCTTTGGTTTCCGTCAATGTCCCAGACATTTTTCCCCCACCGGGCGAATCTGGCTGCGGTCTTGTCGCTTAAACAGTATTTGAACCAGGCAATTGACAAAATGGCAATTCCTGCCCCATGGACAATGTCATAATAAGCTCCCACCATGTGATCCAGCATATGAATGGGCGAATACAACGGCCCTCTGCCATAAGAGGTCAAATGGGAAATGGACATGACCGCTGCCCACATAAGCTGTGCCCTGGCATCATAATCTTCCGGATACATCATCACTTTTCTTCCGTTGTCCACACAGGTTTTCTGGATTCCCTCCGAAAATCCATCCTGCATACACAGTGGGTAATTGTCAAAATAGCTTTCATATGTATGGCTCATGATATCCACAATCCCGCAGGCGGTATGGAATTTGGGCACTGAAAATGTATAAGAAGGATCTAAAATAGCCGCTACCGGCCGTTCCTTGTCATTTCTCAGCCCGATCTTCTTCTTTTTCTCCAAATTGCTGATTACTGAGCTGAAAGAGACTTCCGCCCCGGAAGCCGCCAGGGTTGGAATGGCGATTACCGGCTTTACCTGCCCGATCTCGACCTTATGTTCATAAAAATCCCATACATCCCCATCGTGATAGACAGCAAAGCTCACAGCCTTCGCACAGTCAATGGTGCTGCCGCCGCCGGCTGCCACAATGCAATCCGCTTTGCACTGCCTCAATAACTCCGCCCCCCTGTTCACGGTTGTATGGCGGGGATTGGGTTCGATTCCTGTAAACTCCGTCACTTCGATCCCATTTTTTCTGCACACTTCATGTACTTCTTCATAAAGGCCGGAAGCCTTTGCCGGGATTTCATCAAATACGAATAGGATTTTCTTTCCATACAAAAGCACTTCCCCTGCCAGGGACTTTTCCACCTCGCCTTTACCAAAATGGATTCTTGTTGCCAATTGAAATTCAAAATTGTTCATACATTTTCTCTGCCTGAGCAGATTTCCCTCCTTATTGTAAAATATTTATCAATCTAACCTCATTAAAACACTTGAGAGTAACTCTCAGTCAAGGGATTTTATATTTTATTTTTAATATTTTTCATTTTATATGGAATTTTTAAAGATGAGGTTTCATGGACGTGAATATGATGAGATAAAAAAAGGCGGCTTTTGCACACACCGGCCCGAAATTTCTTACATTCCCGCAGCTGCTGTTTCAAAAACCGCCTTCCGGCAGTTGAAATTTTCTGGATCTATGTGATGTCTATCTTTATTTCCGGTATCAGCCCGTCTTCATACATCTTTTTCTGGATAAAGATTCTGGATTCTTTCAGCGTAGTTCTCCCCTTTTCGCAAAATGTTCCCTGTTCTATTTCTTCCATGATGGGAACCTCCACGGAATCGAAAAACATCTTTTTATACTGGATATCCCTCAGCTCTTTCTTCAGTTCCTGGATCTGGTTGATCAGCTTTTCTTCCTGTTCCCGCATCAGTTTTGCCCGCTGCGACACTGTGATATCCCCCATGAGGGTGAGCAGCACAAACTCCCTGCACTCTTCTATGGGAAGGCCGACGCTCCTTAAACACTTCACCGCCCGGCCAAAAAAAGCGTCTGTCATGGAAAAGCGTCTGATGTTGTTGGCATCTCTGGAAACAAAAGGAAAGATGTGCTCCTTGTCATAATATCTCACGGTATGTTCCGATATTTCTATGAGTTTAGCCAGTTCCTTAACCGTGTACCTGGGTGTGGTGTCCCATTCATTCCTTTCGCCGACAAAATCGATATAATCCTTTTTATATTTCAGTATTTCCTTCCAGACCTCTTCCCGGTCCTGCTTCGGCTCATTCGCTTTCATAACAGCCTCTCTTTCCTGCTTTTTCATTTATCATGAAAAATTGTTACTTTAATATCAATTATAGTATATCTTCCTGAATGTGGCAACCGGGGCGGATATTATGGATTTGGTATTTTTTATGAAGGAACTGGCTGTAAAAGGATGCAGGAAGATTTTTTAACATCAAACACCACGTCACTCGCACAAAAAGGTGAAGGCATTTTCGAAAATGCCTTCACCCTTGATGTAAAAAAACTCAATATGTCTGAACCCCGATCTCCACATCCAGCCCGCTTCTCCCGTCAAAAAGCTCTTCATAATACTCTTTTCTGCTTTCCGGAACCTTCACAGCCACCTCATTGGGAAATTGGTCCAAACATTCCTCAAACACCATTTTCCGCATGGCCTCAAAGTCATTGCCTGGAAAAGTAACCTCTTGATTCATTATAATATTTCTGCTCCTTACCAGTTCCCCATATCCCAGGTTCCCCAAGGGATAGCAGGAAAATGCATCCGGGCTGATGGATTCCAGACTTTCCGGCAGTTTCATGGATTTCAGCCAGTAATCTTCAGCAAATGCATATCTTCCAATCTCCCTGACTCCCTCCGGCAGTTTCCAGCTCTCGGTTCTTAAATTCCCATAGCCGGCCCTCACCCCCGGAACCATCCGGGCAAATGCATAATCTCCTATTGTCCTCAGTGAATCAGGAAGTTTCATGTCCTTGCAGTTAAAGCCGTAAAATGCATAATCTCCAATAGAGGTTACCCCCTCCGGAACTTCGAATGTCTCCATCTGATAACCAGCAATACCCTCATATTCCATAGGCGTAAACGCATAGCTGCTGATTTTTGTCACTCCATCCGGAATCTTATAGTAGTCAAGGCGGTTTCCGGCAGCGAGATAAGAGGGCTGGTCTAATTGTACAAACTGCCCTTTCCACACAAATTCAGTCCAATCCTGGTTTCCTGCCCATTCTGTCATAGCAAATGCCTGGCCTCCAATCCGTTCCACCTGATCGGAAATTTCGATTTCAGCCAGATCAATGCATCCGGCAAATGCCATGGGCCCGATCTCCTTTACCGTATCCGGTATTATCACCTGTTCCAATGAATCTCCATAGAAAAAGGCATAAAAACCGACGACCGACGCCTCAGCCGGAATCTCATATCTGGTTTGGTCAAATGAAGGCAGACACTGGACCAGCGTATCTTTCCAGATAAACACATCTCCTTCCTGCTCCTGTTCCCACAACGTACCTACAAAGGCTGCGCCACCAATCGTTTCCACCGTATCCGGCAATTCTATCTTTTCCAACTGGCTGCACATGGAAAATGCAAAATTCCCAATACTTTTCACGCTTTCAGGAATTCTGACTTCCGTCATCGCCTGCTGGCTATCAAAGGCATGGTTTCCTATTTTCTCAACCGTATCCGGTATTTCAAAAACACCTTGTATACTGCCAAATAATCCATAAGGATTAGCCGCACCTGTTATCGGATTCATCGCCTCGTAACAAGCGCCGTAATCACCGATCTCCGTAACCGTATATTCTGTGCCTTCATATTCCACAGCCCGGGGAATGACCGGTTCTTCCATATGGATTAAAGCTGCCGTCTTCCTGTCCAAATCCAGAGAATACCAGCTGGTGTCATACTGGATTACTTTTATTTTACCCGGGGCATCTTTTTCAGCTTTTCCAAATGCCCCCTGCAACGCTTCCTTTATCCCCTGCTGATCCTTTCCATTGGATTCTCTGCCGCTTTTTTTCGTGGAATCCTCTTCTTTTTCTTCACGGGTATGTACCTTCTGTTCTCCTCCCGCCTTCGTTTTCTCATTTCCACCGCTGCATCCGCATAAGAACAGAGACGCGGCCAAGCCTACAGCGGCTGCCCTCATAAGTTTTTTCATAGCTCAGACCCCTTATTTTCTGAAAATAACATGCATTTCTAGTAATTTACATTATATCCTACAAGAAATAGTATGTAAAGAAAACAGGAGAATGATTTTACTTTGCAAGTTCCATTCCAAGTTTCCTAAGGGCATCCAGGGCCTCTTCGTCCGGCGCCTCATTGGCAATGATACCTTCTCCTCCAACGATTTCTGCACCTGCTCTCTCCATCCGGGCGGCCCATTCCCTCATCCATTCTCCGTCTCCCCATCCATAAGAGCCAAATAAACCGATCCTTTTTCCGGAAGCAAATACCTCCACCTCCGATACAAACGGTTCCATTTCGCCTTCTTCCAACTGTTCAGCTCCCATGGAAGGGCAGCCGAGGGCAAAACATTTTGCATCTTTTAACATCTGCGGCGTCACCTCGCCGACAGTTACCACCTTCGCAGCCCCTTTTCCTGCTGCAATTCCTTCTCCTACCGCTTTTGCCATAGCCGCGGTGTTTCCTGTTCCGCTCCAATAAACTACATATACTTCCTTCATCATTTTTTCAGGCAGTTAATTGTCTGCCTATCCTCCTTTTTATTGTGCCGCAGCCCGCTGCCGTCGCAAACTGCGGCATTATTTATATGAATCCATGATCAGGTACTGGCCACCTGTCTCAGTGGACATCCCGCAATCATTTCTTTCATAGCGCATTCACGGACCTGGTCATACTGCCGGAAAATCTCTTTGGCCCGCTCTTTGTTGTGATAGACTTTCCAGTATTTGCAAAGCAGGCAGTTCTTTCCCTGATTTTGGATAAATCCCTGAACATCCTCCAGCGGATATTCCAAAAGGACGCCGAGTTCATGAGGAAAGCCTGTTTTTCCTTCCGAATAATCCTGATATCTCCTGCGGAGCCTGAATATTACCGATTCCACAGTCGGGTTTATATATCCGTATTCTTCCATAAACTTCCGGACATTTTCATTTTTTAAATATTCTGCCATCTCTTCATAACGATAGAGAAATATCACATCCTTTTCCCTGCCCATAAACAAAGGCACGCAGATAATCCTGCTTCCCGCCAACGTCCGCTTGATCGTTTTCCAGGCTCCGGCGGCAATCGTGACGATATTGGAAATCTTAATCCCTTTTAACACCGGCGCACACTGGCACACAATATGAAACTCCACTTTTCTTTCCGTATCACACTGTCCTAAATAGTTTAAAATCACATCGGCTGACAAAATAATACCTCCTTTGCCGCATAGTTAGTTTTAGCTAACCACGCTATAATCATATCCTGTTTTTTAATCGTCATCAACCTGTTTATTGCTCTGTAATTATCATTATCCCCTTGTTGAGAAATATTATTAGGATCAATTTCATTTCTCTGAAAATGGTACGAAAAAACACCCTTATTATGCGGGTATAAGGGTGTTTTTCGTAGGAGTCACGAACCTCTACGGGTCAGATAGAGGAAAACCTGTTTCAGGTTTAAATGTATAGAATATTCACACGTTAGTTAGTGTTTGCTAACTACATATAGATTAGCATACGCTAACCAAAAATGCAAGCACTTTTTTCGATAAGATTTCTCATTTCAAAAAAATCTAATGATGTTCACAGCCTTCTCCTCTTAACTGCAAAGCCACCGCAGCGGCTTCCCTGGCAATCTCCAGTTCTTCATTGGTCTTGATCACCAGCACGTTGATCCGGGAAGTTCCATCGGAAATCCGGACCGCTTCCGCCTGTTCCCGGTTTTTGACTTCATCAATGGTAATGCCCAGAAATTCCAGGTATTCACAGATCTGTTCCCGGATATCGGAGTCATTCTCCCCCACACCGGCGGTGAAGACTATATTATCCACACCGTTCATGGCCGCCGCATAACTGCCGATATATTTGGCGACCCGGTATACGAATATTTCCCTTGCCAGGGCGGCCTTGTCATTGTACTTGATCTCCGCGTCCTTCAGTTCCCTGAAATCGCTGGAAAAATTGCTGGAGATTCCCAGAACTCCCGACTCCTGATTTAATATGGTCATGATCTGCTGAAAGTCCAGATTCTCTTTTTTCGACAGATACTCCAGGGCGCCGGCATCCACATCTCCGCACCGGGTTCCCATCACCAGCCCTTCTAAAGGCGTAAATCCCATGGAATTGTCCACCACCCTGCCGTACTTGACCGCACAGATGCTGGCCCCATTTCCCAAATGGCAGACAATGGTCTTTACCCCGGACGGGTCCTGTCTCATGAACTCCGCGGCCCTCTGGGACACGTACTTATGGCTGATTCCATGAAAACCGTAGCGGCGGATCTTATATTTCTCATAATACCGGTACGGCAGGCCATAGAGAAATGCCTTAGGCTCCATGGTCTGGTTAAATGCCGTATCGAAGATTCCTACCATAAGAAGATCCGGCATCAGCTCCCTGCAGGCATAGACACCAATCAGGTTGGCCGGGTTATGGAGAGGGGCCAGATCATTACATTCCTTCATGGCCTGGATGACTTCGTCTGTGATGACCACAGAACCGGAAAATTTCTCTCCCCCGTGAACCAGACGGTGCCCCACCACGTCGATCTCCGTATA
>JAGZXV010000253.1 GCA_018378255.1 Clostridiaceae bacterium | reverse complement strand
AATACCCACCTGGATATCTTTATTGTAAGCAATGTTTTGGCTGTCCAGCTCCGCTTTCAGTTCCTCAATCAGGCCCCTGGCTTCTCTGAATTCATCAATACAGGTAACCATAGGAATCATGATCTTTATACTGCCGAATGCGCTCGCACGCAGAAGGGCGCGCAGCTGCGGTTTATAAATATCTTCTTTCCTGTCCAGGCAGAAACGGATCGCGCGGTATCCCAGGAATGGGTTTTCATCCTTTTCCAGCCCCATATAAGGAATCTCTTTGTCGCCGCCGATATCCAGGGTACGAATGATAACCGGTTTTCCCTGAAGGGCGACTGCCACTTTTTTGTATGCCTCAAACTGCTCTTCTTCCGTAGGCATTGCATTCCGGTCCATAAACAGGAACTCGGTACGGAACAGGCCTACGCCTTCCGCATCATACTGAAGCACCTTGTCCACATCTTCAGGACGTCCGATGTTTGCCACCACTTCAACGGCAACGCCGTCTTTTGTAACTGAAGGCTTACCAATATAACGTTCCAGTTCCTTCTTTTCTTTTCTGAAGATCTCGCCTTTTTCGGCGTATTCGGCAACTACGGCCTCTTCCGGATTTACGTATACGCATCCTTCCGATCCGTCCAGCACGATCTGATCCCCGTCCTTAATCTGCTCCAGGATGCCGTTAACTGCAACAACAGCAGGAATTTCCAGAGCGCGGGCCAAAATTGCGCTGTGCGATGTTTTTCCGCCCAGTTCCGTAACAATACCAGTTACATGTTCAGGATTGATTCCTGCCGTCATGGAAGGCGTCAGATCCTTAGCTACCAGGATGCTTCCTGCAGGCAGGGCTGAGATATCAACCGCTTTAATTCCCTTCAGAATCATCTGCATCCTGGTCTTAATATCCCTCATATCGGTCGCTCTCTGCTGCATCAGTTCGTCATCCATGGACGCGAACAGATCAGCATACATATTGCAGACCGTTTCAATGGCAAATTCACTGCAAACACTCTCCCCTGTGATTGCATTCTCAATTTCACCGGTCAGCATCGGATCTGAAAGAAGCATCAAATGTCCGTTCATGATCTCCGCTTCCTGCTCCCCTACTCTGGTAGCCAGATCAGCGGCCAGCTCGCTTGTTTCCTTCATGGTCTGGTCAAGCACCCCTTAAAACGCGTAACCTCCGCAGCGGTATCCGCCACTTTATCCGGTGTGATTACCAGTTCCTGTTCTTTGATAATGGCAGCTTTACCGATGCCAATACCTTCTGATGCATTAGTTCCCTTATACATAATGCGTCCTCCTTATTAATTATATTTTATTGAAAGCTATTCTCCAAGACCGTCTTCCACTGCCTTAATCATAGCTGCCAATGCCTCTTCTTCGTCCTCTCCGGCGCATTCGAATTCGATTTCATCGCCATTCTTCACACATGCTCCAAGGACGCTCAGAACGCTTTTCGCGTTGCTGGTGCTGTTTCTGAACTTAAAGTTAACGGAACTTTTAAACTGCATGGCCTCCTTGCACAGAATGCCTGCCGGTCTTAAATGAAGTCCTGTAGGATTTTTAATTGTCACTTTTGCACTTACCATAGGTCTGTCCCCCAATCATCTATCTGATTCTAATATGTTATTGCTCTTCACTTTGAGATTCCGATGTTTCAGTTTCAGAGCTTCCTTCCGACGTCTCCCCTTCTGATGGTTCTTCACCATCCTTGGAAGAAACAGTGATTTCAAACTCACTGTAGGACATCACTTCATAGGCAGTTCCCGCCTGGAAGGTTAAAATACCGTCATTCGTTCCGTCCACCAAGTTCTCCAGATTAAGCGACGCATGTAGGTCGGCCGCGGTCAGGCTGTCTAAATCTTCCGACAGCCCGCGGACCGTAACATCTAAAAATGTTCTGCTGTATACATAAATCTTATCTTCCGACTCTCCGGTCTTTTCCACTTCCGAAAGATCGAGCCTGATACTCCGGCTCTGCAGCGCCTCAACTTTAAGCGTAACAGTAACCGTCTTATTATCTCCGATCATGGTAATTCCTTCCGGCAGATATTTTGTCAGATCCACCTCGACCGTCTTGTCCGATGTAAGTCCTGTAATATCCAGTTCTTCCTTTGGAATTATCAATGTGCTGTAGGATGCCAGCGCGGATTTCAGTCCCACTACCGACACGCTGTTAAGCGAGCACTCAACTCCTGTATATTTATATCCTTCCGCAACTTCACCCTGGATTTCAAAATCCAGATTCAGGTTTTTCACCTTTAAGATGGGCACCTGGTAGGATATCTCATTCTGGTTCAGCGTAACCTTTTCTCCCAGCTCCAGCTCTTTTCCGTTTGCATCATAGAGAACCGGCGCCGCAGTTCCTTCCACATCTGTATTGGCATTGTCAATTTCAATCGGAATACCTACGGAACTGATCTGTCCGATCAGGGATTCCGGCCCTCTGACGTATACATAATCCGGATTCAGTACAGCTGATCCGACCGCATAGCCGTCTTCCTGGGTTCCTGTTACATTGGGCTCTAAATCAAACCTTTTTCTCTGGATTCCCTCCGTTTCAACCCTGATAACCATTGGATTGGTTGTGGGCGTTCCTTCCAGCAAAGATCTGGCGCCTTCATTGGTCACCTCAATTTTCAGCGGTATCGACCCTGTAACGTCATAGAGTTCGGCCAGATCAGCATAAACATGAAAATCCGATGTGGATATCTTATATGCATCTCTCGTTCTCACTTCATAGGAAACCGTGACCTTGCTCTTTCCCACGATCTCATAAGTGAGCTGCTTTGCGGAAAGCACCTCTTCATTGATCACATCCACCGTGACTTCCTTGCTTCTCTGAACCACAGGGTTTGAAACATTTACCACTATCAGCCATACGAAGAAGGCCAGAAATATGGAGAGAACTTTTAAGCCCAGATTATTTGTCAGCCTTTCTTTCATTCTTCAGCCTTCCCTTCCAAATCTTAAATCTACTGCTGCTCTCTTCCTGCTGTTCTATTCCAGCCAATGCCTTTCTCAAAACCTCGGCATCATTAATCCTTCTCAGTTCGCCGCCTTCGGCCAGGCTCACTCTGCCTGTCTCTTCCGACACGACGATCGTTAAGCTGTCCGTAACCTCACTGACTCCTACGGCAGCCCTGTGCCTGGTGCCCAGCGCTTTACTGATGCTGGTATTATCCGATAAGGGCAGATAACAGGTGGCAGCCACGATCCTGTTGCCCCGGATTACCACTGCTCCGTCATGAAGGGGCGTATTGTGTTCAAAAATATTGATCAGAAGCTGGCTGGTAATCAGTCCGTTAATCTCGATTCCCGTCCGTTCGATCTCTTTTAAAGAAACTCCCCGTTCAATTACCATCAGAGCGCCTGTTTTAACTTTTGCCAGCTCAAAGGTGGCCTTTACAAGCTCATTCACCGTTTTTTCCGTAAATCCCAAATCGGCTTTCCCGTCGTCAAAGGACAAAATACCGGTAATCAGATTCTTGCTTCCCAGCTGTTCCAACGCCTTGCGCAGTTCCGGCTGAAATATAATAATCAGGGCAGTCGTCGCTATTGTCGCTGTCTTTTCCAGTATCCACAAAATCGTATCCAGTCTCAACACGGCAGCAAACAACGTAAATGCCATTATAACAACCAGACCCTTTAACAGTGTCCACGCTCTTGTATTTTTTATCCAAAAAAGCACTTCGTAAACCAGAAATGCTATAATTGCAATCTCCAGAAAATTCGTCTTTGTAATCCTTGGCAAAAAAGACAGCCAGGAATACAAGACGCTTACAAGATCCGCCATGTTTTCACCTCCCATTAAACTGCTTTATCACGGCAATCCGGCCCTATCTGCCGCCTTTCATATTCTTTCTGGTATTTATCTTCTGTACCTTGACATCAGGCGCGCTGACTGCGATCTTTGGTACAGCCTTTACATAATAGTAATAATCGTCATCTTCAAATTGTATATATTCCGTCCTGCTGTAATCCACAGCAAATACAAAGAAGTCATAAATCCCCGCAATAATTACGGAAATCACAACCCCTGTCAGAAGCTGTCCCATCGGAACGGATACGTTAAACAAAAAATCCCCCACGAAGATAGCGGCCAGCTGTGCAACGGTTCCCGCTATGATCGCTATCATCCACGCGTAGTCCATGGAAAGGTTTTTAATCAGGTAAACGACCAGGACACCCACCGCACATGCGCAGATCATGACTACCATAAGCTGGTTGGAAACCAGGCTCTTTATGATCTGGATGTACTTTTGCGTGATATCCATGGACGCATCATTCGTCAAAACTCCGGCATTCTGTTTTACATATAGGAATACATAATAGATAAAAACGCCGCAGCTAATGGGGATAATCGAAATCAGACTTCCCGACAGCCCCACCAATAGCGGAATAACATATGGAATCTTGAACAAAAACACCAACGGGGTGAGGATCAGCAGATAGCTGTCCCCCGGCTGGAATCCGTAATATAAAATGCCGATGACCACAAAAAATACCATTATGATCAAGGCAATCTCCATGGATACGCTGTACACATGCGCCAGCATAAACACTGCCGCCAGCAGTGAAATCGCCCCATAGGGCAGAAATGCGCACACAAGGCCCAAAAGAAACGGTATCATCGGTGTTTTTAGTTTAGCCATAAACCCGATATTCTGATTCATCACATAAAAAGTGGTGAACGCCAGAATAAACTTTATCAGTGGATAAAAATATATATCATACTTTGCATAAAAAACTTTCAGCCGTTCTTTTAATACGAGTAGACCCATCATAACCGTCCGCCCTCCTTTGCCAGTTCCTTGCTCTTATTCTGAAATTCGTACCGCTTATTCAGGCGTTTGAGTTTAGCTACATAAACCTTCTGCCCGCGCACCGCGTAGCTGTACTTTTTCGAATATACGATAAACGTGATAAAAAGGTACAGGACAAGGCCGCCTACATACAAAAACAGAAGATTCTTCCCAGTTGCCACCAGTTCATCCAGGTTTAAGGAATTAAGAATCTGCTCTAAATTATAGAGCAGCCAGATAACCAGAATCAGCATACTGCAAAACGTATAACCGAAAAATGAACGGATCATATGCCGTCCCACATAATCACTTTTAAAATACAGGTTCGCAGGCGCAATCTTTTTGCCTTCCCGCTTTTCAAACATGGCGATGCCCGTCATTAATTTGATCTTGTCTTCATTCAGCATAGGTTTACTCCTCGTTATCCCATAACATATCACTTTAGTATATCATATAATTTCCTGCTTGGCGAGACTCTGAGTGAATTTTTATAATTTTGTAATTTTATAACAGCAATCCGGCCGGAGGAAAAATTGGTCAAAAAAAGAGACCACAATGGATATTATGGTCTCAACATAACAGTTCCAGTCTCCGGCCCCGGTGTCTTGGCGCCGGTCCGCTTCTGCCTGTCATGAACATTTTTCCTGCTTCTTACCACTTGTCTTCAGCCAGCGGCAGAGGATCGACGGTGTCCGCCATCCGGTCGGCCAGAAGCTCCAGCATTCTTATCTTTATTTCTGAGCAGGCCTTATCATTCCACAGATTGTGGAATTCATCGGGATCCGTCTGCAAATCATACAGTTCGCCTTCCTTCGACGTATGGAAACGAGAAAGCTTGTAACGGCCGTCGTACACCATGGTTGCATAAGCCTCAGGAGCGGTGTGCCAGGGCATAGCTTCGTAATATTCGCTGTACACGCTGTCGCGGTGGCCTGACGGAGACGCATCGCCGGTTAGGATACCGGCCAGGGAACGGCCCTGCACTCCGGCTTCGGCCCCGCCAATACAGAACTCCTCAATTGTGGGAACCAGATCGGTCAGCTCGGTCAGGGTATTAAGCCGCGCGCCCTTTAAGAAATGACCTTTCCAGGACATGATCAGCGGAATATGAACCATTCCTTCATAAAAATAAGGACCTTTCAGATAGATGCCGTGATCTCCCAGCATCTCCCCATGATCGGAAGTAAAAATGACTATGGTATTCTCAATCTCCCCTGTCTCCTCCAAAACCTGCATCAGGCGCCCAAACTGGATATCAATCAGCTCTACCATGGCGTAATAAGCTGCTTTTACCATTCTGTGATCGTCATCGTTCATCTCGTCAAAACTGAAGTGGTGGGGAGTGGAGGTATTGTTGTATGCGTTTTCATGATCCTGTTTCTGGAAAATTGTTTTTTCATCCAGTTCACCTTTTAAATACTTGGGCAGAGGCAGTTCTTCCGCCCGGGCAAGGTACTTGTCAAGAAGGCGTTTCGGCGGATCAAAGGCGTGGTGAGGATCGAAAATATTAATATTATAAAACCAGGGTGGACTGTTAAATTCCGGCATCTGGCGTTTTTCCTCAGCAAAGTAGCGGATGGAATCGATGGCCTGGTCGACGCACCATTTCGTAAAATGATCTTCTTCATCCATCCCGGTTTTTACATACCCCATCCGGTCGAAATCAGGATACTGGTATTTTTTCCCCCGTTTAAACAGCCAGTGGCTGTATTCATTCCCGCTCCAGTAGGTTCCACCGGATTCCGGCAGCCCGCAGTTGCCGATGCCGGAAGGGTTATGGGCCCAATGGAATTCCGTAAACCCGTCGTCGATCCGTTTTTCATGAATCGGACAGGCTTTTGGACCGCAGGGAGCCAGATGCAGCTTGCCTACAAGAGAGCAATAATAACCGTGGTCGGCGAGGACGCGGGAGACCAGCCGCTCGTAAGGAGGCATGGACTGGCCGTTGGCGCGGCACCTGGTGGTTCTGGGATAACGTCCCGTCAGGAAGGAGGCGCGGCTGGGGGTGCAGACCGGAGCCTGTCAGTAGCCGTTTTCAAACAGCACTCCTTCAGCGGC
>JAGZXV010000252.1 GCA_018378255.1 Clostridiaceae bacterium | reverse complement strand
GTTATGCCCAGTCCGGTCTTGGCCTTGGCCCTTCCCTGATCCTGCTTGGCGTGGACTATACAAAGATACTGAAAAGCGGAACTCTGGCCCTCATAGAGCAGGCCCGGGAAGAGATGAAAAAGGTCAGCTTCAATACCCCTGACGGAGTGGACAAATACCGCTATTATAAAGCAGTGATCATGTCCCTGGAAGCCATGAACAGGCTGGGAGAACGCTACAGTGCGCTGGCCGCAGAGATGGCAGATAAAGAAGAGGATGAAACGAGAAAAGCAGAGCTGAAGCAGATTTCGGAAAGCTGTGCCTGGGTGCCGGCTCATGCTCCAAGAACCTTTAAAGAAGCAATGCAGTGTTTCTGGTTCCAGTTTTTGATGCTGAGCCCATCCACTACTCTTCCGGGCGGCAGATTTGACCAGATGATGTATCCGTTTTATGAGGCCGATTTAAAAGCAGGGAGAATTACCAGGGAGGAAGCCACGGAATGGCTTTGCTGCCTGCGTTTAAAGGATATGGAGTTAAACCGCACTTCAGGAAAGAATAACAGGAAGAAAAATGCGGGAATGGCAAAATGGCATAACTTCCTGATCGGCGGTACCAAACCGGACGGTACGGACGGAACCAATGACATTTCCTATATGATGCTGGATGCAGCATTAATAACGAAAACCCCTCATCATACCATTACGGTCCGGGTGAGCGAGGATACCCCGGAAGAACTGATGATAAAAGCGCTGGAAGTGGTGAGAGCCGGATTAGGGCTGCCGGCATTTATCAGCGACAAATCCTATATCGAATTTTTTACCGGCCGCGGATGTCCGGTTGAAGACGCCCGGGATTACATAATTACCGGCTGCCTGGATGCCAACCTGCCAGGAAAGTCCAGAACCGGCCCGGTTCCCATGGTCACAATACCCCTGATCTTTGATATCTTCCGGCATAAGGGCGTGGATATGAAGACGAAGGAAAAATGCGGAATCGATGCAGGAAGTTTTACGGAATTTCAGACATTCGAGGATCTTTATCAGGCATTTATCCGGGAAATGGAGTACTGCATGAATATCGTAGGCCAGAAAAATAATGTGGAAATTAAGATCACCCAGGAACTTCTGCCGGATCCGCTCCGTTCAGCGCTGATGTTTGAAGGGATCGAATCGGGAACGGATACCTTCTGCCGTACCATGCCATTTGAGAATGTGGCGGTCATAGATCCGATCGGAATGGTCAATGTAGGCGATTCTCTGACGGCGATTAAAAAACTGGTATTCGATGAAAAGAAATATACTCTGGAAGAATTATATAACGCTCTGGAAGCGGACTGGGAAGGCTGTGAGGCGATGCAGAAAGACTTCCTGAACGCGCCTAAATACGGCAACAATGACGATTATGCCGATGAAATGGTGGCCCGCTGCTATCAGGCATTTGAAGATATCTGCGATACAATTCCAACGATTACGGGCGGAACCCATGTTCCTACCGGCATTTCCATCACCAGCCACCAGCCGGGAGGTCTGTTGACCGGCGCCACACCTGACGGAAGGAAAGCGGGAGAAATTCTTGCAGACGGTTCCGTGTCTCCGATGCATGGGGTGGATCAAAAGGGGCCGACATCAGTGCTGAACAGTGCGTTAAAAGTAGGGCAGGACAGATGGCAGGCCACGCTGCTAAACATGAAATTCCATCCTTCGGCGGTGAAAACAGACGAGGACTTACGCAAATTATCGGGTATGATCAGGACTTATTTGACCCATGGCGGCAAACACATCCAATTTAACATTGTGGATAAGAATGTGCTGGTAGCGGCCAAGGAAAATCCAAAAGACTACCGGGAACTGGTTGTGAGGATCGCAGGCTACAGCTGCTATTTCGTACAGTTAAATCCGCAGATGCAGGATGAGGTGATCGCCCGTACAGAGCACCAGCTATAGTCCGGGAATATGGGATGTCTGCACTGTTTCTAAAAAGAAAATTGTGCATAATGCATAGAAAGAATCTGGCGTTGTTTGGAAAACTTGTATCTTTTTTAACGGAATGATAAGATGATCTCATAGAAGATAACAGAGGTGAGGCTTATGAACAGCCGGGATTCCGGTATAATTTTTAATATCCAGCATTATTGTATTCACGACGGCCCAGGCATCCGGACCAACGTATTTTTCAAAGGATGCCCTCTCAGGTGCGCCTGGTGCGCGAACCCGGAATCCAATGAGGTACGTTCTCAGCTGATGTACCTTGCGGATAAGTGTGTTGGCTGCCTTTCCTGCATTCCAAGGTGTGGAAAAAATGCCATATCCGCCGCAGAAAAGGGAAAAGTCAAAACCGACCGGAAACTCTGTGACGGCTGCGGTGAGTGTGTATCTGCCTGTCCTGCCCAGGCCAGGGAGATTATGGGAAAACGGATGACCGTGGATGAAGTGTATAAAGAGGTATCCATGGATCAATTGTTTTATGCCGATACAGGAGGAGTTACCCTTACCGGGGGAGAGATATTGTCACAGCCTGAATTTGCGGCGGCGATCCTGAAAAAGTGCCGTGAAAACAAGATACATACTGCAGTGGAAACCTGCGGATATGCTTCCTGGGAAGCGGTCCGGACTGTGATGGAATATGTGGATCTGGTTTTATATGATATAAAGCATATGGACAGTGACGAACATAAAAAAGGTACCGGAGTGGGCAATGAAAAGATTCTTAACAATCTGTGCCGGATCTCCAATGAACTGAACATTCCAGTCATCGCCAGGACGCCGGTGCTGCCGGGATATAACGACCAGGAAAGCAATATGAGAGCTATGGGGGAATTTCTGACAGAACGGATTCCCACCTGCCGGGAAGTGAATTTGCTGCCTTATCACAAATTAGGAGAAGGAAAACGGGAACAGCTGGAATATGAAGAATCACAATTTCATACCTATGTGCCTTCCGACCAGGAGATGGAAACGCTGAGGCAGATTGTCAGGGAATATGGTCTGAATGTGAAATAGAAGACAGCATAAAAGCCGGGGCAGATTCTTCTTTAAAGGAAGCGCGCCCCGGCTTGTTATTTTCGGGAACAGCAGTTCCCACACCGGGAAGGGGGAGAGGATAGGCTGAAAACAGAACAACTTTTTCAATATCTGGATTCTTTATTTGCCCAGGGCCGCACAAGCGAGGTGGAACCCTGGCTCTGCCGGCAGATTGAGCTGGCGGAAAAAGAAAAGGATGAGGATGCATTGACTGCCCTTCTCAGCGAACTGGGCGGTTTTTACCGCGGAAGCGGCAGGCTGGACGAATCAGAAAAGGCATTTATACGGGCGGTCAGCCTGGAAGAGGGAAGAAATCATGGAAAAGAACTTTCTTTTGGCGTGCTTTTAATCAATCTGGCCGGAACGCTCCGCATGGAAAAGCGGATGAAAGAGGCGCTTAAACTGTATGACAGAGCAGAAGATATTTTGAAACTCAGAGGGGAGACAGGGTACAGGCTGGCCAGCCTGTATAATAACAGGAGCCTGGTTTATCAGGATATGGGCCTTTTGGAAGAAGCGTTAAAAGCGCTTAAGATGGCGCTTGAAATAATAGAAGGCTGTCCGGAATGCGGGGAAGAACTGGCCGTTACATATGTCAATCTGGCCCTGCTTTATGGCAGCTTAAACAGGGAAAAGGACGAGGAAGAAGCTGTGAACCGGGCCCTTGCCCTGTTTGAAGAGAAAGACCATAACAACGACCCACATTATGCGGCGGCCTTATCGGCGCTGGGGGGAAGCCTTTATAAAAAGGGAAGATTAGAACAGTCTCTCGGCGCATATAACCAGGCTCTTCGCATTATATACAGCCTGTTTGGAAAAAGCCGGGAATATGAAACAATCAGCGCCAACATTGCCATGATCAGTGAACAGATAAAAAAGAAGGGAAGTGCTGAACATGAAAGGTCTGGAACTGGCAAGGGGATATTATGAAACCTACGGCAGAACGATGATCCATGACAGATTTCCGGAATATGAAAGCCGTATTGCGGTGGGCCTGGCCGGAGAGGGATCGGAGTGTTTTGGTTATGACGATGAATATTCCAGGGACCATGATTTTGGTCCCGCTTTCTGCATGTGGGTGAACCGGAATGTGATGGAGAGAATCGGCTCCGGGCTGCAGGCTGAATATGAGCGGCTTCCCCTCTGGTACAATGGGGTCCGGGTGAGGCGGGATCATAAGTTAGGCGGGCACCGGACCGGAGTGTGGGAAATTTCTGATTATTACCGTCATTTTCTGCTGGTTCCCGGCGTCCCTGAAAATAACCTGGAGTGGATGAATCTGCCTGAAAGCTATCTGGCCGTCGCAGTAAACGGGGAAGTGTTCCGGGATGATGAAGGCAGTTTTACCAGAATCCGCAGTGAGCTTCAAAAGGGCTATCCTGAAGATGTGAGAATTAAAAAGATGGTGGCCCGGGCAGCCGTTATGTCACAGGCTGGACAGTATAATTACCCCAGATGCAGGCGGAGAGGAGAACCGGCGGCAGCCTGTCTGGCGCTGGCGGAATTTATCAAAAGCGGCATGTCAATGGTGTATTTGCTGAACAGGAAGTATGCCCCGTTTTATAAATGGATGCACAGGGGACTAAAGGATCTGGATTTACTGAGTGATACCTGGGAGCTGTTTGGGGAACTGGCCGGAGTACAGACAGAGGAAGAAGAGAAACAGCATTTGATCGAAGTGATTTGTGAAAAAATAGTCAAAGAGTTAAAAAACCAGCATTTAACGGAAAGTGAAGATCCGTTTCTGCAAAATCATCTGGATCAGATGATGGGGAAGATCGGAGATCCACAGATCAGGAGAATGCATTGGCTGCAGGGATAGACGGCAAAAGCGGCCAAAGAACCGAGGTGGCATATGAATCATGAAGAGACAGAACAATTGGTTTTGGAGATAGTTAAACGGGAATGGGAGATGTTTACCAATGTTTCAAACGAAGGCGGCCGGGCAGCCTGTCAGGATGACCGGAAGACCTTTGATATTATGAGAAAAAGCCAGTTTACCGTCTGGAATAGGGAATCGCTTTTATCCTATCTTAACGATCTGAAGCGGGCAGAGATGACTGGAAGAAACCTGATGACGGAAAAATACGGCTATATGATGGAGGACACCGCACCGGAAGAATTTAAGCGCATCCGGGAGCTGCTTGCGGAAGTGACCGCAGAAAAAGAGGAACTGGCGGCAGAACTGACGGAAATCCAGGTTGTGTGGATGGAACGGTTCAGAAAACAGTACCCCGGTTTCGCAAAAAGAGGGCGTCCGCTCAGAAAGACAGATGCGGTTTCCGGCCTGGATACTTCACTGGAAACATATGCCCATGGAGAGCTTTTGACCTATTCGCTGGAGACGCTGCGCCTGTTGCAGCAGCATTTTAGACAGTTAATAAAGCAGGAAATGAATCCGGGAACTCTCGTGATGGAAGCCACGGTCAGACAATATGGCTTTCAAAGCGTAGAGGATGCCCAGGATCATTTGAAATAGAACACCTTACACTTAACTATTAGGAGGAGAACAGCATGGCAAAATTTATTACCGCCAAAGAAGCAGCACAGTTGATACCGGATCATGCCACCGTAGGAGTGGCAGGCATGGGGCTTTCCGGCTGGCCGGAGGAAGTCGCAGTGGCAATTGCGGACAATTACAAGGAAACAGGTCATCCCTGTGACCTCACCATGAAGCAGGGAAGCGCCATGGGAGACTGGAAAGAGCGTGGGATGACACGGCTTGGAATCGAAGGCCTGGTGACAAAGTGGTCTGCCGCCCATATCGGTTCCGCGTTCGCCATGAACGATCTGGTAAGGGCCAATAAGATGGCTTGTCACTGCCTCCCCCAGGGCGTGATTGTCAATCTATGGAGAGAGATTGCAGCCCACCGTCCGGGCCTCATAACGAAAGTGGGCCTTGGGACCTATGTGGACCCCAGTGTAGAAGGGGGCAAGATGAATGAAGTGACCACAGAAGATCTGGTTGAACTGATCAGTCTGGACGGAGAAGAGTATCTGTTCTACAAATCCTTTAAACTGGATGTGGCGCTTCTGCGCGGAACCACCGCTGATGAAAACGGCAACATTACCTTTGAAAATGAAGGGCCCATCAACGAAGGATACGCGGTGGCGGAAGCTGCCAAAAACAGCGGCGGAATTGTAATTGTGCAGGTTCAGTATACGGCGCAGAAGGGAACCCTCCATCCTAAGGATGTGAAGATTCCTGGCGCCTTAGTGGATTATGTGGTGGTGGCCACCGATCCCAATGCCTGCTGGCAGACAGAAGGCACCTATTATGAGCCGGCATTTGCAGGAAACTTAAAGAAACCGCTGAACGCCCTTCCCGTACTGCCTTTATCCCCCAGAAAGGTGATTGTCAGAAGGTGTGCGGCAGAGCTGAGAAAAGGGGCGATTATCAACCTTGGAGTTGGAATCCCGTCCGAAACGGCCAGCATTGTTTCCGAGGAAGGCTACAGCAATGATATTATCATGACAACAGAAAGCGGCTCCTTCGGCGGTGTTCCGGCAGCCCTTCCCAATTTCGGAAGCGCTTATAATGCGGAAGCCAATGTGGATCACGGTTCCATGTTTGATTTTTATGACGGCGGCGGCTGTGATGTGGCTGTGCTGGGACTGGCCCAGGCAGATGAAGAAGGCAACATCAATGTGAGTAAATTCTTCATTCCAGATAAAAAAGACCCGTCTAAAAAGATTGCGAGACTGACCGGCCCCGGCGGATTTATCAATATCTCACAGGCTTCAAAAAAGGTGATTTTCGCCGGAATGTTCGCTGATAAATGTAAAGAAGAGATTCAGGATGGAAAACTGGTGATTGCAGAAGAGGGCAAGGGCCGTAAATTCTTAAAGAAAGTGGAGCAGATCACATTCAGCGGCCAATATGCGGCCGAATCCGGACAGGAAGTTTTATACGTGACGGAACGGTGCGTGTTCAAGCTGATCGGCGGAAAGATGACCATCATCGAGATCGCGCCTGGAATCGATCTTAAGAAAGATATCATTGAACAGATGGATTTCGTGCCGGAAGTGGCAAAAGACCTTAAAGTGATGGATGAAAAAATGTTTGATGAAACGTG
>JAGZXV010000251.1 GCA_018378255.1 Clostridiaceae bacterium | reverse complement strand
GGAGGAACTGGGCACCCCCCTTTTTCTGAGGCATGACGGCGAATTATACCCCACGCCTTCCGGCAAGATCTATCTGGCCGCCTGCCGGGATATTCAGGCCATGGAGCAGAATTTTAAGCGTGAAGCCGCTCTGCTGATCCATTCCGAACACATTCGGCTGGTGGCTTCCATATCATGGGCATTGAAACTATTGTGCCATATTATTCCCATTTTTAAAAAGGAATTTCCAGATTGTACTCTGGAATTTTCAGAGGAAAACCAGACACAGATTAAAAAGATGGTGGAAGAAGGGAAAGCTGATATCGCGCTCATGGCGTCCACCTCTCTGAATGGGCTGCCAGGCTGTAATCAAATTCTGGGGGAAGAAGAAATACTGTTTGCAGTTCATGCAAACCATCCATACTGCCGCCTGCCCAATCCTGAGCACCTCATTACGCCTGAGGATATCGGCCGTCATTTCGCGGAAGATCATTTTATATTGGCCGCTGAGAATTCCAATGTCCGCCAAATTGAAGAACTGCTCTTCCGCCAGATCAATTTCTTTCCCGCCTCCACATGCAGGATCAAGCACATGCACCATGCCGCCATCATGGTATCTAAAGATTTCGGGGTCACTATGCTGCCGGCCAGCTGTGCCCTGCCAGGACCGGATGTACGGTATTACCGGCTTAATCCCCGCTCTTACCGGATAAACTTTATCTCCCGCCAGTCCTTTTGTCCCCTCACGCCGGGGGAACAGATGATGATATCATTGATCCAGGAGTATTATCCCATGTTCCAGCCGTCCCTCTCCAACCTATTATAAAATCCAGGACAAATGAGGTAATTGTTTATGGACACCAGATATTTAGAATATATAGCAGAAATTGATAAACAGAGAAATATCACAAATGCCGCCAAAGCCTTATACGTCTCCCAGTCTTCCCTGAGCCAGTATTTGAGTAAACTGGAAAAAGAACTGGGGGGCCCTCTTTTTACCAGAGGCCAGTCCGAAGTCACCCCCACTCCATTGGGTGAAATGTACATTTCCTATGCAAAAAAGGCGCTGGACTTAAAAAAATCCGCATATAAAAGCATCCGTCAGGCATCACAGATCCAGCTCATAACCATAGGAAGCTCTTCTGCCAAAACTTTACAGAAGCTGTATTATATTTTACCCCTGTTCCGAAAACATTTTCCCCATACAGAAGTGGAAATCCTTGACTCCAACCTATCAAACATTGAAAAATCTGTCCTGGACGGCAGTTTTGACATGGCTTTGGTCACCACCTGCTCCGTCCGGCATTTTCCAGGACAAAGTGAGGTGCTGGAAAATGAAGAGGTTGTTTTTGTTCTCCCTTCCACCCATCCATACCGCGGTCTTAACACCCCCGGTGAAAACTTAACTGCAGCTCAGGCCGCCCGGATTCTGGAAGGAGGAGACTTTATCCTCCAAAAAAAGGGAAACTGTATCCGCTATTTGGTAGATGACTTTTTTAAAGAACTGCCTGCCGTTCCCTGTGCCGGCTTCAGCCTGAACCAGGCCGACATGATACGCAGCCTGATTTCCGGCGGCATAGGCGCCGCTTTTCTTCCTATCAAGCATGTTATCAACAGCGGGCTGGATTATTACTCACTTTCTCCACAATTATACAGGATGACAGCTCTGATTTGGAGGAAAAACCTGGTGCTGACGGACGCCCACCTCTTTTTAATGGATTTGATCCGCAATGATCCAAAAACAGAATAAAACCGGATATATTTCACTCATATCTGGTAAGATAGATTCAGTAACATAAAGGACGGTACATGAAATGAAGCGTATTTTTTTGGTTGAAGACGATGGGGCAATCGCTAAAAATCTAATACTTCTGCTGCGTTCAGAGGGGTTTACAGTCACTCACGCCCCAACGCAGGCAGAAGCCCTTGCTACGCTTAGCGGGAATAAATTCGACCTGGCTTTAATCGACATCTCCCTGCCTGACGGAAACGGCTTTACCGTCTGTACGGAAATCAAAGAAACCCTGAGTATTCCCGTCATCTTTCTGACGGCTTCCGGGGATGAGGCCAGTGTCGTTACAGGGCTGAATTTAGGCGGGGACGACTATATCACCAAACCCTTCCGGCCACGGGAACTGATTGCGCGAATCGGAGCCGCCCTTAGGAAAAGCGGACGGCTGGGGCCGGTTTTTGAAATCCGCGGCCTCCGTGTGGATACGGCAGGCGGCATAGTAACAAAAAATGGCCGCGAGGTTTTCCTCTCCGCATTAGAATACCGCCTGCTTCTGGTATTTATCAACAACCCTAAAATTATTATCACCAGAAGCAGACTGCTGGACGAATTATGGGACGCTGCCGGGGAATTTGTCAATGACAATACTCTGACCGTTTATATCAAACGCCTGCGTGAGAAGATAGAAGACGTTCCCGCAAACCCGCAGATCATCCTGACTGTCCGCGGAACCGGGTACAGATTGGGGGAAAGAGATGTTTAGGAACCGGGAATTCAGGCATTTTTCCATTTTGTTTCTCATTATGGCCGCAGTCTCCGTAACGCTGGGGTTTGCCGCCGGCATTGCGCCCGGAATCCTGGCTCTCCTCTCTTCCGCCGCCTTTGGAACCGCATTTTTTGTATTCACCAAGTCCCGGTACAAACACATTGCCCGGATTTCCAATCAAATCGATCTGGTGCTTCATAATGCCGACCGTCTGTATATCAATCAATTGGATGAAGGCGAGCTTTCCATATTAAACAGTGAAATAACAAAGATGACGCTGCGCATCCGCGAGCAGAATGAGGCGCTGAAAAGGGAAAAATCGCATCTGGCCGATTCTCTGGCCGATATCGCCCATCAGCTCAGAACTCCGCTCACATCGGCAAACCTTATTTTGACACTGCTGGCTGATGAGACTGACGAAAACCAGCGGAGAGCATTTGTACGGGAAACTGAGGAACTGCTGGTGAGAATGGATTGGCTGATCACTTCCCTGTTGAAACTATCCCGGCTGGATGCGGGCATTGTAGTATTCCAAAACGAAAAAACTGATGTAAATGCCATGATCCATGCCGCAGTCCGCCCGCTTCTGATCCCTATGGAACTTCACAATATTGATTTACAAATAGATGCTCCTCAAGGGATTGAAATCCAAGGCGATTTTGGCTGGCTTTCCGAAGCAGTCCAGAATATCCTGAAAAACTGTATGGAATCCGCAGGGGAGAACGGAAAAATTGAGATCACCTGCACCGACACCCCGCTTTTTACCCAGATTGCCATCCACGACAGCGGGCCAGGCTTTTTAAAGGAAGAGGATTTAGCATGTCTGTTTGACCGTTTTTACCGCGGTAAAAACCAAAATACCGCAGGATATGGAATCGGCCTGGCCCTCTGTAAGATGATAATAACCAGGCAGGGCGGCACCGTTACCGCTAAAAACCATGCGCAGGGCGGCGCGCTTTTTGTCATCCATTTCCCAAAGTGACGGATCTCTCACCGGGATGTCACCGGGATGTAAGTTAAAGGTTCTATTATATGGGTAAGCTATGAAAAGGAGGCTCACATAATGGAGTTTTTAAAAATAGAAAATCTATGCAAGGTTTACGGGAAAGGTGAAAATCAGGTTACCGCCCTCGACCATGTTTCCCTGACCATTGAAAAGGGGGAGTTCACAGCTGTCACCGGCCCTTCCGGTTCGGGCAAATCCACATTGCTTCACATCATTGGCGGCGTGGACCTGCCGTCGGGCGGAAACGTGTATTTGGACGGGCAGGACGTTTATGCCGCAGACAATGAAAAACTGGCCATTTTCCGCAGGCGTCAGGTGGGGCTGATCTACCAGTTCCACAACCTGATTCCCACACTGAATGTGGTGGAAAATATCACTCTTCCCATTTTAATGGACAAACGGAAGGTCAATGAGGAGCGGCTGAATGAGCTTTTGGACCTGCTGGGGCTGAAGGAGCGCAGAACCCATCTGCCGAATCAGCTTTCCGGCGGACAGCAGCAGCGGGTTTCCATAGGACGCGCTTTGATGAACGCTCCCGCAGTCATGCTGGCCGACGAGCCCACAGGCAGCCTGGACAGCCGCAACGGAAGGGAAATCATCAATCTGCTCAAATTGAGCCATGAAAAATTCCGGCAGACCCTCATCATTGTCACCCATGATGAGAATATCGCTCTGCAGGCGGACCGCATTATCGGCATCTCGGACGGCAAAGTGGTGAAGGATGAGAGGGTGCGGCCATGAACATATTTCATAAAGTTACCCTGCAAAGCATGAAAAAAAGCCGCACACGGACAATCGTAACGGTTATCGGGGTTATCCTGTCTGCGGCCATGATTACGGCTGTTGCCACCTTTGCCGTTTCCCTGCAGAACTTCCTGATAAATGGCGCGGTTGTAAAGTACGGTTCCTGGCACGTGGGATTTCTGGATGTGGAGCCCGCTTTTGTACAGGAACGGCTTCGGGATAAAGAAGCGGAGGAAGCCGCAGTATTCGAAAATATCGGCTACGCAGAGCTTGAAGGAGGGGAAAACCCTGACAAGCCCTATCTTTTTATTGCCGGATTCGAGCAGGAAACATTTGACAAACTGCCCATTAAACTCCTTTCCGGCAGACTGCCTGAAAACAGCGGTGAAATTCTCATTCCGGCCCACTTAGAGGCAAACGGCGGCGTTCATATCTCAGTGGGAGACACCCTTTTACTGGATGTCGGAAACCGCATGGATGCCGGGAGCAGTCTGGGGCAGCACGATCCTTATATCTCAGGAAACCAGCCGGAAGGGAACTCTGAAAGGTTTGTGCCGGAAGTCCGGAAAAAATACACGGTTGTGGGCATCTGCCAAAGACCTTCATTTGAAGAATTTACAGCACCTGGCTATACCTTGATAACAGCAGCGGACACCGCCGGGAAAATGGAACGTTTTAATGTTTATGTCACCCTGGATAATCCCAGACAGGTCCGCGCTTACGCCACCGCCAAGGCAGGAAACTATGCTTACCTTTTAAATGATGATGTGCTGCGTTTTATGGGTCTTTCCGGTGATAAGCTGTTTAATGCGCTTTTGTTTTCAATTGCCGGAATCTTGGTCGCACTGGTCATGCTGGGTTCCATTTTTTTGATCTATAACTCATTCAGCATCTCTCTGAACGAGCGCATACGTCAGTTCGGAATCCTCTCCTCCGTGGGAGCCACCAAACGGCAGCTTAGAAATTCCGTGTTATTCGAGGGGTTCTGTATCGGTCTGCTGGGCATACCGGCCGGAATTCTCATCGGCATCCCCAGCATAGACTTGGTCCTTTCCATGGTATCTGAAAATTTCAGAAACATTTTTTATGATACCGTTCCTCTAACCCTTTCAGTTTCCCTCCCCGTAACCGCCGGAGCGGCCGCAGTCAGTATGATTACGATCCTGATTTCAGCCTATATCCCAGCCAGGAAAGCGGCTGCAACTCCTGTAATGGAATGCATCCGCCAGACCAATGAGATCAAAGTCGATTACAAAGCGGTGAAAACTTCTAAATTAACGGAGCGCATTTGGGGGTTAGAGGGAACTCTCGCATTAAAAAACTTTAAAAGAAATAAAAAGCGTTACCGCAGCGTCGTATTATCACTGACTTTTAGCATGGTGCTGTTTGTTTCGTCAAATGCGTTCGGACTTCATCTGAAACAGGCCGCAAAACAGGCCGCAATGGAAACTGATTATGACATCTGTTTTTATACCCAGGATATGGACGAAGAAGAGCTATTCAGCCTTTATGATAAACTGAAAAATGCATCTGGGGTCTATGACAGTTCCTACCAGGCGGTTTCAACGTGTCTAATTGCAGTCAATACAAGGGATTTTTCAGATATCTACCGGGAAACGGCAGGCTTCGGCCCGGCTAACGAAACCCTTGAGCTGCCCATAGATATCCAGTTCATCGAAGACAGCATTTACCTGAATTTCATTGAAGGCCTCGGCTTATCTCCCCAAGAGTACACCGGTGAAAATGCTAAAATAACAGCGGCCGCCAAGGCCAAACGAAAGGATGACGGAAAAAATGGCCGGTCCGTGCTGATCGATATGTTCGCAGACCGTTCCATGACTTTTCAGCCCCCGTCTGACCCATCTGACGGATCAGAAACGGATACAGACCGGAATCTGAACATAACCTTTGTCGACACGATCCCCATTGACACGCTTCCCAAACGGCCATCCGAGGTGATGCCCTACGTTTTTACAGCAGTCGCCCCTTACCAGTCAAAAGGGCTGTTTGAACAGAAATTCAAATCGTCCGGCGCCGGCATCCATACGAAACTGGGCCTGACCTTCCGGTCGGAAAATCCGTCCCGGACATTGGCGGAAATGGAGGCCATCATTCAAAGCGAAGGAATTACCTCAGGCTATACCTTAAACAATGTCTATGGAATGCTGGAACAGAACCGTAATATCTCATTTGTAGTGGATCTGTTCACCTATGTTTTTGTCATTATGATTTCACTGATTGCCACTGCCAATGTGTTCAACACCATTTCCACCAATATCAAACTGCGCCGACGGGAGCTGGCCATGCTCCGCTCCATAGGGATGTCTGACCGGGCTTTCAACAAAATGATGAGATTTGAGTGCGCATTTTACGGCATGAGAACCTTGTTGTTCGGGCTTCCGGCATCTTGTTTGTTCTCCTGGCTGATTTATAAAGGAATGGTCATCGGCGGAGCTGATTTAAGCTTCATATTTCCATGGCAGAGTATCATGATCAGTATATCGGGCGTGTTTTTTGTGATATTCATAACCATGCTGTATGCGGTCGGCAGGATAAAAAAGGAAAATATCATTGAGGGGCTTAGGGATGATATGACTTGATATAAAATTGGGATTTGGTTGAGAAAGATACGCAGGAAAGCGGGGAGGGCGGATGGCGAAGAACCAGGGCGGGAACCGGAACGGAGGAAGCAAACGATACAGGGATCTGATTCCAACTGTTAAGTGGAACTAAGGCTCCCAGCATGAAAAAGAGGCGGTCCGATGCCCATTCACGGTAAACTCCTCATGACTTTACCGTTCAGGGGCATCTCAGACACTGATTCGGTTTTCAGTTTCTGCCCGCCTCTTTTTCATGCTGGGAGCCTAAGTTCCACTAAACGGTTTCCACACGAACCCTGTATCGTTTG
>JAGZXV010000250.1 GCA_018378255.1 Clostridiaceae bacterium | reverse complement strand
ACATAATTTACATTATGTAGTTTTTGCCTTACTGCAAGCAATACCCCTTACCACATAATTTACATTATGTGGTTTTTTATTGCTCTCAGCCACCAGTTCCACCTAACACAGCAGATTCAACTTAGAAAGGATTCTTTTATGTTCAATCCCGCTTGAAATTGTATAGATTCTGGTCGTTTCAATGCTGGAATGCCCCAATATATCTGCCAGTCTGAGCAAATCCTTTTCAATTCCGTAGAAAGTAAATGCAAATAGATGGCGCAGATTATGGGGATACACCTTTTTCGAATCCACCCCCGCATCCTGACACAGAGCTTTCATCATGGTCCATATATTGCTGCGGTCCAGCGGCTTTCCGTTCTTTGTGATAAAAACCGCTCCTGATTCTATATGGTTTTTGCTGCAGTACACCTTCAAACGGCCGGTCAACTCCGGTGTTAAAAAGATAGTCCTGGTTTTCCCTTTATTGCTGATCACCGCGTAGCCTTGTTTTAATGCTTCAACAGAGATGAACTGATGCTCGCTGACCCTGATCCCAGTAGAGCATATGGTCTGCATCAACAGACTGAGCCTTTCATTGTCCCGCGACTTGGCGGCGTGAACTAATTTATGGTAATCTTCCCTGGTCAGCTCCTGCTCTTTACGGCAAAACAGGTTTTTCTGCAATTTGAACTGTTTCACCCTGCATTCCATGAGCCCGCAAAACGACAGGAAATTATTTACCGCAACCAGAATAGAATTCACACTGCTGATCTTATAACTCTGGTGAAGATGGTTTTTAAACGCGATCACCATCTCTTTACTAACCCATTTGTCATCGGAGAGAAACTCATAAAATTTTCTGATGTCTCTGATATATTTTTCAATAGTTGCCTTACTTCTCTCCTCTTCAACCAGGTATCTTTCATATTTTTCTATGGTTCCCATTGTAATTGCGCCTTCTGTCATAGTCTTCTGCTCCCTTCATTTTTCTTTAGTATGCCCATTTAATACTATAACAAACGCTTAACCAATACTGGGTCAATAGGAGGAACTATTTCCAAATTTTACCATATCCGGATAAGCGCGGCAAAAGTCCGGCCGCCTCCATTTGCCAGAATAACTGGGAAATGGAAACAGCCGGACTTTTGCCGCATTCTGTTTACGATATTTATTTGTTTCTGTCTGCTGTGACGAGCCCGGAATTTAAATCTTTTCCGTATCCAAACCTCCGTCATAATCAGAATCGATCCTGGTATTGGCTACTATCTGTTTCTCTAAAACTCCAAAAGGACGGTTCATGGTCTCTTTGTCAAAAACCATATAGCGGTTTTTACCTTGGGACTTAGCGCTATAAAGCGCTATATCGCTGCGCTGGAACAGCACCTCAAAATCTTCCCCATCCCTTGGGCTGAAGGCTATACCAATGCTGCCGGAGATCGGGCACCGGTCCCCAGTATCCTGCTGCATCTGCCAAAATGAATCAATGATCCGCTGGGCACGGTTGGTTGCGCTCTCTTCATTGGGAATATTCTTCATAAATATCAGGAATTCATCACCGCCGATTCTGGCCGTTATATCTTCGCTGCGGAATATTCTGCGGAGTTCTTCCGCTATCTTCTGTAAAACCGTATCTCCAAACATATGGCCATAACAGTCATTGATCTTTTTAAAATCATCCACGTCAATGATGAGAAATGCAGACTGCTCGCTGGCTGTTTTCTGTTCAAAATAACTGTCAATCTCACTTTGGGCCGTACTTCTGTTATAAAGCCTGGTCAATTCATCCCTCTGCGCTTTATCCTGAAGCGCCTGAGAAGCTCGTTTTTCTTTATCAATATCCATAATAACGCCCACTGCTTTAAACGGTTTGCCCAAATCATTAAACTGGCATGCGGCACGGATTTTGCACCAGCGGTACCGCCCGTTAATATCCGCCACCCGGAATTCAATTTCCTTATAGGGCACTCCCGATGCCATATCGTTGATTAATTGGATGAGATTGGGCAGCTCTTCGGGATGAATGTGGGACACTTCCGGGATTTTCTGGCTTGCCATATCTTTAATAGGCTGATAGCCGAATTTTTTCTCCCAATTTGAAGAATAGCTGACCTGATCTTTTACAATATCCCATTCAAAGATGATATCATTGGTCTGTTCCATAATGATCTTGTGGCGTTCCAATGTCAGCCGAAGTTCCTCCTGGGCATGTTTAGACTGGGTAATATCGATCAAAACACTGATGAAATACTCCCTTCCATCATTGCCCGTCACCACCCGGCCTTTATCCAATATCCATAAAACACGGCCGTCCTTTGCCGTAACCCGGTACTCCACTTCCACCGAATTGCCGCATTTTAACTGTTCCTTCACCTGGCGGGTGAGTTCCTGACGGTCCGCAGGATAGACCAGGTTGATGTACTGGTTATTGAATTTCTCCTGAATCTCCTGTTCACTGTAGCCAATTAAATCTGCAAATCCTTCATTCACATGGAGTATCGTATAACCCTGGTCATTCAGACACTGCTGCACGCCTCCCAAAAGGCTCTGTAAAATGCTGTCTTCATAGCCGGAAAGCTCTATTTCCGCCGCCTGAATTACCTCTTCGTTCAGTTCTTTCCATATTAATACGGCCTTTCTCTGATGGGGATGGCCTGTATCGATACGCATAACCGTAACCTCGCACCAAAGATACTGCCTCTGCTGTTTATTGTAAACCCGGCACTTTTTCGACTTTTTCATATAACCGGCCTCAAAAAATCCCGGCATATCATCATCCAGAAATGCCTTCATTTCCGCCCGGTCGTCAGGATGGACCGCCTGGTCCGTAAAACTGCGTATGGATTCTGAAAAACGGCTGCCCGTTTTAAGCGGCTCAAAATCTTTATTTGACAAATAAACAACATGATACAGCCCTGTATTCAGATCCACCTCCATAACCGTAGAATCCATATACCTCAGCAGGGTGAAATATTTCATCTGTCCTAACTGAAGCGTATCCAGGGAATCATCGATGTTATTTTTTATGTTGAATGACGGCGTCTGGTTTCCGCTCTTTTGAAGATTATTATCCGCATATTCTTTAGACAGATTGGCAAATGTAACCCGTACATTCTTAAAGCATTCCAGCAGCTTAGGTGAAAATGAACCACATTCCCCATTCAAAATCATGTTAAAAGCAACTTCCGGGGAAAGAGCCTTTTTGTAAACCCGGTCGGTAGTCAGGGCATCGTAACAGTCCGCTATTCCTACCACCTGGGCACATACGGGGATACTTTCTCCTTTCAGCCCGTCCGGATATCCTTTTCCGTCCCATCTTTCATGATGGTAACGGCAGATATTATAGGCATATTGCAGATATTCCCGGTCGCTCATGCGGTCCAGCCCAGCAAGCATCTCACACCCTTTAATGGAATGGGTTTTCATGATTTCGAACTCTTCCGGCGTCAGACGCCCCGGTTTATTCAAAATGGAATCCGGGATGGCGATCTTTCCAATATCATGCATGGAAGAAGCGCTGACTATGATCGCAATATTTCTCTCCGTCAAACCAAATTCCGGATAACTGCGGGCCGCGTCCTCCAGCAGTATCTTGGTAAACATTCGGATACGCTTAATATGCTGTCCTGTCTCCACACTCCTGTACTCGATGATGGAGGACAGGGCATCGATCATAACTTCATTGGATTCTCTTAATTTTGCCGCCTGCTCCTCGATCAGTTCATCCTGATTCAATTTATGTAAATTCAGTTCAATGATATTCTGCACACGCCGTTTTACCACATGAGGCTCAAAAGGCTTCATAATGATATCGGATGCGCCCAAATCAAAAGCCTGTACTTCGCTTTCAGCGGAATCCTCTGCCGTTATAACAACAACCGGAAATTCTGCCAGACGGTTGCTGTTTCCCAGCTCCGTCATCACCTGAAACCCGTCTTTTACAGGCATAACCAGATCCAAAAGCATGGCCGCAATATTGCTGTGATATTGTTCTACCAGAAGAAGAGCCTGATTCCCATTCTCCGCCTCGAGCAGGTTGTAGTCCTTTTCGAAAACTCCCCGGAGTATGGCACGATTGATCTCCATATCATCTACAATAATGATCGTATCTCTTTTCATACTTTTTATCACCCCTGCTCTTGTTTTATTAGCTGGTAAATCTCCTCATAAGCTTTTTCAAAATCTCCATATAAATCCTTTGCGTCTTCATACTTTTCCGCCCGGATCAGATTGACAATCTCAGAAGCAACCTGAAAAACATTGTTAATTCCTAAATTAGCGCTGACACCTTTCAGTGTATGCGCCGCAATTAAAGCTGTCTCATAATCACCGGTTTCAAATGCCGGAGCCACTTTACTAAAATTATCATCAGCCAGAAATTTAAATAAAAACTTCTCATACAGCCCTTCATTACCGCAAAAACGCCTGATACTTCCGTCTACATCCACACCAATTCCCGTTAATGCCTGCTTAAAACTCTCTCTCATCATCTTCTCCTTATTATCACTGATATTTATATGAACCTGAACCTTTATTCATTAGCTTAGTAACATACAGGTATTCCTTCTATATGGAAACAATACCTGCTTTTATAAGTTTATCACAATCGGCGAATGAAGAGAATAGATATTTTTTTTGATCTTTTAAAATTGGGGGGATTTTTATTTAAGTGGTTGGAAAAAGTAACGCCGTAAAGAAGGGGACGATAGTTTGATAGATGGGATATTGGCTAATTAATTCCCAAATTGCAGTTCCCCCCATCATATGGTACAATACCAGACGGGCCTTTCCAAAAGGCCGGATTCTATTAGGTTTAAAATAATCACGCGGAGGCGAATCATGAAAAAATGGGAAACCGTTAAAGAATTTATTGTCATTACTTTTGCAACAATTATAGTGGCCGCAGCGGTATTTTTCTTCTTAATTCCCAGCCACGTATCGGTAGGCAGTATTTCCGGTTTAGCAATCGTTTTAGGTAACTTCATACCCCTGAAAATATCAGCCATCACCTTTGTCCTGAACGCGTTTCTGCTGATTCTGGGCTTTCTTTTCATCGGCAGGGAATTCGGGGCCAAAACGGTCTACACTTCATTTCTGCTCCCGGTCATATTGGCTGTTTTTGAAATGATCTTTCCGGACAACCAATCCATCACAAATGATGCCTTTCTGGACGTGCTCTGCTATATTTTTGTGGTGAGCATCGGGCTTGCCCTTTTATTTAACCGGAATGCCTCTTCCGGCGGGCTGGATATTGTGGCAAAGTTCCTGAACAAATTCCTGCGGATGGATTTAGGAAAAGCCATGTCTCTGTCCGGCATGTGCGTGGCCCTGTCTTCCGCCCTGGTTTATGATAAAAAAACAGTTGTGCTGAGTGTGCTGGGAACATATTTAAATGGGATCGTGCTGGATCATTTCATCTTCGGTTTCAACATCAAAAAACGGGTTTGTATTATCTCTGAACACGAGGAAGAGATCAGAGATTTCATCCTTCACCGCCTCCACAGCGGCGCCACAATCTATGAAGCAATCGGCGCTTATGACGGAAAGCCGAGAAAAGAGATCATCACCATTGTTGATAAGAATGAATATGCAACACTGATGACTTATGTGCTAAAAACGGATAAAAATGCACCGTCTCTTTCCTATCATGTTTAACTTCCGGAATAATGGAAATGCTGTAAATAACTGTAAATAAGGAGAAGCGGTCGGTACCGTTTACCGGCGCTTCCGGACAACAGCCGATCCAGACAGGAAGAAAGGAAAAAGACGGTGTTAAGAAAATATCATGTATCCCATCTGCCGGATGCCGGAACAGCGGGAGAGCTGCTGGCGCAGATGGGAAATATGGAAGGCGTTCATTCTGTCAGCATTACGGAAGATCTTTCCATACTGGGCATTGATGCAGAAGAGGAGATGATCGAACCGATCATGGAACGCACGGTCAACCTCTGCCGCCGGATAGCGGAAGACTGTGAGCTTTCCTACTTCTTTCCTCTCCGGGATCATTATTTATAAATACGGAACACGCCGAACACTTTACCAAGAACTCTGCAGTCATTCACAATAATCGGATCCATGGTGTCATTCTCCGGCTGCAGACGGATATGCCCCTTTTCCCGATAGAAGGTCTTAACCGTGGCGGAATCTTCAATGAGAGCCACAACGATATCCCCGTTGCGCGCATTGGAACAGCTCTGCACAAAAATCTGATCCCCGTTGCGGATTCCGGCATTCACCATGGAGTCTCCACGGACCTTCAGAATAAAGGAAGGCTCTCCGTTCGGGACGTATTCAGAGGGAACCGGGAAATAGCTCTCAATATTTTCCTCCGCGAGAATGGGCTGTCCTGCCGCGACATTGCCGACTACAGGCAGGCTGACCATCTCCGATCTGACGGCCTGAAAGCTGTCATCACAGATCTCAATCGCACGCGGCTTGGTGGGGTCCCGCCGGATAAAACCGTTCTTCTCCAGCGTCTCCAGATGTGAATGGACAGAAGAGGTGGACTTCAGGTGAACTGCTTCACAGATCTCCCTTACCGCGGGCGGATATCCCTTCTCCAGTATCCGTTCCTTTATGAATGAAAGGATTTCCTGCTGCTTCGCAGTGATCTTTCCCTGTGCCATAAATCTTATCCTCCTTCAGCGGTTCTTCTTTGAGCGGAACCGTTCGTTTCCCTCTTTTCTATTGAAAAAAGTATAACACAGCATACCGAAAAAAGCAAACACATATTCCGAAAACCTGTTCGATTTTTCCTCGTTTTCCTCTTGACATTCGAAGCTGTGTTCGATATAATTCAGGTACATAAAGAAAGAACGTGTGTTCGCAATGTTTGTTCGGTGTGTGCTCTTAAAATATGACTTTTAAATGAGGAGGGAATTATGAAGGCGGAAGAGAGAATCAGAAGGAACCGGATCAGAAGACAGCGGCAGCTCAGACGCCGCCTGTCTCTCTTTGCAGCAGCTGTTCTCATTGCTCTGTCCATGGCGGGCGGAAGCTTCATCGTCAGAGCGGAGAACGCTTCCCCGGACGTCGTCTATAAATATTACACCAGCATCCGCGTCGGGAAGGGAGATTCCCTGTGGTCAATCGCGGACAGGCACGCGGACGGATATTTTGAATCGAAACAGGATTTCCTCCAGGAGGTAATACAGATCAATCACCTT
>JAGZXV010000249.1 GCA_018378255.1 Clostridiaceae bacterium | reverse complement strand
ATTGCCGCGGTCATCATACATGCCATTGTCATCGCTGCTGCTCTTTTTAATCTCATAATCTGTTCCTCCTGTTTTTTTATATATTCTTTCATTGCATTATCATGATCCCCAATCTATCCTCTGCTAAATGCCCGTCAAGGAGCAATGCCCATCTCCCCCTTTCCGCACGTTTTGGGAATTTTACTTTTTTTCGTTCCGAAACCATTACATATGAAGGACTGCCTTCACTGCCTTGTTCCATCCTTCCTGTTTTTCCCTTCTCTTGGACAATTCCATGGATGATTCATATGTTTTTCTTCCTATTTTTCCGAACACTTCCTTTGTATAGATCTGAAGGGCCAGTCCTGCTGCATATGCTGCTCCAATTCCCGAAAGTTCTTCCGTATCAGGAGCCAGCACCAAAGCATCTGTAATATCCGCCTGAAACTGCATCAGATATCCATTTCTAGTAGGACCTCCATCAGCCCGCAGTTCCCGTATTTTGATTTCCGTATCATATTCCATAGCCTGAACCACATCGTTAATCTGGTAAGCGATGCATTCAACCCCTGCCCTGACAATCTCTTCTCTCCGGGTTGTTCTGCTGATTCCCATCAGCGCTCCTTTGGCCCGGCTGTTCCAATAAGGCGCTCCCAGCCCGGTAAATGCAGGAACCAGATACAATCCGTCATCCTGCCGTGCCATTCTGCACATATCTTCCGTATCCGACGGGGACTGAAACAGCTTCACATCATCTTTCAGCCAGGTCACTACGGCACCTGTATAATTAATATTTCCTTCCAGAACATAATCCACCGTTCCATTCATGCTCCAGGCCAGGGAAGTGACCAGTCCATGTCCACTCAAAACAGGCTTTTTTCCGATATTCATCATGACCGATGATCCCGTCCCGTAGGTTGCCTTAGCCATGCCGGCTTCCAGACACCCCTGCCCAAAAAGGGCGCTGTGGGAATCTCCCAGCACACAGTGGATGGGAACCGTTTTATTAAAAAATCCTTCTGCATCCGTCTCTCCAAAATAACTATCAGAATCGCATATCTCAGCCAGGCAGGACGGATCGATCCCAAAAATACCGCATATTTCTGTATCCCATTTTAGGTCATAAATATTAAATAACTGGGTTCTTGACGCATTGGAGTAGTCGGTCTTAAAAACTTTTCCCCCTGTCAATTTGTAAACCAGCCAGCTATCGATCGTGCCGCAGCAAAGCCGTCCCTGCTGTGCTTTTTCTTTTACCCCGTTTACTTGTTCAAGAATCCACGCAATTTTAGCCGCCGGAAAATATGGAGACAGGTTAATACCAGTGTGGCAGCGTATCATCTCTTGATAACCCTTTTCCGAAATTCTTTGGCAGATCTCCTCCGCCCTGCTGCATTGCCAGACAATAGCATCAGTTACGGGAATCCCCGTCTCCCGGTCCCAGGCAGCCGTAGTTTCTCTTTGATTGCTAATCCCGATACCAGCCACATTTTCCTTTGGTATTCCGGCTTCTTCAACCAGGTTTCTTACCGCTTTTATAGTATTTCTGTAGATTTCCACTGGATCATGAGAAACCCACCCTCTGTTATCTATCTTCTGGCGGTGTTTAATGTCCACCCGTTTTAACAGGGATCCCTTATGATCAAACAGGAGGGCCTTCGTTCCCTGTGTGCTCTGGTCAATACTAATTATATATTTTTCAGGCATGCTTCCTTTACCGCCTCCATTATTCCCTCTGCATCTAAGTTATAGTAATGATCCACTTCCGCTGATGTGCCGGCCACCACCGGCTCATCCGGCAGCGACAGATTAACCACAGTGCGCGGACAATGTTTCCCAACCGTTTGGGAAACTCTGGCACCTAAGCCTCCGAAGGGGGCATGTTCTTCAACAGTCACCACAACCGGAGCATGTATTGCAGCCCGGATAACCGCTTCTTCGTCAAATGGCTTCAGACAGTACATGTCAATAACAGCCGCGTGGATCCCGTCATTTTCCAATAGCTTGGCTGCATCCAAAGACGGTTTTACCATTTCCCCGCAGGCGATGATAACAGCGTCGGAACCATCGCGGATACAAATGGCTCGGTCCAATTCAAAAGGAACGTTATTCTCTTCATAAACCGGATCAACAGCATTTCTTCCAACTCTGATATATGCCGGTTTTTCATCCTTTAAAAGCGCTTTCATGAGCTGTTTTGTCTGGAAAGGGTCACTCGGAAGATATACCCTCATATTAGGGACGGCGCTCATAGCCGCAATGTCCTGAGCTGAATGATGGCTCATCCCAAGGGCGCCGTAGCTGATTCCTCCGCTGATCCCGATCAGTTTCACGTTTGTATCGGAGTACGCCACATCAATTTTACACTGTTCATAACTTCTCGCAGCCAGAAAACAGGCCGGCGAAACCGCATATGCTTTCTTTTTGCATTTTGCCATGCCCGCTGCAATGCTCACAAGATTCTGCTCCGCAATTCCAGTCTCAACAAACTGATGCGGATAAGCATCGGCAAACGGCGTCATAGATCCGCTTCCCCTGGAGTCGCTGCACAGCACAACAATATCTTCATCATTTTTTGCCGCTTCCATCAGCACACGGCAAATCATCTGCTTATTTGCCAACCTCTCCATTAACCAAGGGCCTCCTTTGCTGTTTCCAGATCATCCATAATCTGAAGGTATTCTTCATCATTCGGTACTTTATGATGCCAGCCCGCCTTATTTTCCATGACGGCAGACCCTTTTCCTTTAATGGTATTGGCAATCAGCACGGTTGGTGCTCCTTTTGTAAGTTTTGCTTCTTCAAAAGCCGAATCCAACTGATCAATGTCATTTCCATCTTTTACTTCTATAACATGCCAGCCAAAACTGCCAAACCGCCGGCTCAGGCTGTCTTGAGCCATTACCTTTTCAGTCTCTCCTGATATCTGCAGCCCGTTCCGGTCAACAACGGCGCACAGATTATCAAGTTTATAATGGCCGGCTGCCATAGCGCCTTCCCATACGGAGCCTTCCGCCAGTTCCCCATCTCCCATTACGGTATAAACACGGTAATCTTTATGGTCCATCTTACCCGCCAGGGCCATTCCAACGCAGACAGGCAGTCCGTGGCCCAATGACCCGGAGTTCATCTCGATTCCGGGAAGTTTATTATTGGGATGTCCTATAAACAGGGAACCAAATCGGTTATATTCTGAAAACAGCCGTTCCTTTGTAAAGAACCCTTTTTCTGCCAATACACTGTAATATGCTTCTACAGAATGTCCTTTGCTCAGCACAAACAGGTCACGGTTGTCATCCTCCATATTTTCCGGACTTATATTCATCTGTTTAAAATATAATTCGACCAGGATTTCCATCACACTCATATCCCCGCCTATGTGACCGGCTTTTCCAGCCCGTATCAGTTCAACGGTATCCTGTCTAAGTTGATATGCCAATACTTTTAAATTCATCCTCTGCTCCTTTCACATAACCGGCTTACAATCATTCGCCTCTTAAATAAGCTCTGACCTCTTCTTCCACCGGATCATATAAATCGGGAGCGATCCCCATATACTTGCATGCCTCATATAGCACTGGAACAACATCTTTATGGATCCCCACACAATGATGAATGTAAGGCCCCTCTACAATCTTTGCTTCCAGACGTTTAATATTTTCTACTTCTACCCAAAGATAAGTTCCCATACAGCCAGGGCCTTCCACACCTTTTGCATTACCAAGGAGCAGCGAGTATTTTCCATTATCACCATCAAAACGGCACAATGTGATGCCGCCATGTTTTGCTTCTGCTGTCAGACTGCCCGGATGGTCAAATGCCAGCGGATAAGTAAGCACTGCTTTTTCTTTGGCAATGGATACCGGCCACGGACCACAGTGCTGGAGCAGTTCCCCATTGGGAATGTCAGGATGGCGTATCGTCCAATCAGCAAAAAAGCTTCTTGTTTCGCCCATGCCTGCCGCTTCAACCAAAAGTGATGTGATCGCCCCGTGAATATCCGTTTCACAAGCCACAGGAATCCCTTCTTCATTCAAAATGGCATTAGCCGCACAGGGCATGATTCCCAGTTCCGTCTGCAATGCATTCCAGCATTGGATGGCTGCCGCATTACAGCCATAGCGCTGAACCAAATTTTCCATGGCCGCCGCCAAAGCCGCTACATTTCTCGTCTCATCCTCTTTTATCCGCACTTCCATATTCTGATGAATATATGTAACCAGCTCCTTAACCCTGTTTTTTTCTTCCTTGACCTTTTTTATTTCCTCAGTCAATTCTGTCATGGGTACTGGGGCCAATTGGATATTAAACCTCTCCAGCAGTTCTCCTTCATTGCACATGGTGGTCCAAAAATCAAAGGGTCTTGGCGCTATCTGAAGAATTCTGATATTCCGGAATGTTTTTACCACATTGCATACGGCAATGAAATCCCTGATACCCCTTTCGAAGACAGGATCATTCAAGCGGCAGTTGGTCACATAAGTAAAAGGAATCTGAAACCTCCGCAGCACCTTTCCGGTTGCAAATAATCCGCACTGTGTATCCCTGAGCCTTACACCGTCAGGCTCAGGTCTCTCATCCAAAGGCCCCCACAAAAGGACAGGAAGGTTCATTTTCTTAGCGAGCCTGGCGCAAACATATTCTGTGCCAAAATTACAGTGGGGAAACATGATCCCGTCAACTCCGGCCGCTTTAAACTTTTCTGCAATCCGCTCCACATCCCGGTCGTCATACAGCAGCCCCTCTTCATTGATTTCTTTGATATCTACAAAATCAACTCCCATTTTTCTCAAACGTTCTGCGGTTAAATCCCGATACTTAATTGCATCTGGCGCGCTAAAAATACTTCTTCTAGTGGGCGCGAATCCGATTTTAACTGTTTTCATCCTGCCTCCTCCATTTCAATCCTTTCTCTCTTCCCGTTAATAAATGTTTAATTTTTTATCTACGTTCATTATAAACATTTATATAAATATTTTCAATTGTTTTTTTAGTTTTTAGAATGGTTTTTCTCATTTTCATGCAACATATACAGATTTATGCCATATTTTTTATGCAATACAACGATAATTTTGAGGCATATTAAAATTGTCATTTGATAATACTTTACTTTTTTAATGATTATTCTAAAAATATTTACAAAAATATTTTTTACACTATTTTATATCTGCCACGCTTCCCCTCTCAATCAATTTTGTTTCCACCTGGACCTTCAGGCCTGCCGCAAAGCCGCCTTCCCTGTTTTTTTCCAGCACACGCCGGACAGCCATCTTCGCCAGTTCTTTTTGAAATACGCGTATAGTCGTCAGGCCTGGCTGTGATACCGCGCTGAATTTCAGATCGTCGAACCCAATGATGGATACTCCAGACGGTACGCTTATGCCCTTTTCCGTCAGAGCACGCATAGCTCCCAAAGCGATAATATCATTATCCGCAAAAAAAGCATCAGGAAGGGCCGTATGAGAGTCCAAATAATTTTTCATTCCTTCATAAGCACTGTCAAGCCTTGTTCCCAGTGTTATAATAAACTCCTGGTCAACCTCTGCCTTTTTCTCTTCCAACGCTCTGTAAAAACCGTATTCTCTATATTGAAAGGCTTTTATTCTGTACTCTCCCCTTAAATATCCAATCTTTTTATGGCCTTTCCCCCACAAATAGCGCACAGCATTCCAAGCAGCATCCGTATTATTGATGAGAACCGCATCAAAATCTCCCCGGTCGCTCCAACTATCCAGAAGTATCATACTGTCTCTCTTTTCCCTGAACCGCTCAAGGTCCTCTTCCTGCATTTCCGTTCCCAAAACAATTAAAAGAGAATCCCTATCCTCCAGCACTTCGTTCACCTGGTCGTCTGATTCTTTTTCACGGCAGTCAATATATGTGAAAACAATCTCGCAGCCGCACTCTCCCGCCTGAGCTCCCACCCCTTGCAGAATTTCTGAAAAAAAGGGGTTTTCATCTATAATCAGTCCATTTTTCCGGTAAATGACAAAACGGATCTTCGGCATCCTGGCATGAATCTGATATCCAACACTTTCAGCAATTTCCCATATTTTTTTATAAGTTTTAGAATTCACACTTCTTTTATTATTCAGCGCATTGGATACTGTTGCGGGAGAAAATCCACTCATTTCGCTGATCTGCTTAATATTTGCCTTCATACCATTTCCTCTAAAATTATGTTAACAGTTTATATTTTTATTATAAACATTTATATAAATATTTCAATATTTTTTTACATTTCTTTTAAATATGATAACAAAAAGAAGCAGCGGCATCATTCCTTTCTGCCGTTGCGGAATCCCGCCCGGAGAGCTTATGATTTCTCAAGGTGAACCTTTTTTATGGAATAAAAAAGGCCGCTGCTCCATCGATGTAATATCATCCATAGAACAACAGCCCATACGGCGTCTTCCGTTTATTTTCTTCCGCTTATTTCATTGTTTTTACGCTTCCACGCTCAACAAATTCCGTGCATACTTGAATCTTACACTTCATTTTATTTTTATTGTTCATTGCCTCTGCCAATTCCCTTACCGCGATCTCCCCCATCTCCCGTTTATATACATGAACAGTTGTTAACGGAGGATTCGATACAAGACCGAAGTTGAGATCATCAAAACCTACAATCGATATATCCTCAGGTATTTTATATCCCTTTTCCTGTAACGCCCGCATGACTCCGATGGCTATCGTATCATTGTCTACAAAAAAAGCGGTCGGCATCTCTCTATCCCGGCTCAGATAGTCTTTCATCTTTTCATAAGCCGTATCAATCTTCGTACCTACCAGGATGCGATACTTATTTTCAATCGGCAGATTATACTTTTCCATCATTCTGCGGTATCCGATCTCTCTGTACTTAAAAGCCTGGATCCGGAAATCACCGCCAATATACCCTATTTTTTCATGTCCCTTTTGTATTAGGTATTCCACCGCGCGGCAAGCTGCATCTGTGTTGCTGATTAAAACGGCATCAAAAAAATACGTATCACTCCAGCCGTCTAAAAGTATGATATGGCATTTGGCATTTTCAAAAAGCTGAAAATCCTCCTCCATCATCTCCGTCCCCAGCAGGACTACAGCAGCACTGGAATCCTGTACAATGTTTTTGATCTGAAAATAGCTCTCCGGATCATTGATATCCACATAAGTGAATACAGTTTCATACCCCATCTCTTTGGCTTGTTTGCGATATTCCGTTGGCGT
>JAGZXV010000248.1 GCA_018378255.1 Clostridiaceae bacterium | reverse complement strand
GTAAGGCCCATAACCGCGTTCATAGGCGTCCTGATATCATGGCTCATTTTAGATAAAAACTCTCCTTTGGCTCTGCTGGCCGCTTCCGCCTTCTCCAGGGCTTCCTCCAGAATCTCCTTGGCCTTTCTCTCTTTCTCCAGATTTTCTTCCTGTTTACGCCGTTCTTCATCAATGTTTTTCGTCATGGTAATCTGCAGGACATCATCCGTATACGGGCTGTTCACCCTGACAACCTGTGTGGAATTCCAGTGATACTGCCCGTCATCTCCCATCTGACGCAATTCCATCACCACATTTTGAACGCCCTTTTCAAATGCCTTCAGCAGACTCTGCCTTGAAAATTTCTCCAAAAACTCTTCCCGGAAAGCTGGATCTACCGACGCGGCCCCCACTTCGATCAGGTCATCGAACTTCCCCTGTTCCGGCGCCTGCTTTGTATCAAACCGTTCATATTCCATCATATAATAGGTATTCCGTGTTAAGTTTACGGAAATCAGCATCTGGAAAGCCACTCTCGCCGCCGTGGCCAATTGGCTGATTTCCAAGCTGCGTCTCTGTTCCAGCAGATATTCGTCCTGAATATCCTGATAGACCAATACGCACCAGCATTCATCTGAAAAGGGTTCCAGCCGGGCTGCGGTAAACTCCACCATATGATAGGTGCCGTTATCCATCCGCCGCCGCATTCTTTTAGAAATCCGGGTTTTGCCTTCACTGAAAATCCTGAGCATGGCTTCTCTTGAAAAATAAGATGCAAATGTTTCCAGGTCATCCGGGTGGACGGTCAGTCCGGCATATCTCCTATTCTCACGGTCAAACTCCCCTTGTCCCGGGATGTCGGTCCACATCATGTCCTTTTGACAGTTCACATAGTAATCCGCCGTTAAATTGACGATAATGCATTCATCAAACACCGTCACAAGGCTCGAAGTATACAATTTCTCAATCTGTTCATGATCCTGACGCTCTTCGTAATCACATTTATGGGGTAGCGCGATTACAGCTATGGCCGGAATATGGTTTTCCCATAATATTTCATTCGTTATAATATCTGTTGTTTTTCCGAAATCCGTATTGTAACAAATGATATGATGATCCCCCTCACAATCCAAAAAGGAACGTTCCCCGCTCACCGCCGCCCACAACGCGCTGCAGTCTTTGCCAATCTCTGCCTCAGGGCAGACAGCCTTCATGCGTCTGTTCAAATATAAAAGGGTCTTCCTCCCTTTATCCACAATGCAGATTCCGGTTTCCTCCAGGGAATCTAACATTGACGTCAGATTCTTTTCCATCTCTTATCCTCCCATGCGCCCATCTCTTCCCAGTTCTTACAGAGAATTGCCCTGGAGTGTGTTTGAAAATTGCTTTCTGCCAGATGTACGTCACAATTTGTGGGAGATTTGTCCCGAATGAAGGGCGCATAGCGGGCTATGTAACCTGAATTCGGGGCAAATCTCCCGCAAAGTGGGATGTGCAGATGGCGGAAATGAATTTTCAAACACACTCTAGCACAGCCTGCACTTCCACAGGCATTTTAAATTTTAGAAGCGGAAAGAAGTCCGCTGTAAATTTGAATATCATTTATTCTATTATAGCTAATATTGTCTGATATTTCTACTTTAAAATATGGTTTTTTAAATACAATGGAAAGAAAATATAATTGAATAAAAAGGCCGGCAGACTGGTTTGAATTTCTCAAACCAGTCTGCCGGCCCCAATAGGCTGGAATATGTTTTTCCAAAGAATTAAACCGTCAGTCTATTTCCAGTTTCGTCAATTTATGTTCCAGCACATCCACCAGCCCCAGATCAGTCAGCCCCAGTTCCGGTACGGTGGGGAGGGAAATAAAACTGAGGGACATGAACGGCGCATCCATTCTGCATCCCAGCTTTTTCGCATCTTCATTCAGGATATCCAGTTGTGCCATCACCTCTTCGGCAGTCTTTTCACTCATCAGTCCGCCTACAGGAAGCTCCATGCTGTTCTGAATCCGGCCGTCACAGGCTACTGCCAAACCGCCGTTCAGCCTTGCCACTTCATTGACGGCGCCTGCCATATCTTCATCATTCGTTCCCACCACCACGATATTGTGATGGTCATGTGACATGGAGTAGGCCAATGCGCCTTTTGTAAGCTCAAAGCCGTGGACAAATCCGATTCCCACATTTCCATTCTTTCCATACCGCTCCACAACAGCCAGTTTAAGCAGGTCTTTAGAAAGATCAGGCATAATATACCCGTCTGCCACCGGCAGAACCGCTTCCATTCGGTTATTGATGATCTGCCTTGGTATCATATCAATCGCCTGGACCTTGGTGGTCTGGCCATTTCTTTTAGACTTAACGCGGAAAGAGGCGGGGGTAATTTCCTTTTTTAAAGTAACCGTATGCTTGATCCAATCCGGATAATCGCCAACCCGGCATTCTTCCAGCAGTGTCCCATTCTGAGCTACAACCCTGCCTTCAAATATAACAGTTTCCGGTTTAATTTCCCTGATATCATTCACCAGCAGAATATCCGCCAGCCGTCCGGGCGTTATACTTCCCAGTTCATCTTCCAAACGGAAATGCTTTGCCGTATTCACTGTTGCCATCTGAATGGCATCCATAGGATCCATTCCAAGTTCAATTGCCCTGCTCACATTATAATTAATATGGCCCTCCGTTTGAATTTCCCTGGCATGTTTATCATCTGTACAGAACATGAGGTTATCGGTACGCATATGTTCTTCTACAATTCCCTTTACCAGTTCATCCACATTGCGCTCACTGCTCCCTTCCCGGATCAGCACTTTCATGCCCACTTTCAGACGCTCTTTCATCTCCTGGACATTCACACACTCATGGTCATCTGAAATGCCGGAAGAAGCATAGACATTAAGCTGCTGTCCCAGGCGTCCGATGGCATGGCCGTTGACAATTTTCCTCCTGGCCAGCGTATCCGCGATCTTTTGGATATACTCCTCTTTCACGAACAGGATTTTAGACGGATCCAGTTCACCAAGGCTTATGCTCTCCGGCCAATCCATAATTTCAGCCACTTCCTTCGCCCCCAATATGGCCCCGGTAGTTTCCAGTCCTGGAGCAGTAGGCACTCTGGAAGATACCTCAATCAACATTCTGTAAGGCAGGCGGTTCATGGACTGCAGCATGGCATTGAGCCCCTCAGCCCCCGCCACATTAGCGATTTCCATCAGATCCGCACACAGGGTCGTCGTTCCCTGGGGAACGACAACGGATGCCAGAGCTTCCGGCGACAGCATTGTGGATTCAAAATGCATATGGGCGTCAATCAGTCCCGGCAGCGCGTATTTCCCGCTGCAGTCCAAAACCTGGTCCGCAGCCAGCCCGGCGTCAGGATCAATGGAAATGATTCTCTTATCCTTAATATAAATGTCCGTCTCATATATTTCTCCGGAAAATACATTGACCAGCCTTACATTAGAAAGCTTTAAATCACACGGATACATGCCCAGCCCTGTTTCAATAGTATTCTTAATCTCTTCAAATGTCCTCATTTCCATTCCTCCTATAAAATGATATCAAGCGCCAGATATATCACAAATACCGCCGTCAAAACCCAAACCGTCCTGGTAATCTTCATCGTTTTGCCCGCCGCGATCTGTCCAATGGTATATCCGATCAGTCCGAACAAAATACCGTATGCAATATTATAAGAAAAGGGCATAAATGCCACTGTCATAAACACCGGCAGAGCGATGGAAACGTCATCCAGCGGAAGATTCCTAAGGGGTTCTATCATAAAGATCCCAACCATTACCAGGGCAGGAGCCGTTGCGACTGCCGGTATCATCAGAAATACCGGTGATAAAAACAGGGTCAACAAAAATAAAATACCGGTAACGCAGGCCGTTAATCCGGTTCTGCCTCCTTCACTGATCCCCGTTGCGCTCTCCGCTCCATAGATCGTAACCGTATTAGTGCCCAAAACAGCTCCAACCGCAGCTCCTCCTGCCGACACGAACAGCGCTTTTCCGGCGCAGGGTATGTTACCGTCTTTATCCACTAATCCGGCTTTGGATGCTACGCCCAGCAGCACTCCGATACTGTCAAACAAATCCACAAACAGAAAACTGATGATGGCGAAAATTACGCCCAATATCATAGCCGGAGATCCGTTAAACATCCCTTTCAGCGTCAGCTTTCCAAATGTAGGGGCCAGGGCCGTCACCGGATTATCAAAGGAAAGAATCCTTTCCGGCAGTATCGTATAAGCAGCTCCCGAAACCGGGTCCTTCACAAAGATTCCCAACACGGTAATTACCATAATACCAATTAATATAGCGCCTTTAACCCGTTTTATCACCAAAACAGCTGTCAAAAAGATGCCGAACAACGCCAGAAGCGCCCCCGGATTTGCCAAATCACCCAATATGAGCAGAGTATCCGGCGACGCTGCGATGATCCCAGCCTGTTTCAAACCGGTGAATGCGATGAAAAAACCAATACCGGCGCCTACCGAATGTTTAATGCAGTCCGGCATGGCATCCACGATTTTCTGCTGAACCTTAATAATGCTCAGCAGCATGAAAGTCACTCCCGAGATTGCCACACAGGCAAGTGCGTTCTGCCATGGAAGCCCCAGCGTATTGCAGACATAATATGTAAAATAAGCATTTAACCCCATGGCCGGCGCCAGCGCAAACGGCAGGTTGGCCCATACTCCGATCCAGATACATGCGATCGCAGATGCAAGAGCCGTGGCCCAGAAAAGAGCTTTCGTATCCATCCCCGTTGCCGACAAAATACCGGGATTCACCGCCACAATATAAACACAGGTCAAAAATGTGGTGGTTCCCGCCAATACCTCAGTTCTCAGATCCGTCCCCCGATCCGTAAGATGAAAATAAGTATCCAGCTTATGTTTCATTTTGTTCTCCTCCTAATATTGTTATTATGATATTATGGTATTACCTTTAAAATTCTCAAAAAGAAAAGTACCATACTGTACTTTCATCTTTTTGTATCCGTTTTCTTCCATTGATCCGGCATCCCTGGCTCCGCAGAAACTTCCGGCTGCCGGATCATCAATTGGAAACATCTAATTCTCATACACATTCTTAACTCTCAGCAGGCTGAACTTGATATATCCGGTATCGTATAACTCCGTATCATAGATAATCGGCCGGTTTTCCTGATTATAGTTCACCCCATGGAATACAAGCGCACTGCTGCACTCCATAAGCCTGCCCGGTTTTGCAAACCGGCACATCTCTTCTCTGTCCATGGTTTCCATCCTGATCTTATCGCGGACCACGAAATTCCCAGCACACTGCCGGATAATGTCGAACGTTGATGTGGTCTTTACTGCTTCTTCACTCAGGCTTTCCCCTACAAGAGAACAGGCAAAACGGTCAATGCTGATGATGGCTGGGTGGCCATCCGCCATATAGACCTTCTCCACCACATAAATCTCTTCTCCCCGGTCCAACTGCAGAATCAACCTGGTCTCCTCATCCGCTTCCTTCCGTTCCATAGAAGCCACCTGAAAAGAGGCCTGATAACCGCACAGTTCCACCAGATGGCAAAACTCCTCTCCCGGCATCAGGTTCACCTGAATCTTAACCGCTTCCGGATTAATGAAGGTTCCCCTTCCATGAATCCGTAATATCATCCCCTCCTTTTCCAGTTCATCCAAGGCCCGCCTGATCGTCACTCTGCTGACCCCTAATTTAGCGGAAATCTCATTCTCTGAAGGCAGTTTCATATTCCCATTCAGATCCACATTCCTTATGTACTGATATAGATAGTTTTTAACAGAGTTGCTTAAATTCGCTTTCACCATTGGATGAACTTCCATATATTCACGCTCCTAACAAGGTATTACCATATCACCATTCTACTCCAGAAAAGATCCTCTGTCAATCATTAACATGACCGATTTTTAGGATCCGGCATAACAGTGCCTCTCCATCTTCAGCCATCCAGTCATAATCTCCGATCAGCTTATCCTTGTAATGATAGAGACGCCCTTTAGCCTCACCATTCCCTAAAGCTTCTATCAGCGCTTCTTCTCCATATGCTTCAATCAGACCGGCAAATGCCCTGATACGCGGTTTTTTTAACATCCCGTAATCACAAGGATATCCGCTGCATTCCCAGCAGCCTGCAATCCCTTTCTCACGGCAGCATCGAAAAGCCTTGCACCATTCTTTGTTCGTGCAGCCTGCGTTCCGGCATCCGGCACACTCCGCATTCCCGCTGCAGACACAGCAGGCCAGACCACAGTAAGCCAGACCCTTGCTCTTATCAAAAAATGCCTGCTTTGTCCTCTCATAATATCCCATACCAGGCCGGAATGTTTCCGATGGCACAAATCCATACCGTTCCAGTACATTCACCCGCACAGGAGTGTTTAAAACTTTTATCTTCAGGCTGTCAGCCTTAAAGTCGCTGATCAGATTCAACACGGTGAGTTTAATCAATTCTTCTATATGATGTTCCGTTTCATATCTGTCTGCCAGATCAATCCGCAGAACACCCCACTCTCCGCCGAATATCTCCAGGGTGCCGACGGCATGCCCTGTCAGTTTAGGAATAATAGAAAACCGTACATAGCGCCTCTCTTCATATTCCCTTAACCAGAAGTCAATACATTCCTCCATCTCTTCCAGCGAGGTAAAATAAAAACCGCTGGCGCAGCTGTCCCCATTCGCTCTCGCCGCTGCCGCCGGGTCGGAATAACATACCAGTAAATCTTTTGCATCTGAGCGGTTTACCAAACGCAGCTTAAAGCTCTCTGTCTCATATTCCGGGCATATCTCATATGGATCCATACGTCTGCCTCCAATCTGTTATTCTTTAATATTATGAACTTCGTTTCACATTAATCTTTAAAACAATCTGACTTTTAACCTATAAATCCTTCATATCAATTCCGGTATTAACATCTTCACATATTATATCACAGCTGCGCCGGAATGGCAAACATATGTTCGCATAAAATAAATTTAATTGAAGCAGATCAACCGGTCTGCCGGGTTCACCTGAATGGAAGAAACAGGGCTTTAAAATAAAAGTACAAAATTAAATAAAAAAGTGTTGACATTTGGACTCGCATATATTATATTAATATCAGTAACAATTACTATTATTAATAAATCAAAACATCACATATAAGAAAAGGAGAAACGAATTATGAAAAAATGGGTTTGTACAGTATGCGGATACGTTCACGAGGGAGACACAGCACCGGAGTTCTGCCCGGTTTGT
>JAGZXV010000247.1 GCA_018378255.1 Clostridiaceae bacterium | reverse complement strand
TGGGAGCATAAAGTGCTCGCGCAGGAACCGGGAGCGAGGGGAAGCCATATGTGCCCGGTGATCGATTTAAATGGTGACGGAGTGGATGAATTGTTATGGGGAGAGCGCTGCATTGAACTGGAGCATGGAACAGAACTGTTCTGCTGTGACAGAGATACCTATCACGGGCATTCGGATCTGATCATCCCTGTAACGGACCAAAACGGAATTCCCTGGCGGCTGTTTACCTGCCGCGAACAGGAGGAGGAAAACGGTCCCAGAATCTGCTGTTATGATGGAAAGGGAATGAGAGTTTGGGGGAATCTGGAACGGGGCCATATTGATCTGGGCTGGGTGGCCCGGTTAGGCCCTTCAGCTGAAAAATACGGCCTGGGCGTTCGGATCGGCCATAAAACCTGCGGCCCGGAAGGGCGTTTTCATGACAGCTATGAGGAATTTATTTATGAGATGGAAAGCGGCAAAGAGATAAAGCTGGATTTCAGCGTCTATAAAAGTATGCCTGTTGACTTAAATGGAGATGGTTATCATGAACTGGTGTACGGCCTTCCTGCAGCATCCGGTGATGTACGGGATCGCTTTGGAACCTGGATCTGCAATATCGGCGGCAGTGTTGCGCTGTCCGGAAAACTTATGGACAAACCAGGAGAACAGATTCTGGTCTATGGTGAAGATGGCTATATAAGAATTTGGTATGACGAAAATGCAGAAGACAGCAATATGGCGAAAATGCGTTATGAAAATCCATATTACGAAAAAGCAATGGCCGTTATGGGAAACGGTTATAACTGGTGTATTTTAGGAGGCATTTAATCAATCAACAGTTTAGGAGGAAATTATATGAAAAGAAATCGAATCTCAGCAGTGGGTATGTGCCTGGTTATGACGATATCAATGCTGGCCGGATGCCAGGGAAAGACAGGGAGTACTGCTTCAACAGGCGCGTCTGCAGCGGAACCGCAAACTGCAGCCCCCGGTCAGGATGCCCAGACAGAAGAGCGGATTCCGCTGACATTTCTCACCAATGTTAATGTGGATACAGAGGGGTACGATATCAACGACAGTCCTTATATAAAATTTTTAGAGGATAAATTCAATGTCGATCTGACCATTATCAGTGAATCTTCAAAGTATCCTGATAAGGTGAATACCATAATGGCTTCCGGTGACCTGCCCGACTATCTGATGCTGACCAATAAAGAGAGCTTTTCAAGATGGGCAGCAGAAGGTATGCTGATGGATATTACGGACAAGGTTGGGGAATATGATAACCTTAAAAATGAAATATCCCAGCTGGGCTGGAATTTATCTTCTTATGAGGGACGTATCTATGGAGTTCCGCTGCTCCGTTATGACCAGACTCCGATGACACTTTTCTGTAATAAGACTTTTATGGATAATCTGAAAATTAATCCGGAAGACGTAAAAACAGTGGAAGACTGGCATGAAATGCTGCGAAGGTTTACATTTGAAGATCCGGATGGAAATGGAATTGATGATACTTATGGAATCCTGGCTTCTGACAATGATTATTCGCTGCCGGTCAGAGCCTTTCTGGATGCATTTGATGCCGCGACCAATAAATATGTAAATGGGGAATACATACCCTATTATCTGACCGATGAATATAAAGAATATCTGAAGTTTATGAACGGGCTTTACAAAGAAGGGATTATTGATCCGGAATATGTTGTAACCACAGGCCAGCAGAGATGGGACAAAGCAGTTTCCAATAAATACGGGTGTTTTCTTTGGTTTTGGATGACAACAGAACTGCGGACAATGGCATATGATCTGGAAAACCTGGTTCCTATGGCGCCTCCTTTAAAAGCGGACAAAACCCAGTCTAAAGTCAGATATGAAAATCCGGTACGAAATTATACCGCGATTACTAAAAACTGTAAATATCCTGAAAAAGTACTGGAGATTCTGGACTGGGGCTGCTCGGAAGAAGGCGGAAAATTCGTATTTGCCGGCATTGAGGGGCTGGATTATGAACAAACCGGTGACAAAGTTAACATTAAAGAAGACAGGCGGGGAAAGAATACGTCGTTAAGATTCATAATTTTAGGAACCCAGCGGCCCAATGTGAATACACCTCTGCTGGAAGATCTGATGCTGCAGGCGTTCGGAGAGACCAGCCTGGAGGCGCTGAAAGTGTCTAATGAGTATGGAATGGTCGATGAGGTAGGGCTGTCGGTCCCGTATTTTCCGGAGCTGGCAATGTATGACTTGACACAGCCGGTTAAAGAATTCCGCGATAAAGCCATCATGGGAACCGTGAATCTGGAAAATGACTGGGACACCTATGTGGCTGATTACAGACGGGCAGGAGGAGAAGAACAGATAAAATTGATGACGGAATGGTATGAAAAAGAATATAAGAAACAGTAAAAACAGTTAATCTGTTAAAGCGCTGCCATGTCCAAAAAGACATGGCAGGCTGCCGGGGAGGATTATGTGAAAAAAGCGGTTAAAAGTATTAAAGTAGACATGTTAGGCAAACTGTTTTTTACTTATATATGTATTTTTATTCTCCCTCTGACCTTTGCAGTCGTCCTCTATTTGCATACGGTTTATCTTTTGAAAGAAGAGGCCAAGGAACGCAATTCCCAGATTCTGGAACAGGCCCGTATTACCACAGAAGGGCAGATAAGGGAGATGGAATTGCTGATTTCGAGAATTGCCAATAATAATAATATTCTGCAGTTTATGAATTTGAAGAATCCTTCCCTGCCGGAAAAGATCGGTCTCATCACCAGCATATGGAAAGATTTCTCCTATATTTCATTTGCCGACGGCATTGTGGAGGAGTATTACATTTGGTTTAAAGAACATGATTACATCATCACATCGGATGGAAGATATACAAGCCATGATTATTACCGGTCCTATATTGAAGAGCCATCATCGCTTACCTATGATCAGTGGATAAAAAGAGTCACTTCAAAAGAAAATTATATCAGTTATGGCAGCTCCTATCAGATTGAAAAACGAGGTGTTATTTGTCCGGTTATGGATTTTTCATTGTCCCTGCCCTTTGGTTCCCATGAAGATCCGGAGGCTTCGATTCATGTTCTGCTGAGCCAGAAAACAGTGAAAACCTCCCTGTCACAATTTGATGTTGAAATGGGGGACGAATATTACATCTTAACTCCGGAAAAAGAAATTATTACATCCAAAACGAATAAAAATCATATGGAGGTGATTGCTTCCCTTCCGGAAGAAGGGTTAAAAGGATATTATACCAAGATAATCGATAATGAAGAAATGCTGGTATCCTATGAGCGGTCCACCAAAAACGGCTGGATCTACATGTCCATACAACCGATGAAGAATATTCTTCACCGGACAGAACAACTGCGCAATATCTTTCTGATCATGCTGGCAGTCTGTGTGGCAGCAGGTGCAGGCTTTGCCGGAATCCTGTCCTGGTGGGTCTCTTTTCCCATCAGAAAAATGCTGCGTCAGATACGTGAATACAGGGACGAGGCGGCCAACAACGAGAAACTGGATATGGTGGTTCTGGAAAATGCCATCATAAAGCTGATCGATGAAAATGAATACGTCCGAAAGGAGATTCAGCAGCATTACCCTGTTTTGAAGAATAATTTTGTCCTAAAGCTGCTTCAGGGAAAATTTTATAATGCGCAGGAAATAGAACTGAGCATGGAACAGCTGGGAATTGCTTTGATGGGAAAAAATTATGCAGTGCTGCTGATCTACATAAGCGGATATAAAGGAGCCATTTCAAGAGAAATTTTAACCGAACTCAGCGGAGCCAAAGCCGTAATACATGGACTGACAATGATGAATCAACTGCTTTCTTTGGCTGTGGAAGCGGATATTGAAGATAATGTCGTGGCATATGTGGTTCCTTTTAAAGAAGAAGACGGCAATCAGTGCAGAAGTAAGCTGTTGGACGCGGTAAAAGAAATCAAAGAGGACCTTTTGCGTGCAGCGGATATTCAGGCCGCATGTTTTACCGGGGAAATTGTGGATTCCATGGCCCGCATTGATCTGTCCTATGCGGCTGCAAGACAGAAGATGGACAGATATGTGATGCGGGGAGAGCTGGTTGAAGGAGACCCCGACATGGAACTGGAAGTATCTCATAACCATTACAGCTATTCCATGGAAAATGAATTAAGGCTTATTTTCCTCTGCAGAGACGGAAATGCGGATGAGGTCAGGGAATTGCTGGATCTGATATATGAGAGCAATTTTAAAACAGATCACCTGAACCGGGAATCTCTTCTGATGCTTTTAAACGAGTTGAAGGGCACCGTATATAAGCTTCTGGATTACATCCCTATGTCTAAGGAGATTCAGTGCAATGTCCACAGCCGATTAGAACAGCTCCAGGATTGCGATTTTCAGGTTATTCATCAGATTTTTTCCGGTTTATGCCTGATTGTAAAGGATAACCGTTGTAATCAGTCTGAAAAATTGAAGCAGGATCTGATTGATTACATAGGGGAAAATTATTGTGACAACGAATTTTATATGGTCACTCTTGCAGAACATTTCAATTTAAGTGAAAGTTATTTATCCGGGTTCATGAAGGAACAGTTAAAAGTTAATTTTTCGGTCTATCTGCAGAATCTGAGACTGTCAAAGGCCTGCTCCATGCTGGAAAATACGCAGAAGAATATTGATTTTATTGCAGCTGAATGCGGATACAGCAGTTCCCATGTTTTCCGCAGGGCATTTAAACGCCAATATGGTGTTACTCCGATTCAGTACAGGGAATGCCAGAGAAAAAATAAGAAGGGAGATTTATAAAATTATGGCAGTTTTTTTATTGGATGAGGATTTTTCTGATTTTCCCATCGGAGAATTTCCGTATGATCCGGACCACTCTGCGATGGGAGAGTATCATTACATTATGCCCGAGGGAAGATGCGGAGGATGGATCGATCCGGTCTGCAATTATACGTATAATGGAAGCGGGCCCAGCTGGATTATTACAGAATCGGGCGGAAAGCACTACATGGAAATGACCAGAATTGAAAAAGACCGGCCTCACCGGATGTTCCCGACTTTACAGACAGGAAGCAAATTGTGGAAGAATTATTCTGTGAGCGCAATTGTGCGCAGGTTATCCACAAAAGGATATGCCGGAATTGCTTTTGCCATGCAAAATAGTCTGAATACCCTTGTTTTTCAATTGGAAAAGGAAGCTGTCTCCATTGTTTACCGCCATAAAGAAGAAGTGAAGGTATTAAAGAGGGCAGAGTTTTCAAACAACTGTGACCGGGAATATCTGCTGGAAGTATTCTGCTTCGGAGATCAGGCAGTCTGTGCCGTTGACAAAAAAACAGTTTTAGAGTGTTCTTTTGAACGCATTAAAATGGGAGGGCGGATTGGGATAACCGCGGACTGCCCCACCCGTTTCACTGATGTACGGGTCTGGATGGAGGAAGAAGCTTATCTTGCGGCAGAAGAAGAGGAGAGGAAGAAACAAGAAGAAGAAATAGAGCTTCAAAACCAATATCCCGCCATGAAATTATGGAAAAAAATTAATTTAAATGGTTTTGGAGCCGCCCGCCAGATCAGGTTCGGACACCTTCTTGGAAATGAAACATGGCAGATTATTTTTGCCCAGGCACAAAAGCGGGTGAGCAGAGATGCATATGGCTTCATCAGCTGTCTGACAGCTGTGGACTTGGAGGGAAATGTCCTGTGGCAGATAGGAGAGCCTTCCGATCAGGCAGAACATCTGGGGAAAATAGCGGCCGATTTACCTTTGCAGATCTATGATATTGACAATGACGGCTATGACGAAGTGATTGTTGGAATGAATTTTGAAATACAGATATTGGACGGAGCTACGGGAGCTGTGAAAAAGAGGATGAAAACGCCTTTGTCGGAGGAAGAAGATCATACGCTGCTTGGCGTTCCCTATCAGTGTTATGCATTTGACCGTTTAAATCCGGATGGAATCCGCATAGCGAATATATCGGGAAAGAAAAAGCCTGCTGATATTATCATTAAAGACCGGTATTGCAGGATTTACGTCTATGACTCTGATCTGAATCTTTTATGGAAATACCAAAGCAGAAAGAATACCGGGCATTTTCCGTTCGCTTTTGATATAGATGGAGACGGCCATGACGAGATTCTTTGTGGTTATACGCTTTTGGATCACGATGGGAAAGAACTTTGGTCCTATCCGATACTCAATGACCACACGGATGAAATTATCGCCGGAAAGTTTATGGGAGCAGACCAAAAGGGACATTTTGCATGCGTATCGGGTACGGAAGGTTTTTTCATTGGAGATTATGAAGGCAATATACTGGTGAGAGACCGGATCGGCCATGCGCAGAGAATCAGCGCAGCAAATTACTGTCCGGACAGAGAAGGACTGGAACTTGCGGTTTCAAATTTCTGGGGCCATCAGGGAATTATATATTTATATGACTGCCATGGAAACCCGCTGTGGGAATATGAGAATGACCTGAATGGAAATGTGATCACTCCAGTCAATTGGAAGGGGGATAAAAGTGAGCTGATCCTGTTGAATGCAGATGTGAAAAAGGGGGGACTGCTCAATGGAGATGGAAAACGCGCCCTTGTTTTTCCTGACGATGGGCATCCTACGCTGTGCTGCGAGGCCATTAATTTGACCGGAGATGAGAGGGATGAACTGGTGGTTTGGGATTATCATTGGATGTATCTGTATACACAGGAAGACAATCCCAAAGAGCAGGATTATAAACCTGTAAAATATCCGGTCTATAACGCTTCAAATTATAGAGGGGAGTATTCTTATCCGGATCCGTCCATGGCCCCTTAATTCGTTGGTTTTTTTATTTCATAGGACGAATTTTCCTATGAAAAAAAGAACCATGCATCAGCATGATTCTTAAAAGCTCCCTGAGTAGGACTCGAACCTACGACACCGCGGTTAACAGCCGCGTGCTCTACCGACTGAGCTATCAAGGAATGTTGATAAATGCAGAAGAAGGGAGTCGAACCCTCAAGGTATTACTACCACACGGACCTGAACCGTGCGCGTCTGCCAATTCCGCCACTTCTGCGAACCAACGAAATTTATTATAATATGCTTTTGTTGGTTTGTCAACCAGAAATGGCAATTATTTGCAAATAATATTTGCCTTCTCACTTTTAAGGAAAATAAATACCACATTTCAGCCACACAAATTTAATATGACAAAAAGGATGAAAACTCTTGCCATTTTTTTCAAACTATGATATACTACCATACGTTGAGCGGGAGTGCTGGAATTGGCAGACAGGCAAGACTAAGGATCTTGTGGGTGTATGCTCG
>JAGZXV010000246.1 GCA_018378255.1 Clostridiaceae bacterium | reverse complement strand
CTTCTCAGGGTTCCCGGACTGGGTGTGAAGTCAGCCAGGCGGATTTTGGCTGCGCGCAGAAGCTGTATTCTGGATTTTAAAGATTTAAAAAAGCTGGGTGTTGTGCTGAAGCGGGCAGGATATTTTATAACGTGTTCCGGAAAAACATGCTTTCCCATTCATCTGGACCAGGACGAGATAGCAAGGCAGATCGTGGGAGACGAAAAGAGGAAAATATGGGATATTGAGCATAAGGATGCATACCGCCAATTATCCCTGTTTGACGATTTCAAGGTCAATGCAGCTCCTTCACAGGAAGACTGTCTGGCCAGTATAACGGGGAGGATATGATTTGAAGACTGTTTATATCTGTCAGGATTCTTTTGAGAACATATTGTGTGGAATTTATGATGCGTGGCTGGACCAGAACGAGGTCAGGCTTGTTTTGGACGGAGAACATAACCTGGAGTTATTCTGCGAATACTGTCAGGTTGAGACAGACGAAGAAAAGGCGGCTAAAGTTTCTGATTCCGTAAAACGCAAGGTATCAGAAGAGGCATGGGAACTGCTTTATCATACATCATTGAGCTTTGATCCTGAGAAGGCGGAAAAGATGTTCCGCTTTTTAAAACAGGCGTTCCGATATGGCAGACAGGTTACGGATATGCTGGCTTTGCCGGAGGTTTATGACGTATTTACGATAAGCCGCCATGTGGCGCATGAAGCTCATCTGTTGACTGGGTTTGTGCGTTTTTCACAGATGGAAGATGGCATTCTGTTCGCAAAGATCGGCCCTAAGAATGATGCGGTATTGCTTACGGCCCCCCATTTTGCAGACCGTCTTTCCGGCGAAAACTGGATTTTATATGATGAACTCCGGCAGAAAGCGGCTGTTCACAAAAAGAACTGCGGCTGGATGATTGTTCATACGGACGGGGCGCTTTGGGAGAGCCGTTTACAGCAGCAGACAGACGAAGCCATCTACCAGGATTTGTGGAAGATATTTCATGAGAGCATATCCATTAAAGAGAGAGAAAATCCGAAATGCCAGAGAAGTAACCTGGCCCTGAGATACCGGCCGTATATGACTGAATTTCAGGGTAAAGGCTGAGTGTACTTAAATATTTATTTCCGCAGTTTTTATGTCTTTTTTTGCGGAGCATCAGTCCTGAATCCACGCTGCTGAGCGGGCTCTTTATAAACTTTGTACGCGGCGGCTGCGCCGGAAAGCGTATGACGGCAGCCGGCGAGGCAGCCGTCATTGCAGAAAGGCTTGTTCAAAAATAGTTTCAGCCGTATGTTAGCAGTTCATATGTTTTATAAAAATTTGCTTGCTTTTTAAAGATAAATCCATTATAGTTTAATTATTCTGATATATTCAAAGTTTCGTGTACAGGTCTGTACATATTTTCCGATGTAGAAGTTATGATAAATTGAAGATTGGAGGAAGTATGTTTGTTTAGTAAAGCATTTAGCGGGGGGATATCAGGTCTTGACGGTTATATTGTGTCAATTGAGGCCGATGTCAGCGATGGGCTTCCTGGTTTTTCCATGGTTGGCTATCTGGCGTCGGAAGTAAAAGAGGCCCAGGACCGTGTCAGAACGGCATTGAGAAATTCCGGTTTCCGGCTCCAGGCCAAAAAGATTACCGTTAATCTGTCTCCTGCAGATATTAGAAAAGAGGGAACTGCTTATGATCTTCCCATAGCGGTAGCTGTTTTAGCTTCTTATGGGATGATTGAACCGGAAAGTATCAAGCATTCGGTTTTGATTGGAGAGCTAGGGCTTGACGGGGAGATTAAAGCTGTAAGAGGTATATTATCAATTGTATCGGCAGCAAAGGAAGCTGGTTTTGTCCGATGCTTTCTGCCGGAGGACAATGTGCTGGAAGGCAGTGTGATCCAGGGGATTGATGTTATAGGATTGTCTCATATTCTGGAATTGACAGAACTGCTGAACAATCCGGAAAAGCTGAAAAAGAAACGCCGTTTGAAGAAAATCAAACCGCAGCCTCACAGGCCAGGGGAGCGGGCGGATTTTTCTGATGTACATGGACAGCTTTTATTTAAACGGGCGACGGAAGTAGCGGTGGCAGGCAGACATAACATTCTCTATATTGGCATGGCGGGAACCGGAAAAACCATGATCGCCCAGAGGATTCCAACCATTATGCCTGATCTCACAGATCAGGAACGTCTTGAAATTTCTAAAGTATACAGTATCTGCGGACTTCTTCCGCGGGACATTCCCCTTTTATCAGAGCGTCCTTTTCGCACACCGCACCATACGATCAGCCAGCAGGCTCTGACCGGAGGAGGGAAGTATCCAAGACCCGGGGAATTATCCCTGGCCTCCGGCGGAGTTCTTTTTCTCGATGAATTCCCGGAGTTCAGGCGCAGCACAATTGAGGTTTTGCGTCAGCCATTGGAGGAACATCAAATTACGATCAGCCGCCTTCATGGCTCTTATGTATTTCCAGCGGATTTTTTATTGGCCACCGCCATGAACCCTTGCCAATGCGGTTTTTTTCCGGACCGGACCCGCTGTAACTGCAGTGAATGGCAGGTACGGCAATATCTTGGAAAAATATCAAAACCGCTTCTGGACCGGATCGATATCTGTGTGGAAAGCGCCCCTGTGAGCTATGAGGATTTAAAGACCAATAAGAAAGAAGAAAGTTCGGAAACAATAAAAAAGAGGGTGATACAGGCTCAGAGGATACAACAGGAGCGGTTTAAAGGCAGCCAGTATCTTTTTAACAGCCGGATGACCGGCCAGCAGATCAGCAGGTACTGTGCTCTGTCAACAGAGGACGATACATTTGTCAAACAGATTTTTGAAACCATGAAATTAAGCGTCAGAGGATATAATAAGATATTAAAAGTGGCCAGAACGATTGCAGATTTGGCCGGAGATGAGAATATCAGCCGTGAACATCTGTGTGAAGCGGTCGCATACCGGTCGTTGGATGAAAAATATTGGGGAGGCATTGGAAATGGATGAAGCTGAGAAGGAGTATCTTTACTGGTTATGTCAGAACCCGCTTTTAGGCGCAGTGACAATACAACGGCTTTTTGATTATTATGGAAGTTTTAAAGACATATATAATATAGAAGAAAAAAGTTTAGTTACAGGCAAATTTCTTACCGAAAGGGGAGCAGAATGCTTTTCGGTGATGAAAGAAAAGTATAATTACTACAGGAATGAATATCACTGTTTGGGGAGAATGGGAATCCGTTTTTTTACTCCATGGGATAAGGAATATCCGGAACGTTTGACACATATTTATGGAAGACCTGTGGGAATCTATGTAAAGGGCAGAGTGCCTGAACCGGCGCGCCCATCTGTGGCAATCATAGGAGCGAGAAATTGTACCAGCTATGGAAAGCAGGCGGCAGAATATTTTGGAAAAGCCCTGAGCAGACACGGCATCCAGATCATCAGCGGCCTGGCACGCGGTATCGATGGAGCTGGGCAATGGGGCGCTGTTAAAGAAGGAAAGGATACGTATGGAGTTTTAGGATGTGGAATTAATATCTGTTACCCTAAGGAAAATTATAGCCTTTATGAAGCGATATTGAAAAATGGCGGAATCATATCTGAACTGCCGATGGGGGAACAGCCAAAGCCTAAGAATTTTCCACAGAGAAACAGGATCATCAGCGGTCTGGCGGATGCGGTACTGGTCATTGAAGCAAAAGAAAAGAGCGGTTCCCTGATCACCGTGGATTACGCTTTGGAACAGGGGAAGGAGGTCTTTGCCCTTCCGGGAAGGGCGACAGACGCTTTAAGCACCGGCTGTAACCAATTGATAAAAAACGGTGCGAACGTGGTGACAAGTCCGTCTGATTTGATAGAATATTTTGGCTTGAAGCAAGAAAAAATATTAAGACTTCATGAAAAAAATATAAATGGACTTGCAAAGAAAGAAAAAATGGTGTATAGTTGCTTGGATTTACAACCGAAATTTTTAGAACAGATTGTAAAAGAGTGCGGGTTGGCGCCAAGCGAATGTATGAGCATTCTGATGGGCTTGGAATTGGGCGGTTATATACTGCAGACCACCTGCAATTATTATGTAAAAAAGATATAGAGAAGAGATAAGGAGTGTCAGCAATGGCCAAATGTTTAGTGATTGTGGAATCACCGGCAAAGGTAAAAACAATTAAAAAGTTTTTGGGTACCAATTATGAAGTGGATGCATCTAACGGACATGTCCGGGATTTACCCAAAAGCCAGTTGGGAATAGATGTGGAGAATGATTATGAACCCAAATATATTACCATTCGCGGAAAAGGGGATATTCTTGCAAAACTCCGCAAAGAAGTAAAAAAGGCGGATACTGTTTATCTCGCAACTGACCCTGACCGGGAAGGGGAGGCGATTTCCTGGCATTTAGTCAAAGCACTTAAACTGGATGAAGCGAAGGACAAAAAAGTCTACCGCATCAGTTTTAATGAAATCACTAAAAACGCCGTAAAAACCTCGTTAAAGTCTCCGCGGGAGATTGACATGGATTTGGTGGATGCACAGCAGACAAGGCGTATTCTGGACCGTATGGTGGGTTACAGCATCAGTCCTCTTCTGTGGGCAAAAGTGAAGCGCGGATTGAGCGCAGGCCGCGTACAGTCTGTGGCCCTCCGCATGATCTGTGACAGGGAAGAAGAGATTGATGCATTCATTCCGGAAGAATACTGGAATCTGGAAGCGGATTTAAAGCCGGAGGGCAATAAAAAGGCATTAAATGCTAAATTCTACGGTGATAAGGGCGGCAAAATTACAATCCACAACAAGGAAGAACTGCAAAAGATCCTGAAAGGGCTTGAAAGTGCCAGCTATGTTGTAGAAGAGGTAAAAAAAGGAGAACGGATGAAAAAATCTCCGATTCCATTTACCACCAGTACCCTTCAGCAGGAAGCTTCTAAGGTCTTGAATTTTTCCACCCAGAAGACCATGCGTTTAGCACAGCAGTTATATGAAGGTGTGGATATCGCAGGTAAAGGAACGGTTGGTCTCATCACATACCTTCGTACTGATTCCACCAGAATTGCGGAAGAGGCGGATATTGCTGCAAGAAAATATATTGATGAAACATACGGCAGCCAGTATGTTGAAATGAATGAACAGGAAGCTAAGCAAAACGGCAAGATTCAGGATGCCCATGAGGCAATCCGTCCAACCGATATTGCGCTGACTCCAGTTATCGTAAAAGAATCCCTTCAAAGGGATCTGTTCCGTCTCTATCAGTTGATCTGGAAACGTTTTACAGCCAGCAGAATGAAGCCGGCCGTATATGAAACCACATCCGTAAGGATTGGAGCGGGCGATTATTACTTTACACTGGCTGCTTCCAAGATTGTATTTGACGGTTTTATGTCCGTTTACGTCCAGGATGAGGATAAGGAGGATAATAACCTGATTCTTGGAAAACTGGAAAAGGGTACGGTCCTTAAACTGGAGGAATTAAAACAAAGCCAGCACTTCACCCAGCCGCCGTCCCATTACACAGAAGCCTCTCTTGTAAAGGCGCTGGAAGAGCAGGGAATCGGCAGACCCAGTACCTATGCTCCTACAATTACCACAATTATTGCAAGGCGTTATGTTGCAAAAGAGAATAAAAATCTATATGTAACAGAATTGGGCGAAGTGGTTAACCGAATCATGAAAGAAAATTTTCCAAGCATTGTGGACCTGCAGTTTACGGCAAATCTGGAATACCTGCTGGATAAAGTGGGAGACGGATCTGCAAACTGGAAAACCGTTGTGCGCAATTTCTATCCCGATTTGGATGAGGCGGTTAAAAAGGCAGCTGCGGAACTGGAATCAGTGACAATAGCAGATGAAGTGTCTGATGAAATCTGTGAACTCTGCGGACGCAACATGGTTATCAAATACGGCCCACACGGAAAGTTCCTGGCATGTCCCGGATTCCCGGACTGTAAAAATACAAAGCCATACTTTGAAAAGACAGGAATTCCTTGTCCCAAGTGTGGAAAAGAAGTGGTAATTAAGAAGACGAAAAAGGGAAGAAAGTATTTTGGCTGTGAGAATAATCCTGAATGTGATTTTATGTCATGGCAAAAACCTTCTACTGTAAAGTGTCCGGAATGCGGAGAATATATGGTAGAAAAAGGAAATAAACTGCTTTGTTCCAATGAACAGTGCGGATATAGCGTGAATATGAATACAAAATAAAAAAAATTATTAAAAAATTCATAAAACTTCGAAAAACTCTTGTTATTAGTCAAAAATCGTGTTACAATTTATCCATTAAAGGGTATTTTTTCGGCTGTATTAAAATTAAACAAGGAGGTATTCGAAGGTGAGCGTTCAATTGTTGGATAAAACCAGAAAAATCAATAAGCTATTGCATAACAATAATTCACACAAGGTGGTCTTCAATGATATCTGCCAGGTATTGACAGAGATCTTACAGTCTAATATTTTGGTGATCAGCAAGAAGGGAAAAGTGCTGGGAGTGAGTATCTGTCCTGGAGTTGATGAGATCGAGGAATTGATTGAAGACCAGGTTGGCGGATATGTTGACCGCATGTTGAACGAAAGGCTTCTGAGCATTCTTTCAACAAAAGAGAATGTAAATCTCGCAACGCTGGGATTTGCAGAAGAAAACGTTAAAAAGTATCAGGCGATCATAACGCCGATCGATATAGCAGGAGAACGTCTCGGCACCTTATTTATCTATAAAGCGGACGCTCAATATGATATAGATGACATTATACTCAGCGAATACGGCACGACGGTTGTAGGCCTTGAGATGATGCGCTCTGTCAATGAAGAGAATGCAGAAGAGAGCCGGAAGATACAGATTGTTAAATCTGCAATCAGCACATTGTCATTTTCTGAGCTGGAAGCGATCACTCATATATTCGAAGAACTGGACGGCAATGAAGGCATATTGGTTGCCAGCAAGATTGCTGACCGGGTTGGCATTACCCGTTCCGTTATTGTCAATGCCCTCCGTAAATTTGAGAGCGCAGGCGTAATTGAATCCCGTTCCTCTGGTATGAAGGGAACTTATATCAAAGTTCTCAACGATGTGATATTTGATGAACTGGATAAACTGAAAGAAAAGACACTGACCAGATAGACTTCGATCATATTACTCAGTAAAAGAGTTACAGCGGCGGTTATTTTGACTGCCGCTGTAATTTTTTATTTCATAGGATTCGGGTGTCAAAAGGTCAAAGACCTTTGATATAAATTTGTACCTTGAAAATTTAACACGATATTTAAGTTTTACGTTTGTTTTGATATAATAACTTTATCAAGATGCGAGGTGATATTTATGGCTTTTGTTGCAAATAACATTCAACAGATGGCGCTGACAGACAGTATATTCCAT
>JAGZXV010000245.1 GCA_018378255.1 Clostridiaceae bacterium | reverse complement strand
TTGCCGAGCTGGTTGAACCGGAAAAACTCTGTGCGGAATATATCATTCCGGCAGCTTTAATCAATGCCTTAAAAGTTGTGGACAAGAAGATGGAAGAGATTCATGTGGTTTTAAATGGTCCGGGGTCTGCGGGAACCGCTATCATTAAGATGCTTCTTGCAGCAGGGGTGAAACATATCATCGCCTGTGATGAGAACGGGATTTTATATAAAGAACGTGAAGTTGGAATCAAAGACCATAAGAAGATGCTCTGCGAGATCACCAATCTGGAGGATAAAAGGGGAACCCTGGCCGATGCACTGGTTGGAGCGGATGTGTTCATCGGAGTTTCCGTGGCAGGCGCGCTGAAACCGGAGATGGTTAAGGTTATGAACCAGGATCCGGTGGTATTTGCCATGGCAAACCCAACTCCTGAGATCATGTACGAGGAAGCGGTTGCAGCAGGCGTAAAGGTAATGGGAACAGGGCGTTCCGATTTCCCCAACCAGATCAACAATGTGCTGGCATTCCCGGGAATTTTCCGCGGAGCGCTGGATGCGGGAGCCAGAGATATTAACTATGAGATGAAGGTTGCGGCAGCCTATGCAATTGCCGAGCTGGTTGAACCGGAAAAACTCTGTGCGGAATATATCATTCCGGCAGCTTTAGACCCGAGGGTAGCCCCTCACGTTGCTAAGAGAATAGGGGAAGCGGCGGTAAGATCAGGCGCTGTGAGAAAGTGATGAAAATGTGTGCCGGGGCCGGGCGATGATATCCGTATCAGATCCCGGCCCCGTTTTGATGTGATTACTGGATTCCTTCCAGATCAAAAGGCGGTGTGTATTCTTCTTGCGCACTGCTTTTTTCCTGCATAAAACCCTGGTCGAGCCCCAGTTCAAGAGCCAGATCCACCACTTTTTGATATTCATAGGAAGTGATCCGCCGGTTGATTTCAGGATGATCTGCGCTGTGATAGAAAGGCGTGTACTGGCTCAGAAGACTGATATAATACTGTCCCCTGGGCAGATGTCCGGCAATCCAGCGCAGGATGGCAAACGAATCGGATCTGCATCCGGGAAGGACCATATGGCGTATGATGACGCCCTTTTTCATGAGAGGCGTTTGGGGGTCACGGCAGTCAAAAACAGGTGAACCGGTTTTTTTAATCATATAGGCGATGGCCTGGGATGCCGTTTCAAAATAATCCGCAGCGTTGGAGTAGCGTTTAGCCAGATCGCTGCTGTAGTATTTAAAATCCGGAAGCCAGATATCCACATAACCGTCTAACAGATCGATGGCCTCAGTCCGTTCATATCCGCTGGTGTTATAGACAACAGGAATAGTTAGCCGGTGCTTTACCAGGTCAAGGGCTCTGATGACGGAGGGAAGGAAATGGGAGGCTGTTACCAGATTGATATTGTGAGCCCCCTGATCCTGCAGACGCAGAAATATGTCCGAAAGCTGATTAACTGTGATTTCTTTACCAAACCCTTCCTGGCTGATGCGGTAGTTCTGACAAAAGCAGCAGCCCAGCGTGCAGCCTGAAAAGAAGATGGTTCCACTGCCGTTCATGCCGCTGATACACGGCTCTTCCCACATATGTAAAGCCGCTCTGGCGACCTTGACTTCGGAACCGCTTTTGCAGTAACCTGTGGTTTTGGTCCGGTCCGCTTTGCATTTTCTGGGGCATAATTCGCAGGATTGATCGTTCATTTGATCACCTCATTTCTTATCTGATTGACAAAGAATCGGATTCTCTGTAAAATAATTTCTAATGGCCTTTTTAGAGTATGACGCTTAGCTGACAAAAGATAGCTTATAAACACAATCTAGTATACGAAAATTGGCAGAATTACGCAAGAAAAAAGGGGCAGACACCTAATATTTGTGCCGGAGCCGCAAATTAGGACCTCAGCCGGCAGGGATGGAAGTTTAGATACCTCCGGGAGCTTGTCTGCACAGCAAAATGCTCCGGCATGGAGGATATTATGGAAAATAAAAGGACAGCAGCTTTAAAATATGCGTTTCCGAGGACTGTACCGGTCATGGTGGGCTATCTGTTTTTGGGAGCGGCATATGGAATTTTAATGAATGTAAATGGATATGGAATCTGGTGGGCGCTGGCGATGAGCATCTTTGTTTACGCAGGAAGCCTGCAGTATGTGGGAATTACGCTGCTGGTGGCGGCCGTCAGCCCTTTAACCGCTTTTTTGATGGCCCTGATGATCAATGCCAGGCATTTATTCTATGGGATATCCATGCTGGATAAATACAGGGATGTTAAAAAATTCAAGCCCTATCTGATCTTTGCCCTGACAGATGAAACATTTTCCGTTCTGTGCAACGAACGGGTGCCGGGTACGCTGGATAAAGACTGGGTTTATCTGTGGGCTTCCCTTTTGGATCAGTGTTATTGGGTGGCGGGAACCCTGATCGGGGCGCTGCTGGGCAATCTGATAACATTCGATACGACGGGGCTTGATTTTGCTCTGACGGCTCTGTTCATTGTGATTTTTGTGGATCAGTGGAAGGCCAGGGAAGGCCATGTTTCTGCAGTAATCGGTGTGCTGGCCTCTGTGGTCTGTCTTAGGATATGGGGGCCGGACGCCTTTATCATACCGTCTATGGTTTTGATCTTGGTGATCCTGACCATGAAATATAAGAAGGGAGGAAAGACTGAAAATGAATGATATGACGCTGGGAATTGTAATCATCGCAGCTCTCGCAGCCGGTACGGTAATCACCCGTTTTCTTCCTTTTCTCCTGTTTCCCGCAGGAAAAAAGACGCCTAAGTACGTGGAATTTCTTGGAAAGACCCTGCCTTATGCCACAATCGGACTTTTGGTGGTCTACTGTCTTAAGGGAATTTCCTTTCAAACTTATCCCCATTCCCTGCCGGAGCTGATCGCTGTGCTGCTGATCGTTGTCCTCCATCGGTGGAAGGGCAATTCCCTTCTCAGCATCGGAGCAGGCACGGTGATCTATATGATATTGGTTCAGGTTGTATTTGCCTGAAAGAGCGGCGCCGGAGGGCTACATGACGTAGTCCTCCGGCATTTTATGCTGTTCTTTAAACTCTTTTGGGGAGGAGCCGAACTCCTTTTTAAACGCCCGGTAGAAACTGGTGTAATCGTTAAAGCCATATTGCTGGTAAACCTGTCCAAACGGAATTCCTGAGAGAATTCCGTTTTTGCTTGCCTGAAGCCGTTTTTTCGTGATGTACTGGTGAAGGGAGATGCCCATATTGTCTTTAAAAATATGGGAAATATGGTATTTGCTCACATAAAAAAAGGAAGCAAGCTGTTCTAAAGAAAGGTCTTCATCCAAGTGGTTATTGATATAATCACACAGGTTTAAGTAGAGCACATTTTCATAAGACGGCGGAACCTGGTGGAGAAGATCATAGCTTAAACGGTTGATATAGAGCAGAAAGGAAGCGCTCATCAGCTGGGTCTGCATCTCTTTAAATGGCCGGTTTCCATTGCATTCTTCGATCAAATCCAAAAGACGGCCCTGGATTTCCTGTGCCGTAATAAAATCCGGCCGGAAGTGATAATGCTGGTTTTTCAGGGCATAATCATAACCATAGGCAAAATCCTGTCCAATCTGGCAGAGCTTGTCAAAATAGGACGGATTCATCCAGAAAACAAAACGCCGGTAAGGGATATCGTCGCTGTGAAAATGGGGCTGATGAAGGATTTTAGGCGGAATCAGCATATAATCCCCATATTGCAGGGAATAGGTGATCCCGTTCACTTCATAATCCATGTCGCCTTCCATAAAAAAATAGAATTCATAGTGGCTGTGGGAATGGGCCGAGATCCGGTTGATCCTGGCATCATTATAATAAAAAATTTCATAGTCCCCGGGCATCATATACTGCCTGGTATCAAATCCGGTGGAGAGATCTTTTTTCATCAGGGTTCCTTTCTGACATGAATGATTGTATTTATTATAGTGCATTACAGCAACTTTTGCAATGTGAACGGCAATTATATCAATGGTATTTGGAGGCAGTTTTGTTATAATGAGACCAGAAACAAGAAAACGTGAAAATGCTCAAATGAGAGTAGGATGAATTTGAGCAGAGCCGTTAGGCGGCGGAATGGAGGAAAAGATGAAATTATCATTCAGATGGTATGGTGAAGACGATAAGGTGACTCTGGAGAATATCAGACAGATACCGGGTATGAATTCAATTGTAACGGCAGTTTACGATGTGCCTGTAGGTGAGGTCTGGAGCAGAGAGAGCATTGCCAAACTGAAGAAAATGGTGGAGGACGCAGGGCTTGCTTTTGACGTGATCGAAAGCATACCGGTGCACGAGGATATCAAGCTGGGCAAACCAAGCAGGGATAAATACATTGCCAACTACTGTGAAAACATCCGCCGCGTGGCAGAAGCGGGAATTAAATGCATCTGTTACAATTTCATGCCGGTATTCGACTGGACGAGAACCCAGTTAGATCACGTTCTGGACGACGGTTCCACATCTCTTGTCTATTATCAGGAGCAGGTGGATCAGGTGAATCCGCTGGAAAGTGAAAGCGATTTAACCCTTCCTGGCTGGGATTCCAGCTACACAAGGGACGGTTTGAAGGCGGTTGTGGCAGAATACAACGCGATGAGCGAAGAGGATCTTTGGAACAACCTGAAATATTTCCTGGAAGCAATTATCCCTGTAGCTGCCGAATGCGATGTGAATATGGCAATTCACGAGGATGATCCATGCTGGAGCATTTTCGGACTTCCAAGAATCATCACCTGTGAAGAGAATCTGGATAAATTCCTGAAACTGGTGGACGATCCCCACAACGGAATCACACTCTGCACCGGTTCCCTGGGATGTTCTGGAAAGAACGATGTTGTGAGAATGGCCGGAAAGTACGCGGCTATGGGCAGAATCCATTTTGCACATGTGAGAAATGTAGCTGTGCTGGAAAACGGCTTTGAAGAGAGGGCGCACCTTTCCAGCTGCGGTTCTCTGGATATGTTTGCTATTTTAAAAGCGCTTCATGACAATGGCTTTACCGGCTATGTGAGACCGGATCACGGACGGATGATCTGGGGAGAGACGGGACGCGCCGGATATGGCCTCTATGACAGGGCCCTTGGAGCAACCTATATCAATGGTTTATGGGAAGCGATTGAAAAGATGAGCTGAGGTCTGTCTGGCCGGAAGCATTTTAATAGTGGAAATTGCCAATAAGGTTTAGCGGTGCCGCAGAAGCGGTAGAAAATAAAAGGAAAGCGGGTATATATCATGGGATTATCATTTGGAACAGATTTAACGGGTAAAGTGGCGGTTGTAACAGGCGCAGGCGGAGTTCTTTGCGGTATGTTCGCGAAAACTCTTGCAGAAGCAGGTGCGAAGGTGGCTGTGCTGGATTTGAACGAAGAGGCTGCTAAACAGGTAGCGGATGACATTCAGTCGGCAGGCGGCACTGCAAGAGCATATAAAACCAATGTTCTGGACAGAAACAGTCTGGAGGAAACTCATGCCAAAGTTTTGGTGGACCTTGGCCCATGTGATATTTTAATCAACGGAGCAGGCGGAAACAATGCGAAAGCCCAGACGACGAAAGAATATTTTGAAATTGGTGATATAGAAGCGGATACGGTTTCCTTCTTTGATCTGGATCAGGGCGGAGTGGAGTTTGTCTTTAACTTAAACTTCATCGGAACCCTGCTGCCGACCCAGATATTTGCAAAGGACATGGTGGAGAGGAAAGGCTGCAATATCGTTAACATCTCATCCATGAATGCATTTACACCGCTCACAAAGATTCCTGCATACAGCGGGGCAAAGGCTGCGATCAGCAACTTTACCCAGTGGCTGGCAGTTCATTTTTCCAAAACCGATATCCGCGTAAATGCAATCGCACCCGGATTTTTCGTTACAAAGCAGAATGAAAAGCTGCTGTTCAATGAAGACGGAAGCGCTACGGCGAGAACCGCTAAGATCCTGGCGGCAACTCCTATGGGCAGATTTGGCGAGGCTGAAGAATTGAACGGGACTTTATTGTATCTGCTCAATAATCAGGCAGCTGGATTTGTCAATGGGGTTGTGATACCGGTTGATGGAGGCTTCTCTGCGTATTCAGGAGTGTAAAAAATAGTTATTCTGCAATCGTCCGTCCAAAGGGCGGGTAGACCCGGCAGGGATGCAGACACACTCTGAACAAACAGATGCAAAAAAGGCAGATAAACACTGATTCGGAATTCAGTGTTTATCTGCCTTTTTGTTTGGATTTAAAGTGAGTTTAAGTCGGAGCTGCGGTCTATGTAGTGGGTGTGGAGGAGGGTTTCGGCTTTGGAGCTCAAAGGGGTTTCATAAAAGTCATTGTAAATTTTTAATATATCAGGGTTTTCGTGGCTTAGGCGGAGGGGCATGGAACTGTCCCGGTTGTAGAGGGAGGCTATTCTGGCGAAGCGGACCATGTCGGTCAGGGGGACTTCGGTTTTGGGCTGGCCGCCGCCTCCGATGCAGCCGCCGCGGCAGGTCATCACTTCGATGAAATCATAAGGGCTGCTGCCGTTTCTCAATTGTTCGAGAACAGGAACGGCGTTTTTGATTTCATGAATTACGGCGATTTTAAGGGAAATGCCGTTTATGGTTACAGAGGCTTCTTTTATGCCGTCCACTCCGCGCAGGGGAACGAGGGAGTAGTAATCTTTGGGCGGATTTTCGCCGGTGATCAGATAGTAGGCAGTTCTGGCTGCGGCTTCCATGACGCCGCCAGTGTTGCCGAAGATTACGCCTGAGCCGGATGCGGTGCCCATGAGGGAATCGTAGGTTCCTTCGGGAAGGCCTTTTAATTGGATGTTTTCTTCTTTCATCCATTTGGCAAGTTCTCTTGTGGTGATTACGTAATCCATGTCGCGCATATCTTCTATACCGTGATATCTTCCGGCGGCATTCATTTCTTCACGGCGTATCTCAAATTTTTTAGCGGTGCAGGGGGTGAGGGCTACGTTGACGATCTTTTTCGGATCAATGCCCATCTGTTTGGCAAAATATGTTTTGATGCTGGGGCCCTGCATTCCTATGGGGCTTTTTACGGTAGAGATATGGCTTCGCAGGTCGGGATAAAAGGTTTCTACGAATTTAACCCAGGCTGGGCAGCAGCTGGTGAATTGAGGAAGGGGAGCAGATTTGCCCTGAACCCGTGATACCAGTTCAGAGGCTTCTTCCATTATGGTCAGGTCGGCGGCGAAATTCGTGTCCAGTATGTAGTCGCCTCCCAGCGCCCGCAGAGCGGAGATCATCTTTCCTTCCACAAAACTTCCGTTCGGCATGCCGAAGGCTTCTCCAAGTCCGACCCGGACAGAGGGGGAAGTGCTGAAGATGACGATGGATTCCGGGTCATTCACAGCGGCTTTGACCTGCTGGTATTCTTCTTTTTCAGTCAGGGAGTTGACCGGGCACA
>JAGZXV010000244.1 GCA_018378255.1 Clostridiaceae bacterium | reverse complement strand
GCTGGGGTGATGGCAGAATGGAGGATTTCATGAAAAAGGCGGCTCCTTTGTTTATTTTAGCGGCCGGAAGCCTTTGGGGCTGTATGGGGATTTTGGTGAGAAATTTAAACCGGACCGGACTTGAATCCATGGAAGTGGTGGCGGTCCGGGCATTTGTCACATTTTTCTGTATGGCTGTTGGGCTGGTTTTTATAGACCGCAGGGCTTTTCGGATTCATTTAAAAGATCTCTGGTGTTTTCTTGGTACGGGGATCTGCAGCATTGTATTTTTTAATTACTGTTATTTCAGGACGATTTCTTTGACCTCGCTTTCCACAGCGGCTATTTTGCTGTATACGGCCCCTTCGATTGTCATGGTGCTGTCAGCAGCGTTGTTTAAAGAACGTTTTACTCTGAAAAAGATGGCTGCCCTGGCGCTTACATTTATGGGCTGTGTGATGGTAACCGGTGGGCCGGGGGCGGCTTTTGGGCTGACGGCAGCCGGTATTCTGACCGGTTTAGGGGCCGGGCTGGGTTATGCACTCTACAGCATTTTCGGAAGATATGCGATTATGAAGGGATATTCTTCCCTTACGATCACATTATGGACATTTGGAATGGCCAGTGCCGGTGTTCTGCCGTTTGTCAGCCTGACAGGGATCGGAGAATGTTTTGCCGGAGATGCCGGAGTGATGGGGACGGCTCTGTTTTGGATTTTTGTGACAACAGTAGCCCCATACATATTATATACGGTGGGACTTTCCCATATGGAGACGGGGATGGCGTCTGTGATTTCATCCATTGAGCCGGTTGTGGCCACTTTTGTGGGCGTGTTTCTCTATGGGGAGAGGCTTACGCTGCAGGGCGGCGCAGGCGTTGTGCTGGTGATTGGGGCGATTGTGCTGATCAATAGAATGGGGAATCCGGTAAGGGTTCAGGAATAAGAGAATAGCAGGGCGGATGAGCGCAGGGTCGGAGAGAGACCTGCGTTTATCCGCCTTTTATGATAGATATTATTGGACAAGGCTGATAAATCCGTAACTGTATAGTAAAAGTATACAAAAAAAGATTTCAAAGCTTGTATATTTTAGTCAATTGCAAATCGGTTTCTAATGTGTTATTCTCATAGATAGATAATTAATTAAATTATTTAATTAAAGTGAAGGCTCATTCAGAGGAGGTTTTTATGAGAATACTCTATGTAGATATCGACACATTGAGAGTGGACCATCTGGGGTGCTATGGATATTCCAGAAATACAAGCCCTAACATTGATAAAGTGGCTGAGGAAGCGGTACGTTTTACCGATTATTACTGTTCTGACGCCCCTTGTCTGCCGAGCCGGGCGGCGCTGATGACCGGCCGTTTTGGCATACATACCGGTTGCGTGGGACACGGCGGTTATAATGCGGAAATGCGCTGGGAAGGCCATGAAAGGGGAATGGCAGATTTTAACGGCCGCTATAATCTGCCGGCGGTGATGCGCAGAGCCGGTATGAAGACCGCCAGCATTTCCAGTTTTCCGGACCGCCATGGAGCGTGGTGGTTTAACGGCGGCTTCGATGAAACTTATAATATCGGCAAACGAGGGCTGGAACCGGCTCATGAAGTGCTTCCGGTGGCTCTTGACTGGCTGGACAGAAAGAAGGATACAAAGAACTGGTTTCTGCATGTCCATGTTTGGGATCCACATATTCCATACCGTACTCCAATGGATTACGGGAAGCCGTTTGAACATGATCCTCTTCCTGACCCATGGATGACGGATGATATTTTAAAATACCATAGAAGCCGGAAACCGGGAGGGCACAGCGCCTGTGAAGTGGCCGGATATGACAGCACTCCCAACCCGGCGGAGCCCAGGCAGCTCAGAAAGGTGGAAAATCTGGATGATTTCCGCCAAATGATCGATGAATATGATACCGGAATCTGGTATGCGGACAAACATGTGGGCATGCTGTTTGATAAATTAAAGGAACAGGGAATTTATGATGATACCGTTATCATCATCAGTTCCGACCATGGAGAGAATTTAGGCGAGATGGGGAGCTACTGTGAACACGGAGAGGCGGATTATATAACAACACATATTCCGCTCATCATCAAATGGCCGGGCTGCCCGGGGAATGTGGAATCCCATGGGTTCCATTATAATCTGGATCTGCTTCCGACCCTTATGGATATGATCGGAGATATCCCGCCCTTTACCTGCAACAGGGTAGTTGGAAAGCCGAACCCGGTAAAGTATGACGGAGAAAGTTTTGCAGACTGCATCCGTACCGGAAAAGACGGGGGGCGCAGCCATCTGATCATGAGCCAATGCGCCCATGTTTGCCAGAGGAGCGTCCGTTTTGACGATTATATTTATATACGGACTTATCATGACGGCTACCATCTGACGGAAGCAGAAGAGCTGTTCAATGTAAAAGAAGATCCTCATGAAACCCGTAATCTGGCCGGTCTGATGCCGGAACTCTGTTGGAAAGGGGCCTGGTATCTGGAGCGGTGGGTAGCCAGCAATATGCTCAGCAATATCTATAATTACCATGATGACCCCATGTGGAATGTGATCGCTGAAGGCGGCCCGTTCCATTGCCGGGGCTATCTGGCCGATTACTGTGTGCGTCTGGAGGAAACCGGTCGGCAGGAGTGTGCAGACGAGCTGCGGAAAAAATATCCGGAAGAGTTGAAAGTCAGTTATTGAGTTACAAAAACAGAGGCAAAAAATAGCAAAATATTAGTTAAAATCACTAAAAATATTGGATAAAATTTGTAAAAATTGACATTGTAAGCAAAAAGATCGTATGCTATTATTTAATTAAATAAATTAATAAATAAATGAAGCTGAACGCATCCGAGCAATGTTTCTGCTGAAATTTGGAGAAGGAGCAGGACGGGGCAATTGGCAAAAGGAGGAAATTTATATGAAGAAAAGTATCAGCAGGCTGGCATCTTTTGCGTTAGCAGCATCCCTTATGGCTGTTTCTGTGGCTGGGTGCGGCGGTTCTAAAACCACAGCCGGCAATAACAGCGGCACGACAGCGGCATCATCTGGTGCGGAAGCTGCTGCAGGAGGACAAACTTCCGCCGCAGCACCTGAGACGGAGCCTGTTGCCGCCAGCAGTACACTTGGGGAAAAGACATTGAATATTGGATATAATACATCCATCGATTCCCTTACCTGTTTCCGGTCCAATACAGGACGCAATGCCCCCTATCTTCTGAACTTGTTTGAATCCCTTGCAATCCTTTCGCCTGCAAGCGGACAGATGGAACCATGGGCCGCCAAATCCTGGGAGACAAAGGACGGCGGATATACATACAGCGTTGAAATCTGGGATACGATTACGGACAGTGAGGGAAATAAGATCACCGCCTCCGATATTGTCTGGTATATCAATACGGCTATGGAGAAAGCTTTGATGCCAAACTTCGGTAAGGTGGAAAGCGTAACCAAGACAGGTGATTATACTTTTGATGTGAAGCTGACAACCAATATTGTGGGTGCATTTGAGGCACTTTTATTTGATACAAAGATCATCTCAGAAAGCGCTTTTAAAGCCAGTTCTGATGAGTTTGCGACCAAAGCTGTGACAACATCAGCTTATGAATGTACGGAGTTCACTCCTGGCAACAGCATCAGTTTTACCAGACGTGACGATTACTGGCAGACTGATATTGAAGCTGTTCCAGAATGTGTGCGCCCTCTTGTAAAACAGTTAAACTACAGCATTATTACAGAAGCCTCCCAATTAGGCATTGCCCTTGAAACCGGAACTGTCCAGCTGGGCATTGATGTGGATTCCACCACAGGAGCACAGTTTGTAGGCAACGATCAGTTTATCGTCAATTTAACCGATGGACAGCAGGGATGGGAGATGTTTTTCTCCGGTGCGGAAAGCCGTGTTGTTGCAGAAGACCAAAACCTGCGCCAGGCAATCTGTTATGCAATCGACGCACAGGGGCTGATCACCGGTCTTTGTTCCGGTTATGGTACACAGATGTGGGATGTATGCCCGCCTGACAGAATCGGTTTCCTGGAAAAATGGAAAAATGAACCTTATTATGAGTACGATGTAGAAAAAGCAAAAGAACTGCTGGCATCTTCCAATTATAATGGAGAAACATTGACGATTCTCTGTTCTTCCAGCACATTTGTTTCAAGACTGGCCCAGATGATTCAGAATTACCTGGCGGCAGTGGGGATCAAGGCAGAACTTTACAGTGTGGATATGGCTCTGCTCACATCAATCCGTCTGGATGGAACTAAATATGACATGTTCTTAAATACGATCGGAGGAACCTATCTTCCGGATCACTGGAGCATCCGCTATGACCCGGCCGCTTATGAAACAGGAGATGCTACAAGCCGCCATGACAATGAACTGGCAGAGCTGCTCTACAAGACCTGGACCGTAGATGGATTCACGGAAGAGAATATTGATGAGGTTCATAACTACATTAAGGAATCTGCAATCGCATACGGCCTTGTAAACCCGCAGTCCTTTACGATCTGGCGCAATGATGCCGGTCTTGTAAAAGAGGTGAGAGGCGGACTGACAAACTATGTAAACCCGGCTTCCTGCCAGTTTACTGAATAGGTAACAGCTTCTTTTTTGGAAAATGACTTGGAGGGGACTTATGCTCAGATATATAGGAAAACGATTATTATGGATGATTCCCATTGTCCTCGGTGTTACCATCCTGGTTTTTACCATGATGACATTCTGCCCCGGCGATCCGGCGGAAATTATTCTCGGCACGACTGCCACAGAGGCAGATCTGGTGGCAAAGAGAGTGGAACTCGGACTCGATAAGCCTTTTATCGTCCGGCTTGCTACCTATATGAGTGATGTATTTATTCACTTTGACTTTGGAAAATCCTGGATTACCAATGTGGATATTATCTCTACAATTATGGACCGTATGCCGCGAACCCTGACTCTTACGGTAGTAACCCTGCTGGTTGCCTTCGGCCTTGGTATTCCTCTCGGCATTATGGCGGCAACCCACCAGAACCGCTGGCAGGACCATGTATCGATGGTATTGGCCCTGATCGGTGTTGCGATTCCCAACTTCTGGCTGGCCCTGCTCTTGGTGCTGCTGTTTTCCGTGAAGCTGGGCTGGCTTCCGGCCATGGGGATAGGAACCGGTATTGCCGGACTGAAATACTACATTCTGCCGGCCATTGCCAACTGTGCGGGCGCCCTCGCTAACTGCGCCCGCCAGACACGGTCTTCCATGCTGGATGTAATCCGGGCGGATTATATTACAACGGCCCGTTCCAAAGGAGTTCCGGAGAATGCGGTAATCGTTAAGCACGCGCTGAAAAATGCCCTGATTCCCATCATCACCATGATGGGAACCGCATTTGGGCGTCTTTTGGGCGGAGCTATGATTATTGAAACGATTTTCACCATCCCAGGTATGGGAACTTATATTATCGGTGCGGTCAACAACCGTGATTATCCGATTGTACAGGGAGGGACCATTATCCTGGCGATTTCATTCAGCCTTATGATGCTGTTAATCGATTTGCTTTATGCGGCTGTGGACCCAAGGATTAAGGCCCAGTATGCATCCGTAAAAAAAGGAAAGAAGGTGAAGAAATGACTTCTGAAAAACCTAGAAAAAGGCAGACCGAATTTGCCCGTGTTATGAAACAGCTGAGGAAGAATAAGGTAGCCATGTTCGGTCTTGCTGTTTTACTGGTTGAATTTGTTCTGGCTCTGCTTTCCCCATGGATCATTCCTTATGACTATACGGCCATGGATATGCTGAACTGTTTTTCGGGGCCATCCTCAGCTCATTTCTTCGGATGCGATGATATGGGGCGTGATATTTTCAGCCGTGTCCTGTACGGAGGAAGATTTTCTATCTCCATCGGTATTATTGCTGTTGCGATTTCCGCCACTCTCGGCATCTGCATCGGTGCGGTAGCCGGATTCTTTGGCGGACAGGTGGATAATGTGATCATGCGCCTTTTGGATGTTATACAGGCAATTCCCGGCATGCTGCTGATGATCGTTATTTCCGCTGTTTTAGGGCCTGGCTTTTTCAATACGATTATCGCTATGTCGGTGGGAAGTATACCGGGCATGGCCCGTATGCTCCGTGCTCAGATGATGAAGGAGAGGGACAATGAATATATTGAGGCGGCCCAATCCATTAACTGCAGCAAGCGGCGCATCATCATCAACCACCTGCTTCCCAACTGCATTTCCCCGATCATTGTGCAGGCAACTATGGGAGTGGCCCAGACCATTACCATGGCGGCCGGACTGAGTTTTATTGGCCTCGGAGTACAGCCGCCCACGCCTGAATGGGGAGCCATGCTGTCCGCCTCCCGCCAGTTTATCCGTCAGGCTCCGCATCTGGTAATATTCCCCGGATTAGCGATTGCCGTCACCGTACTCGCATTGAACCTGTTAGGCGACGGTCTCAGGGATGCACTGGATCCGAAATTAAAGAATTAAGGAGGGGGAAATGATGTCTGAGAATACAAAAAACAATATGCCGTTCCTTTCCGTAAAGGATCTTGTGGTGGAATATAAATCGGATGACCAGATCGTTCATGCTGTCAATGGTGTTTCCATTGATCTGGAAAGAGGCAAGACCGTGGGACTTGTTGGAGAAACCGGCGCAGGAAAGACTACAATCGCCAAGTCAATCCTGCAGATTTTACCGGATATCGGGTGCAGGATTGCAGGCGGAAAGATCTATCTGGACGGTGAAGACGTGCTGGCCATGCCGGAGCACGATTTGAGAAAGATCCGCGGAAACAAGGTTTCTATGATATTCCAGGATCCTATGACAGCGTTAAACCCGGTTCAGCGCGTAGGAGAACAGATCGCTGAGGTAATCCGTCTTCATAACGACGGGAAAACAGACTGTGAAGCCAGGGCTAAGGAAATGCTGGAAATCGTAGGCATTCCCGCAGAGCGCTATTATGAATATCCGCACCAGTTTTCAGGCGGAATGAAGCAGCGTGTTGTGATCGCAATCGCGTTGGCCTGTAATCCGGATCTGCTGCTTGCAGACGAGCCCACAACGGCTCTTGACGTGACCATCCAGGCCCAGGTTATGGATTTGATCGGAGATTTACAGAAAAAATACAATACTGCCATGGTATTGATCACTCATGATATGGGCGTTGTTGCCCAGGTCTGTGACGACGTGGCTGTTATCTATGCGGGAAATATTGTGGAATACGGCTCCAAAGAGCAGATTTTTGACCATCCGTCCCATCCGTATACAATCGGCCTGTTCGGCGCCATCCCGGATATGAATGAGGATGAAATCTGGCTGCATCCCATTGATGGACTTCCGCCTGACCCAACCGATCTTCCAAAAGGATGTGCATTCAGCCCCCGCTGCAAATATGCATCGGATGAATGCCGCAAAGAACCGATTTCCATCTATAAGACAAAGGACGGACATGAGTGCCGATGCTGCCGCTTAGATGAGATCAGAGAGCAGGAGGGGTGATA
>JAGZXV010000243.1 GCA_018378255.1 Clostridiaceae bacterium | reverse complement strand
GGTAATATCGGAAACACTGTCACTTATCGGGGATGGCAGGGAAACGCCGGTATCAAAATCACCCCATCCATTGTCATCTTCTTCGTCATCAAATGAAATCGATGCGGCTAAATGTTCAGCCGCTTGAACGGCTTCAAACCCCCGGTCCATAAGGATGTAAAGGTAGGGAGCTTCCCCGGTTGAATCCTCTGTTGTTTCTTCCGATTCAACCAGGTCATTGAATAACTCTGCATCCAGATCCAGAGGATCTTCTTCCTCGGCATCGGAAGGGCTGGCTGTTGAATCCGCATTGGATGCGGTTGATACTGGCAGCGTTGCTTCGGTATCGGAAGAAGTGGCAATTGTTTCTTCCAGGTTTAAGGCCGGTATTTTTAGTTCGGCTTCTGTTTCTGTAATGAACCGGAACTCTTCTAAGGAGGCCATGGCCGTATAGGGAAGTGGAAGGCTCCGGGTTCCCGGCTTCCATTCCAGACGGGATTTTGTTATGGCTCCAAAAGCGGTCTTCTCTCCTATGGATCGGATTCCTTCGGCCTGGTTCCACGCAGTTACCTGGCAGTCGGATCCGGCCTCAGAAGAATTGATCCGGATGGAGGGAATGCTTTCATCATCGTTGTGTTTTCCATGGAGGATATAGCCGTACCGGGCATTGATTTCCCGGATGGTATATCCATATTCCAGATGGATGAAGGTATCATAGGTTCGCTCCCGGTCTTCAAGCATTTCTTCCAGGGCATCCCCGGAATACATGCCGTGATAGTGGGTTCCGTCTTCCGCTTTCTCTTCACAAAGGGCGATCAGTTCTTCCCACTGTGCTTCCAGCAGGGCGTTTAGCTCTTCGGCCGCTTCGATTTCATCTTCATTTGTGACCTCTCCGGTTAATTCATCTTCTTCCGGCTCCGGGACTTCCACATACTCCGGTTCCGGGTGGCCGTCACAGTATGTACGTTCATATTCATAGCGCTGGGTATCGGTATGGTTTGCTGTCCCATCCGGGCCGGTGCGGATGTTGCCGCAGACACGCCAGCCGTCCCAGGTGACAGGGGAGGGCCACATGGAACTCTTTGAAACAGATCCATACAGGCCGTTGCCCAACTGGGAGCCGTCAAAGGATTCCAGAACTTCAAAGGTGGAACCTTCCAGGCCCTTGCCGGTTTCGGCACAGTATTTGGCAAGGTCGATTAAGTAGTGGGACAGGAAGGTTTCTTTGTGGCGGTAGATGTCGACGTGGGGTGGCTCTGGTTCGTCGAGCGTGGGGGTATCAGGAATGGTAACGCCGCCGATGTTAATGTATATATAATTATCAATTTCTAGGCCAGCACCGATCATCGCTTGATCCCTGGTACGTTCCGGTTTATAGATGGTGAGAGTTTGGCTATTTTTTTTAATTTGTTTCATTGAATTAGGTGCATCACCTTCTATAAGTACTGTAGGCATGGAAGAACCATTATAGTTAAGAGTTAAAGTAGTCCCTGAAATAGATTGTGTCCATCCATCCAGTAATTTCCATCTAACCTTTGCCATTTCTGGCTTTCCAGAAAAATCCAGGCTGATGGTATACACTCCATTCTCTAAAGTCATTGTTTGTGCAGATGCATTATCAGTATCAAAAGCACACCAATCCGGAAGCCCGTCTGCACCTTTGTAAGCGTTTTCAATCCAATCTTTTAAGCTTGCCCATGCATTGGTAGTTCCTTTTACATGACGGTTGATTTTCACCATATAAGTTTCGACCAGATCCCACTCTCCAGCAATAACGGCCCATACTGCTCCTTGTGCGGCCGCATACTGGCCATTGGTTGCGAATTTAGCTCCATTTTTGTCATACCAATCGCAGATCAGGGCCAGAAGTTTAAAATCTTCTTCACCGGAAATATAGGGAATTTCATTGTCTGTAATTTTGTAATGACCTCCCATAACCCGTACATCGGAACCCATATGGTTTCCAGGATCAATACAGAATGCGGTCTGTCCGGAGTTATCTCTCCATCGGAACAAGTAATGACGTTCCTGGCCGAATAAAACTTCTGATCCATCTTGCCAAATATTACTTCCATCAAAGTTCATTGATGTATCCGCATATCCAGTTATCGGAGAAAGAAAATTAACCAGCAGCAAGACAACGGCCAGAAAGCCGGAAAGCCATCGTTTTTTTAATAGATTCATTTGTTTTCCTCTTTTCTAATCAATTAGAATCTATCTGAACGTAAAAAGACTATGAAGCATATTTCTATGTCCATAGTCTTTTTACGATTGTTTTTATTCACTTATTGCTAGTACACTGGTTCAGTTGGAACTGCGGAATCAAATTGGAGAGACGTTCCATTTAATGTCCAAATATATTCGTTAGCATTATCTGCCGGAATAGTTAAAGCATTATTTAGTAAATATTCAAAATTAGTGTTCTGATTATGATAAATATCAGTAAGTATTGATGGATCAATTTCGTAGTAAGTATCTCCCACTTTAATAAAGTTCCATGCATGTATAAGGTTACTTACATAAGTACTTTTCATACCGACAGCTCTAGTAAGAAGATGAAAAGTCCGAGCCATTCCATCACAAGAGGAGAATCCCTTTACCAAACAAGAATAAGACGAATTTGTATCTAATCCATCACCTTCTCGCTTATCATAAACACTGTGTTCTGCAATAAAACGAACGGCCCTTTCCGCTTTTTCATAATCAGTAGCATTTTTCCAATCAAAGCTAATGAGAAATTCTTTCATTGTATTAACAATTTTCTCCTCATATTGGGTCAATCCTTGATCCCATAATCCGGCCATATATAATAATACTATATTATCATGTAACCGAGGATCACCTCGATATGAAAAAGAGTTGATTTGAACATATTCCGGATTGTTTTGGAACAGCTCAGGTTTTCCATTAAAGCCGATACTATATGCAAGTGTCCCTTTCAGTGGATAGTCGGATTCTTCTGGATAAAACAGTTCTCCTCGATAGCTTTCTGCTGTAGTAAAAACCTTTTCGCCGTAATCTTCAAGTATAGATACCCCATTTTTATCAATCCAATGTCCATCTGGTGAGTAACAATTAGTAAGCATATACCCGTCAGCATCTAAATAATAACGTGTATTATCTTCACCTGCCATCCAACAATTAGTTGCCCAATTTCCATCCAGTTCTTTGTACTTCCACCCTCTCTCATCCTGCACCCATCCAAGCTCCGCCGCATAAGCGGTAATTGGCATAACGGCCAGCATACCAGAAATTGCTGCAATTAAAATCCTTCTTTTTTTCATACCCCATTCCCCCTTCTATGATCCAAATGTGCTACCAGTAGCACATTTTATCTAATCTGACATTCCTACGAAAATGCTATATTAAAACTAACAAGAATAACCGCCACCCGACGTTGCTTGTCCCAAGCTTAAATATAAAAATCACCCAGAATACCCCAAAATCCACAAGATGTATTTTCTATTCCAACAACAAAAACAGAAATCAATAATTCACTAACAGATATATAAAAATAAGCAATGCAAGAATAAACACACCAAAAACCATAAAGTCTCTAAAATAAAAATTAATTTACAAAATTCTCATCTCATACATAAGAGGCCCATCACCTTATATCACGATTATTCCACAGTGTTTAGTATATCACAAGCATCGTAAAAGTGCGATTACATATTTGCCTACCCCTTCATATACTTACACTCATTCTCACTCCCTCCACCTCTTAACGAAAAACACTTCTCATTAACCGGCCTGTCTTCCGGCCGCACATTTCCTTCCCCCGTCTCTCCCAGCAGTAAGCAATATCCATATTTAAAGCTTTGCAGCCGATCCCCTGATTTCATGTACAGCGCATTGTAATTTTCACAATTTTTGCAGTATTTTTCAGTGGATACCAACCTTTGCTCTTGCAGCCTGTAGATTGAAAATCTTAAATCTCTCTTTGCGAACGGCTGCAGCTTACCTAAAATTTCCGGAAGAAAATACATGCTTTCCGGAGCTGAATTCACTTCATTGCTTATAAATACATCTTTATACTTCCAATCATCTCGCCACCAAATATCGAACAATTCATACGCTGTCAAATGCTCCTTATATAATAAATAATCTTCCTTCCCGGATTCTCTTTGACACATAATAAAACCTCCTAATTTTAATAGACCAAAAACTAATAAATCCGTTTATCCATCCTTACATTCATTAAAATAATCATACAGCCCGTAATTATGCTGTACTACCCAAACGCCCAATCATCTATATCACCATTTCTAACCTGTCACCACCGACAGTATTTGATTCAAATCAGCAAAAATAATATCAACTGTTAAAATTAATTTATTCCTGAACTGTCACAATTCAGCTGATATTCCCCCTTTAACGTTCCATAAAACACTCAGAATTCTTTAATTAAATTCTTCAACTTCTTATTTTCAAAAAGCCGTATAAGCCCCGGCTATTTTTCATTTTCTTCAGCAAATACAGCCCATTTCCATCATTTGCCCTATTTTTAACTATGGATTTTCCATATTCAATTTTCAATGTACTGTTTTTTCCTTTTTGGGAAATACATGGTTAAGAACTAACCACATTTTAAATGATTCACTAATCGAAAAAATAAGATTATGGGGCCATTATACACAAAAATCCCCTGTATAGCAAGTACTTTTAACAAGTTTCTATAAAACCATTTTTAGTTTCTATAAACCGTTCCTGTAATTCCACGAATAATTCCTTAAACGATTCCATTCCACGCCCACACTCCAAATAATTTGTCCGGCCAAACTGCTGCATACTCTCAAACCACTTTCCCCCCACCAAACATCCGGATATAGAATTGTGATTATCTCAAATCAATGATATAATACGCAAAAAGAGCTAACACCATCATCATACCGTATTTGAGGCCCTCCGGCAGCTGCCCATCCCCACACCCCAGCATATTTAGCCCCAATTCCATCATTACCGCCCATAATAAACGTCTCTTTCACCAGGGCAAACTCTTTCACGAAGCGTGACACACGTCTGACAGAAATCAATTTTTTAAATACACTCTGATACTACAGCAGGAGGTACAATGGAGCAAATACATCAAATTAGTTGCGGCAATGTAAATTGTTTTATTATTTCTAATGGAGAAACCGGAATTTTAATAGATACCGGGCGCGAAAAATATAAGCAAAAAGTTTTAAATGCCTGTAAGCAGCTGAACATGCGCCTATTGATCCTCACACATGGCCATGTAGACCATATTCAAAACGCTGCTTTTTTATCTAATACTTTAAATATCCCCATCGCCATGAGTAAACTGGATCTTGATCTGATTAGTGATAATACAAGGCAGCCGCTGTCTTCACATGGGATTTTAGGAAAAGTTGTTTTATCCGCTTCATTGAAAAGTTTTAAAACTGATAAAATTGATCCCTTCATACCCGATGTTTATTTAGAAAATGGCGATACATTAAATGAATACGGAATAAACGCAAATATCATCAGTTTATCCGGCCATACCAAAGGTTCTATTGGTATTGATGTGGCAGGACACAGTATAATTGCCGGTGACGCCTTGATGAATCTGTTTTATCCCGCCGTTTCCATGCTTTATAATGATAAACATGCCCTGCTGCAGAGTGCCCAAAAGATCAGTGCATTGGGAGAAAGGAAAATTTATTTCGGCCATGGCAAACCTTTAGACAACCGGAAGTGGGTATAGTTCCACAGCTGCCTACTGGAGCGCGTTTGAAAATTCATTTCCGCCATCTGCACACTCCACTTTACGGAAGATTTGCCCCTTACCCTTTCCTCCCTATTCTCCGTTCTCCAATTAAAAAACCGGAAAATCACTCTGATTTTCCGGTCTGATCCCAAATCTTTACTCATCTGTTTCTATATCAATCTCCTGCATCTATCTCCTAAAACTGCTGTACACATGTCCCGGCGCCATACCGCCCCTATAAGCAGCCAGTTCACTAACTGTCACCAACTGGTACCCCTGAGACGTCAATGCCGGAATAATCGTTTCTGCCGCATCGGCCGTTGCTGTATACAGATCATGCATCAGCACGATATCCCCATCCCTTACATTGTTCAGCACTGCGTTAATTGTGCTCTGGGCATTTCTTGTTTTCCAGTCCCTTGTATCGATAGACCACATAATTGCCGGCATTCCCATGGTTCCCAGCGTCTCCAGGGACGCCGCGTTATAATATCCACCGCAGGGACGCATGAGCACAGGCGTTGCGCCGGATGCATTGGCGATCACCTGGTTGGTTGAGCCCACCTGGGAAAGAATACCGTCAGCACTCAAACTGGTCAGATATTTGTGGTCATATGTATGGTTTGCCACTTCACAGCCCTGTGCCGCCATCTGCTGAACATATGCAGCATGTCCAGGAACACGGCTGCCTACCATGAAGAACGTTGCCCGGCCGCCATTCGCCGCCAAGGAAGCCAGAATCCTGTTTGTAACGCCATTCTGGGGACCATCGTCAAATGTCAGCGCCACCATGGGGCGGTTCGGGTCAATTGCTCCGAACAGACTGTCTTCCGGCTCTCCTCCGCCTTTCACTACCGCGGAAATGCGGATACCATCTATCTTCTGGCCTACGCCGCTGGCCCCTGCTTCGGCCCCGTTCATAGCCCACTCTGTCCACGCGCCATTCTGCAGAACTTTATAATAAATATCATAATTCTCTTCCAACTGCCCTGTCAGCTTCACACTGATCGCTTCCAGCGGCATATCTGTATCCGGCTGGTTGCTGTCCGCTGTATTCTCCACCCAGTCCAGCCAGCCTGAACCGCTTAGGTTTACCTTATATGCGATAGTTCCCGACATACCTTCCGGCTGGTTTTCCAGCGAAGCTCTCATGCCGGTAATGTATGTACCGGCCGTCGGAAGGCAGGGCATATTATCTTTTACATAAGGCTTCCATCCCTGTCCATATTGATAGGTACTGTACACCGCTTTCAGCGGTTCCGGCGCCGCAGCCTCATCCGCCATGGCAGTCATCAAACTGCCTCCGGCGCACAGGCCAACACAGGCTATACCGGCCAATAGTTTAACCATTAATTTCTTAATCATGCTAAAAATCTCCTAATCTATATTATCATTCATATCTCCGAATACCAATCTGCAAAGATTTAAATATTCCTGATAACAGGGGTAATCAGCCAGCTCACTCAATTCCCTGGCTACATTCTCATAGTACCATTTGTGGTGCGGCTTGCGCTTCTCGTTAAAACGGTTCCAGATCGCATCACCGATGGCCAGATAATCTCTCGCCGTACATCTCATATTGCTGAGCTTGTCCCCCAATGTAATAATCTTTACATCCAGGCTGGCATGGCGGAGGTGTTCAATCGTTGCTGCTTTTCTTTCATGCCAGGATTTGGTCTTGTCTTCTGTTTCTTCCCAAACGAGTGAAGCAACCCTGTAACCGAATTCCCTCTCCAGCATTTCCCAGGTCACTCCTGCATCTTCCATCACATCATGAAGCAGTGCGGCAGCTATCATCTCTTCATCACTCGTTATCATGGAAACGATGACGGCAGCCTCCAAAGGGTGGGTGATAT
>JAGZXV010000013.1 GCA_018378255.1 Clostridiaceae bacterium | reverse complement strand
GCTTAATCTTCCATCATCTAAAACCAAATCGTGTTAAATTTTCAAGGTACAAACTACAATCAGGCAATTAAATATATGTCTTTTGACACCCTAATCTATGAAATAAAAAACAGCCCATGGTAACTCGTCTCTACTCGAATACCAGAGCTGTCTTTCATCTATTTGATTGCTAAATCCAGCCGGTCTTTTCACCTGCCGCTCTCCACATTTATCAGCACCTTCCGGTCATCAAAAACGGATCCTGTGCCGCTTCAAGATATTCGGCCAATTTCCTTCTGAATTCCAATACCAGTTCCTCTTTCGTCTCCCTTTCAATCATCCGGGGATTGAGCTGGTATCTGTCGTTCAAATCATCATAGAGATATTCCTTTACCTCTTCTCCGGGCGCATAGCCGTTGCTCACCACATAGGTATAACGGTGCGTTTTTATCCCCCTCCATCCATACGCTTTATGGGTGAGGCCCTGCTTTTCAAATTCCGCCACCATCTCAGCGCCGCCGGGGTAGGAACAGATGAACATATCCTGAGGAACCTTCTCATCCGGTCCAAACATGGCCTTTTTGTGGCTGAAGCCCTGGCAGGTTTCCGGCACCGGAAGTTCCAACAGCTCTAAAAGTGTCGGCATGTGATCCGGGCTGGCGAATATTCCTTCATATTCTCCGGCGGCAATCCTGCCTTTCTGCCTCATCATGAGCGGAATATGGACCGATTCTTCATACCAGACGTTCTTGCTCATAAGACCGTGGGAACCCAGCATCTCACCGTGATCTGCCGAAAGAACCACTAAAGTATTCTCTTCCAGCCCCTGCTGTCTCAGATACTCCATAATCCGGCCAAACTGTTCATCAATTCCATGAACGGCGGCAAAATACTGCCTTGTAATCGTTTCCAGTTTCTCCGTCCTCATTTCCTCCGGCACATTCTCCCGCCAGCAGACAGGAAGATCCTTAAACTTTTCATAATACCGGTCCGGCACCAGTTCATAGGGAAGATGGGGCGGATTATATGATACGAACAATGCAAATGGGGCTTCCCCATCCTTTCTGTCCCTTATATAATCGATGGCCCGGTCTGTCTCATATTCTGCGGACCATTTGCCCGGCTTGATCTGTTTCGGACTGTCTGTCCAGTAATGAGGATCCAGATGTTCGTCATCGGCCCCATAGGAAAGCCAATAGTCAAATCCCTGCCGCCTCTCACCCGGAGGCGTATAGGCATCCCAATTTTTCGCTCCTGATTCCGGATGGGGATTGAAATTCAGTTCCGATGCATCCAGATGCCATTTACCTATATATCCCGTTTTGTATCCATGATCCTTCAGCACATTGCCAATGCAGGTTTCCTGGGGTTTTAGCATGATCTTTTCCTCCAGGCCGATCTTGCAGTTGGTCCACATGCCCACGCTGAAGGGATATTTCCCTGTCATAAGAGAGGCCCGGTGAGGGGAACACAGTGGAAATGTGCTGTAAGCATTGGAAAAACACATGCTCTCACCGGCAAAGCGGTCGATGTTTGGCGTTATCACCTGGTCTTCCTTCACATATCCCATCGCCTCATAACGCCATTGGTCTGCAAAAATATATAATAAATTCGGCTTATTCATCACCAGTACAGTTCCCAGTCCTTTGTCATTCTGGTGAGGGCTTCCATATAGAAATAATCGCCCCAGGTATTGCACTCATCCACGCCCCGGTTTTTACAGGTATTTTCCTCAGAATCCCTTGCATAGGTTCCATGAAGCAGCAGACCATTGCTCTTCTTTATATCCGTATTGGCGCAGTGGACGATCAGGGCCTTCATCATCTTATCGGCGGCATCTCTGTATTTTTTCCCGGTTTCCGGATCCAGATATTTGCACATTTCTAAAATTCCGCAGACAGCAATGGCCGATGCGGAAGAATCCCTTGGCTCATCACTTCCCGTATCGAAATCAAAATCCCAGTAAGGAACCAGATCTTCCGGAAGATGCTCTATGAAATAATCCGTAACCTGGAAAAACAGATCCACGTATTCCGGCTTTTTCAGATAACGGTAGCTGAGGGCGATTCCATAGATTCCCCAGGCCTGCCCTCTGGCCCATGCGGAATTGTTGCGGTTGCCCTGGTGGGTCACGCCATATGTAGGCTCCCCTGTTTCCATATCGATAAAATGTGTATGATAGGTGGAATGATCCGGACGGAGCACGCAGCGCATGGCTGTCTTAATGTGATTTTCCGCCTTATCCGCATAAGAAGGATCTCCGGTCACTTCACTGGCCCAGTAAAGGATCGGCAGATTTAACAGGCAGTCAATGATCAGCCGGTATTCCTTAGCCTCTCCCACATTTCCCCAGGCCTGAAGAAATTTTCCAACTTCACGGTAGCGTTCCGCCAGATGATCCGCAGCCAGCAGCGCGGCTTTTTTTCCGGTTTCACTTCCTGTCAGCTTATAAGCAGCAACACAGGACAGGCTGAATAAAAAGCCCATATCGTGATGGTTCACATCGATCTTATTCTCGATTCTGTTTAAAAAGCTGTCCACCTGCTTTAACGCCGCTTCTTTAAAACATCCGTCATCCGTATTTTCGTAAGCCAGCCATAAAACTCCGGTCCAGAACCCGGTGGTCCATTCTACATTGTCCGTCTGCTCATAAAATCCGTCAAAGCTGTTGGAGGATGGGAAAAAGTCCGTAAACTTCCCTAAATCCTCTCTCACCACTCCGATTGCTCCTTCCAGGGCTTTTTTCACATCATCATGATCCAGCCCCGGGTACTTGCTTAAACTTTCAAACGTCTGTGCCATACCAAATCTCCTTTTTATGTTTAACCTTTGATGCCGCTGGCAGCAACCCCTTCAACGAAGAATTTCTGGCAGCTTAAAAATACAATCACAACAGGGATCAAAGAACAGACAGACGCAGCCATGATCCACGCATAATCAGCCCCATACTGGGAGATGAACATACGGATACCTAACTGGATCGTCTTTAATTCTTTGGTTTTCAGATAGATCAGAGGCCCCATAAAGTCGTTCCATACCGTAGTAAATGTGAAGATAACCAGGGTAGCCATGGCCGGCTTTCCAAGTGGGAACACAATTCTTCTGAAAATGCCGAATTCCGTCAGACCGTCAATTCTGGCAGCTTCACAGAGTTCATCAGGAATGCTGATATAGAACTGGCGGATTAAGAACACGCCGAATGCGGAAAACGCCTGCATCAGGATCAGTCCCAGGTGAGTGTCATTTAAGCCCATTTTCGATACCAGGATAAACTGAGGGATCATGTATACCTGCCACGGAACCGCAATTGTGGTGACATACATTAAGAAGATCAAATCCCTGCCCTTAAACTTCGTTTTTGTAAACCCATATGCTGCAAAACAGCTGGTACACAGCTGGATAGCCGTTGTACATATTGTTAGTTTAGCAGTATTCAGAAAGAATGTCAAAAGCGGAAGCTTTTTCCAGATAATCTGGTAGTTTTCCCAGTGCATTTCATCCGGCCACCATTTCATCGGTATGGAAAATACATCCTTATTTAATTTTAATGAGGATATCACCATCCAGTAGAAAGGAACCAGCATCAGCAGAGATAAGAGGACCAGCACTGCAACCAGTATGTTTTTCATTGTTTTTTCCCTAGTTTTCATAACCGTTTCACCGCTCCCTTCCTACATCATGTCCTTGGACCATTTTTTCTCGCCTGAGAACTGGATCAAGGTAATTATTAACACTACAATAAACAGTATGATTGCGCCCGCGCTCGCCGGCCCTAACTGCCAGCTCTTAAATGCTTTTTCATAAATGTAGTTGACCATTGTCTTGGTCGCATTTCCCGGACCTCCGCCTGTCATAACGTACACCAGATCGAATACTTTGAAACACTGGATGGTGAGCATGATCAGCACGAAAAATGTGGTCGGTGTCAGCATCGGGATTGTGATATAGCGCAGCTTCTGAAGGCCGTTGGCCCCGTCAATGCTGGCCGCTTCATATAAGGAACTGGAAATGCCCTGAAGGGCAGCCAGATAGACGATCATGTAATACCCCATGTATTTCCACACACTTACGATGGAAATAGCCACCATGGCCCATTTTACATCCACAACCCACCTGGGCGGATTGCTGATTCCTATGAATTTCAGCGCTTCATTGATTGGCCCGAAATCCGGCTGGAACAGCATGTTCCACACGGCGCCCACTGCCACGATCGAAGCGATGTATGGGAAAAAGAATGACGTCCGGAACAACGCGATTCCTTTTATTTTCGAATTCAAAAGCACAGCTAAGAGCAAAGACAACACCAGCGTAGGCAGAACTGTCATGGCCGCATATTCGATGGTATTGACAAATGCCTTTGTGAACACATCATCTGAAAAAATCTGAGCGAAATTGGCAAATCCCACAAACTTCATTGGAGCCTGGGAACCGTCCCACTGCATCACGCTTAAAACAAATGAAAAGCATACCGGAATAAATACAAATATGGAATATCCGATCAGGTTCGGTAAAACAAAGGCATACCCGGTCAGGTTGTTGCGAATGGCCCTTTTTTGTTTGGAAGTCAGACCCTTTTTCTTCTCTTCGTTCATATTCTCCTCCATTTCTGCCGCATAAGCGGCTTACTTAACGTCTTATTTGGGCAAAAAAAGAGCGCGCTCCAAAAAATATGCATATTCAGAGGCGCTCTTTTTGTCAGCCTAAAACATTAATTAGTTCCAGCCTTTGATTTTTGCGACACGTTCTGTCATTTCTTTCATTCCGTCGTCGACAGAGTAAGCTTTAATCATAATCATTTCATGAACTTCATCCAATACGGTACGGATTTCTTCGATCTGAGGATCCAGAGGACGGTCAAATGCATAGTGGGTATAAGATAATGCCTCTACGTTGCTGTCTCCTTCCGGGAAAAACTCTGCGGAAGCGATGGTCTTCATGGATTCTTCTGTCTGGATACCTGTAAATACGCCCTGCTTTGCAAGAATTTCTGCTGCTTCTTCAGATGCTGCGAATTTGATGAAATCCCAAGCCAGGTCGGCCTGATCCGTATAAGCGCTGATGGCTACCGGTGTTAACGCACCTACCGTATATCCAGCCTCCGTATCAGCCGGATGAGGAATATTGGCTACGCCCCAGTTGAAGTTTGTTTCGCCTTCAGCCTGTGACTGCATCATGGTTGCGATAAACCAGGTTCCCATAGGCATCATCGCACACTGCTGATTCTTAAATACGGATGAATAATGGATATTAGCTGTCTTTAAAGTGGAGTAATCCTGGATATAACCGCCGTCCTGCAGTGCAAGAGCTTTCTCATACCATGGTTTTAAGAAGCTGTAATCTTTTTCAACCACTGTATTCTTGCCGTCCTGTACCGCCCAGTTTGTTACAAGTGCCTGCCATGTATGGTTATGGCTGCCGTAAACCTTTGAGCTGCCTTCGCCTGATGTCATTTTAGCTGCCAGCTCTTCATATTCTTCCCATGTCATATCATTGGAAGGATATTCAACTCCTGCTGCATCGAATAAATCTTTATTGTAGTAAAGCACATACCAGTCATTGCGGTATGGAAGAGCATAGGAAACTCCGTTGTACTGAAGCTGCTCAGCCGCACCTTTATAAATGGATAAATCGAAATTGTCATTTTTAATGAAATCATCGATCGGAAGAAGCTGGTTCTTATCCGCCATCTGCAGCATGGAGCCCATGTCCTTTACCCAGATCACATCCGGATCAGGCTGTGCTGCTGATAAGCTGATTCCCAGTGAGTTGTTATATTCATCTGCCGAGGTGTCGATGATTTTGATCTTTACATTTGGATTTGCCGCTTCATATGCCTCAATAACAGCTGAGAACTGAGGAGATGATTCATTATCCCATGTGGTTACGGACAATTCCACCTGCTCGCCTGATGCTGCGGTTGTTTCTTCTGTCTTTGCAGTCTCACCTGCTTTTGTCTCTGCTTTGCTTTCAGCTGTCGTTCCTGCTGTCTCTGTTTTTCCGCCGCATGCTGCCAGAGAAGCCACCATCACTGCGCAAAGCGCTGCTGCCAATGCTTTTTTTGATTTCATTTTTAAAACCTCCCTCATCAATTTTCTGTGTTTCAATTTGATAAAATAAGAATAACAAAATCGGTATTTTACCTGAATAAACGATTTGTAGAATTCTGTTACTATTTATTTCCCACCGTTTTTTACCAAAATAAAAAAATATAAAATTTACAGATTCTTATACTTTTTCCTGATTTGCTGACGTTTTCATTGTTTTTTCAGATCAATAACGGTATGATAAAAACAGATCACAGGAGGTTCTCTATATGGCTAAATTCACCCTGCATACGGCACATACCGCGCCTAAAACATTCCAAAAAACGCTGATTTTTTACAATATGCTGATCATCATCTGCATTGCCTGTGTGATCAGCATTTATAACTTCACTTCTTATAAGAATGATGTGATTAAAAATGAGACCAACAACTCCGTCAACCGGGTTCAGACCCTGTCGGACCGGGCTTCCCTGGCCTATGACGAAATGGTCAACATCCTGTTGAACTGCACCGAACGCAAATCCCTGTTTTTAACCACTTCATTAAAAAGCCCTCAGACGGATTCCAACGAACGGATGGCCCTTTATGCGGCTGATGTTCTCAGGGACTTCTGTGCCATTTCCGGTTACAGTGAATATATATACAAGATAACCTTATATAATAAAGACCAGCTGCTGATCCAGGCCGGCAGTTCTTCCGGTTCCAGCGATGATCTTGAAAATATCACCAATGCCCCATGGTTTGACGATTATCTCACAAAAAACACATCCCAGTATAAGCTCACGTTAGAAGAATCCCCTTTTCCATTGGGCCGTTATGCCAACCCCCAGATCATACCGCTGGTCCGGCCTTTGAAATACAACAACGGCAGCGATCCTAAAGACGCCTGGGTATTCCTCGGCATTTCACCCAAACTGTTCAATTCCCTGCTGGATGTCCTTCCAAAAGACCGGATTCTCTACATAACCACAGAGGAAGGAGAGATCATCTCTTCTTTAAACGGCTCCAGGCTGGACGCCTCTTCCCTGATTCAGGAACTGGCCTCTTCCGGCGCATATAACGGTGTATTGAGAAGAAAGATATCCGGAGAAGACTGTGTCATAACCTATCAGAAACAACTGGTCAGCGGACTTTTGATGCTGGAAATCATGCCTGTGGAGGACATGAACTTTGACCATACGGTAATTGGAAATACAGTGGTAATCATCTTCTTTTTCTGCATCACCATCGGTCTGATCCTGTCTGTGCTGTTTTCCCGCCAATTAGGAGCGCCCATTAAACGGCTGACAAACCGGCTGAAATTAATATCCCAAGGAGATTTTACCAGAGATATCTCAATTGAAACAGACGATGAGATAGGAATGATCGGTAAACAGATCAACCACATGTCAGGCCATATCTCAGAACTGCTGGATACCAGGGTGAAGAGTGAAAAAGAGAAAAAAGACCTGGAAATCAAGATGCTGCAGGCACAGATCAACCCCCATTTTTTATACAACACCCTGGACTCCATCAAATGGATCGCCACCATACAGAAAAACAGCGGAATCGTACAGGTTGTCACCGCCCTTTCCTCTCTTCTTAAGAATATGGCCAAAGGGTTTAATGAGAAGGTCACTCTCCGTCAGGAACTTGACTTTTTGAATAATTATGTAACAATAGAAAAGATCCGATATATCGAACTGTTTGATGTGGAAATAGATGTGGATTCAGAATATCTATATGACGCCAAAATCATCAAGCTGACCCTTCAGCCCCTGGTGGAAAATGCCATTTTCAGCGGCATCGAACCCAGCGGCCGCAGCGGATTGATAAAAATACATGCCTATACCAAAGATAATATTCTCTATGTAAGCGTAACGGATAACGGCATTGGCATCTCAGAGGAAAACATTAAAAAGCTGCTGACCGACACCTCGCGAATTACGAAAAGCAATATGAGCGGTATCGGCCTGCCTAATGTGGACCGCAGGCTGAAACTCGTTTACGGAGAGGATTACGGAATTAAAATCGACAGTGTTTTGGATGAATATACCACAATAACTGTTTCCCTCCCTTTGGAACCATAGGTTATAGCGAATCGGCAAATTTTATAGAAAATCAGGAGATTTCTTATGTATCGTATTGTTTTAGTTGACGACGAACCTCTTATACTGGCAGGCATTGCCTCTCTCATCTCTTGGGAAGATTATGACTGCGCCATAGTCGGAAAAGCCACCAACGGCTCATCCGCCTATGACATGATCCTTGAAGAGAAGCCTGATATCGTGATCACAGATATCCGTATGCCCATTATGAACGGCTTAGAGCTGGTCGAAAAGTGTAAGGCAGGCGGCTGTACCTTTGCCTTTATCGTCCTCACCAATTTAGAAGAGTTTTCCCTGGCCCGGAAAGCCTTAACTCTGGGCGCATCCGATTATCTTGTAAAAATAGACTTAAATGAAGACGCCCTGGTGGAATCCTTAAATAAAGCAAAAAAATCCTGCGATATTATGATAAAGCAGCAGCACCACCAGCTTTTAGACGACCTGATCAAAAGCAATTCAAAGGACATGGCCCAGCAGTATTTAAGCCGGCTGCTTCTTTCCCCCGGCTCACTCGCCGGCGCCCATGAACCTCCCGCCGAATTGGAAGGACATTATAACCGCCCATTCATCATTCTCTGCTCCATGCGTTCCGACAACATCAGCTTTGAGCCGGGGGAAGATACCTACGATTTCCGCCAGATCCAGAAACAGATCCTGGATATTATAAGTGGCATCACCAGCCGTACCTTTGCAGACCAGACGCTGTTGAGCTATTCCGATACCATTTACCTGCTGGCCGCCTCCCTGCGCCCGAATGACGATTTTGCAAAAACGGTGGACGGCTTCTGCACCAAATGCAATACTGCGCTGAAAACCTATTTCGAGCTCACTGCCGTTTATGGTATCAGTGAACAGACAAGAAGTGTACAGGACCTTCCCTCCGCCCTGGAACACGCTCTGACCGCATTGGAATACTATTATTATGATTCCTCGTCGTCAGTGGTCTATTACAGCGGACAGACGTTTCACAGGAGCAATGCCAAAACCTTCAACATTAATTTCCTGAAAAAAGACTTATCCGCCTCCATCGCTCAAAACGACAGCGAAAAGATGGCGTCCATTTTCAGCCAGATCATCGATCTGTTTCAGGAAGGAACGCCTGGAAAGGAACATGCCACCAGCGCCTGTATCAATATTTATACATACCTGTATGCCTTCTTTGAAAATGAAGACAACAGCTACCAGGATATCTTTCCCTATACGATCAATATTGCGGAACATTTAAACCATTTTAACAGCCTGGCGGACATCATAGAATGGCTGCAGAGTTTCTGCTCCAAATTGTGCCGCCTGTTGGACGACCGGAAGAACACCCGATCCGATAAACTTGTGGAACAGGCCAAACGGTACGTCCAGTCCCACTATACGGAAAAACTGACTTTGACCGATATCGCAGACGCCCTCAATATCAGTTACGGCCATTTGAGCAACACCTTCAAGAAATTTACTAATGTCACATTATCGGACTATATCGCATCTGTTAAAATCGATCATGCCAAAGAACTGATCGATACTCATCAATACCTGATGTATGAGATTTCCGACATGCTGGGATTTGATAATCCCTATTATTTCAGTAAGGTGTTCAAAAAAATCACGGGGATTTCTCCCCGTGAATATGAAAACCGCAGCTAATGACAGTATTTGATGGACTGCTTCTCAGCGTTTTGGCGGTTTTCCGGTTAAATATCCCGCTCAGCGTTTCAGCGGCTCCGGATATTTAACCGGAAAACCGGTTCCCGATTCCCCCAGCAGACCGCCCTTAGAACAGTAAGAATCAATCACTCTCCCAGTTTCATCCGTACTTTCCCAGGGCAGCAGACGCACTTGGCTATTTTGCAGTTCCACATAGACATGGGAAAACGTCCGGTACCCCTCGGAGTTATAAACACCAAAATCCACAGTTATCAATCCGTTTCCCCTGTACCAGATTTTAGCTTCATACTTTGCCTCGGAATTATTCTCTAACACTTCCGACAGCATCTCGTCCCAGACTGCGGCCGCATTCTGATATCCCATAAAAAATTCCCTGGTGATTTCGGTACCGCCATACTCTTTATAGGTTCCATCCTCATAAAAGATGGGATAATCCTTCCACGTATGCCCCAGCATTCCTATATCTGATTCCGCCCCGTCATAATCCTCGGAACCATACCACAGCCGGCCGTCTCTCGTGAAGAACTCTCCATAGCCGTCATAAACCCGCTGCAGTCCCCGGTTTTCCATACGGTATGTAAAGCAGTGCTTCATACTCCCCATCATCATATTTCCATTCAGCACCACATGCTGTTCCGTTCCCACATCCCCTATTTCCAAATACCAAAAATCCATGGGAAATGACAGCTCGTCGATTCCGGTTTCCACAGTAAACGCGCCCGCCTCGTCAACAAACCACAGCTCCACTGATGCCATGTAATCATCAAAATCAACGGTTCCTGTCGCTGCCACCGCTTCATGCCGTCCGTCTTTATTAAGGTCACAGTAAAAAAACTCCAATATTTCACGGTCTGTGGCCGTTTCCAGTATGGATCTCAGTTCGGCTTCCGTCACATCCGGCTTAGAATTTTCCATCCCGCTCTGTCCCGGGTCATCACTGTTTTGATCGTCACTGTTTTGGCCGTCCCGGTCGGATTCCTCTTTGCCCGGGCCGCTCCCGTCAGAACCGCTCCCATCCGTATCGTCCCATCCTTCTTTGCCGCTTCCATTCCCGCCTCCCCCTTCTCCATCATCCGTTTCCCTTTTCTGCCCCGGAGATATAATCTCTATCCACTGTTTTACCTCATCCGCCTGCTCGTCCCGGCCCTGCTCCTCATAGGAATCCATCAAACGTTCCAATACCAGTTCGCTTTTCTCCGGCCCTCTTTGCTTTTCTTCATATTCCGTTCGGATCACTGAAAATGCTGTCTCCAGCACCTGCCCGGCCCCATCATCTCTTCCCAGGCCCGTATAAGCGTCTGCCAGGGACAGATATACCTCCATTTTCCTGGGTTCTATGCGCACAGCCGCTGTAAATTCCAAAACAGCTTCTTCATACTTCATCTCTTCCAGATACCGTTCTCCTAATTCCATATGATGTACAAACCGCCCTTTTTGTACTGCCCCCGACAGGAAAAATGCGCAGAAAATCCCTGCGGCAGCCATAATCATAATCCCCACAACCCATACAGCAGCTTTTCTCCTGTGGCGGTTATTTTTTCCCGTTTTTTCTTTTTTCCCCGTCTCCGTTATGCTCTCATCCGCCGGTCCATTTTCCACAGCCGGCCGGCCCTGCACCCCCTCTGCCTGTCTGCAGCCACACTTAGGGCAGAATTTAGCATCATCATTCAGAACCGCCTTACACTTTTCACAAATTTTCAATGAACTCCCTCCCGTTTCCTCAAATACAGCCGTCTGTATCCTCCGAAAAATACAGAGCCCGCGATACCGTAAAGAGACTGGTAATATCTCTCCGGCGCCGCAGGCTCCTGTTTCCTATGGACCATTTTATACAAACTGTTTTACATAAACTGGCGGTTATCCTTCAATACAACATCATGGGCTCCGCCCTCCACAATACTGGTGGATGAAACCAATGTGATCTTCGCATTCTTCTGCAGTTCAGGAATGGTAAGACAGCCGCAGTTGCACATGGTAGAGCGCACTTTGCTCAAAGAGAGATTCACATTATCTTTTAAGCTGCCTGCATAGGGAACCAGGGAATCCACTCCCTCTTCAAAAGAAAGCTTGGCATCTCCGCCTAAATCATATCTCTGCCAGTTTCTGGCCCTGGCACTTCCCTCGCCCCAGTATTCCTTCATATAACTTCCATTTACATTGATCTTTTTTGTAGGGCTTTCGTCAAAACGGGCGAAATATCTTCCCAGCATCAGGAAATCCGCTCCCATAGCCAATGCCAGGGTAATATGATAATCGTGGACGATTCCGCCATCCGAGCAGATCGGCACATAAATGCCCGTCTCATTAAAATACTCGTCACGGGCCTTTGCAACTTCTATCAAAGCGGTTGCCTGTCCACGCCCAATTCCTTTTTGTTCTCTGGTGATGCAGATCGCTCCGCCGCCGATTCCCACCTTTACAAAATCAGCACCTGCCTCGGCAAGAAAACGGAATCCATCTCCGTCTACCACATTGCCTGCTCCAATTTTTACCTTATCGCCGTAATTGCTGCGCACATATTCCAAAACGATCTTCTGCCACTCCGAAAATCCCTCCGAACTATCGATACAGAGGGCATCGGCCCCCGCCTCCAGAAGCGCAGGAATACGCTCTTTATAATCTCTCGTATTGATACCGGCTCCCACCATATAGCGTTTCGAACCATCAATCAATTCATTCTCATTCTTCTTATGGGAGTTGTAATCCTTGCGGAAAACAAATGAAACCATCTTCTGGTCTTTATCGATGATAGGAAGACAGTTAAGCTTATGTTCCCAGATAATGTCATTGGCCTCTTTCAAAGTAGTGCTGTCGTCTGCACAGACCAAATCCTCGAATTTAGTCATAAATTCCTTTACTTTCGTGTCTTCTGTCATTCTGCTGACCCGGTAATCCCTGCTGGTGACGATTCCCACCAGTTTTCCGTTAGGACTGCCGTCTTCCGTAACAGCAACCGTTGAATGCCCCGTTTTATTCTTAAGTTCCAGAATATCCGCCAACGTATCTTCCGGTGATATATTAGAATCACTGGTTACAAATCCTGCCCTGTAATTCTTAACCCTGGCCACCATCTGAGCCTGGCTTTCAATGCTCTGTGAACCATAAATAAATGACAATCCTCCCTCTTTCGCCAGCGCAACGGCCATCTTATCATCAGATACCGACTGCATGATGGCAGACGTCATAGGAATATTCAACGAAAGCGCCGGAGTACCGCCTTTCTCAAACTTCACCAGCGGCGTCTTCAAACTCACATTCGCCGGAATCGCCTGCGTAGATGAATACCCTGGAATCAAAAGATATTCCCCAAAAGTCCTGGACGGTTCATTCATATAAATTGCCATGTCTTTATTCTCCTTTATTCTTTTTTACTTTCTCTCTTCTGCTCAGATTACTATACCTCCATTGTAGGTAACCCGCCGCTTAAAGTCAACCACCTTTCTGCATTCTGATTCTTCTGTATCCGATTATTTTTCCTTGACTATAACCCGCTTATTCTCCATCATCTGCAAAAACATCTTACCCATACGGCAAGCTATTCGTTTTTCCCTGCCACTATATTTTCCATCTCTCCCCAATGCTTCTCCATATCCGCCACCAAAGCGAACTGGCTTCTGGCCCGGTCCAGATTATGCTGCTCCCTGTGAATCCTGAAATAATGATCCCCTTCCAGATAGTCCGTCAGAAAACGCATCCCGCACTCCAAAGTCATGAGTTTCGCTCCCCACGGAAGCATTTCGATTTCAGCCTGGGTCAGATTATTGCCGCACCCTTCTAAAAACCCTTTCGTATAGATTTCAAACAGCGGAAGTGAAATGGACACCTTCGATAAATCCACCTCATCCTCCGCGCCTGTATTGGCTCCAAAACGGATGGCGTCCCCAAAATCAAAGATGGAAAGCCCTGGCATGATGGTATCCAAGTCAATCACGCATATGGCTTTTCCTGTCACGTCGTCGATCATAATATTATTCAGCTTCGTATCATTATGGGTTACTCTGAGGGGAAGTTCCCTATTTTTCAGCATATTCATTGCGATTCCCATCTCTTCTTCCCGGTCCATTAAAAAGCGGATCTCTTCCTCAGCATCCTTTACCCTGCCGCAGACGTCCTCTTTAACAGCTTTTGAGAAAGCCTGAAACCGCACAGGAGTGTTATGGAAATCCGGAATTGTTTCCGTAAGCTCTTCTGCCGGATAGTCTGAAAGCAGCCCCTGAAACCGTCCAAACGCCTTTCCGCTCTCATAAAAGTCCTCCGGTTTTTCCACTGCATCATAGCAGGAAGCGCCCTTTATAAAATAATATGCCCTCCAATACTCCTGATTCCCGTCCTGATAATAAACTCCGCCATCCCTGGCAGGCACCAGATTTAATGTTTCGCGGTCAGGATCTCCGTTCTCATTTATAATCATCTTCCTCAAAAACGTGGTCACACCCTCAATGTTCCTCATAAGTCCGGGAACATCCTTAAAGATTTGGTGGTTAATCTTCTGAAGAATATACTCTTTCAGTCCGCCTTCCCCATTTGTTACAAGTTTATAAGTCTCATTAATATGCCCGCTTCCATACCGTTCACAGGAAACCATACTGCCTTCAAACTGAAATGCCTCAAATATCTCCTTCATCCTATCTATCCCCCCATAATGTTTCAGGATAACAGCCTCTGCGCTTTAACTCACTGACCGCATCCATCACCACTTTTTTATCCTCTTTATAAGTTACTCCATACCAGTTATCTTCCGAATGCAGAACTTTGACTTCTGCTTTTCCCTCCTTCAGCAGTTCATCCACCACAAATGGAAGGAAATATTCACATTTTAACGGATTTACCGGAAGCTGATCCTCTAAAAATGAACAGAACCGCCCGGATATCTCTTCCAATATACTTTCAGTAAAGCCCCACATATTCATAGAAACTATGGTATCCTTTGGAAGATTGGTCCATGTAGCACCGTCGTCCTCTGTATATGCCGCCCCATCCCGGCGCTTTTCAATCCTGGTCCGTTCTTTAATATCCGCCAGCATCTGATCTGTGCCTACCTGGCAAACGCCGCGGGCTACATGGCCATAGTCCGTAAGGGTTTTACAGAGTTCATATCCAACCATGGTGTATTCATATTTGTCCCCGTCCTCCATGGTTGTCAATTGACGGTAAATGGACCGGAATGCCTCTTTTCCATAATAATCATCCGCATTGATCACAGCAAAGGGCCCTTGGATCACATCTTTGCAGCAGAGAACTGCATGTGCCGTTCCCCACGGTTTCCGCCGTTCTTTTGGAACAGCATAGCCGCCCGGCAGTTTATCCAGCTCCTGATAGACATATTCCACTTCCATCTGCTTCTCAATCCTGTTTCCGATCAGCTCTTTAAAATCCGTTTCAATCGCCTTTTTGATAATGAATACAACCTTTTCAAATCCTGCCTCTTTCGCATCATAGATTGAAAAATCGATAATCAGGTTTCCATATTCATCTACCGGATCAATCTGTTTTAAACCGCCGTAACGGCTCCCCATTCCTGCTGCCATGATTACTAATACAGGTTTCTTCTCCATCGTTATCCCCTCCTGGATCATATGTTAACAATATTACAAAAGTTCAGACGGCTCATCTTCTTAACCAGATAAACCGCTCAAAAGACAGCGGATATTCATCATTTTCCCACCGTCCGGACTGTTACTTCATATTATAAAAAAAAGCATTGGAATTATCTATGGAATATCGTATACTAAATAGTAAAATCAGATATTTAATTTGATTTTACTTTTTCTTATGAAAGGCGGCGGACATGGAACCATCTCTTGAACTCATAGAAATATTAAAAAATTTATACACAATTTCCGGTTTCCGGATGTCCGTCTACAATACGGACTTTCAGGAAATCTGTGCATTTCCCCAGGAAAAGTCCCCTTTTTGCAAAATGATCCAGAGCTGCCCCGGCGGCTTAGAACATTGCCGCAGCTACGATAAGGCAGCGTTTCAGAAAGTCAGCGAAACAGGTGAAGTCTACCTGTACCGGTGCTATTTCGGACTATATGAAGCGGCGGCTCCTCTCTACCATATCGGAACCCTCTCCGGCTATCTGATGATGGGGCAGACTCTGGATACACAAAAAACCAGCAAAAACTATGTAATTTCCCAGGCACTCAATTATACCACAGACGAAACGGCATTAAAAAAAGCGGCAGGAACCATCCCGATCCGCTCCAAAGACCAGATTTTGTCATGCATTTCAATCATGGACATCTGTGCCGCATACATTACATTGAAAGAGCATCTAAAAACGCCCAATACAAAACTTCCTGAAAAGGTGTTAGAATACCTGCACCGGAATTATTCCTCTAAAATCTCCATCGATGACCTCTGCAGCCATTTTTACTGCAGCCGCGCCACCTTGACCCGCTCGTTCCGCAGCGCATTCGGAAAATCCATCCATGAATCCCTGACGGAAATCCGGTTAAGCCACAGTCTGAAACTGCTGAAGAGGCCGGACCGTTCCATCGATGAAATTGCCGTATCCTGTGGATTTTATGACCAGAATTATTTTACTAAGGTGTTTAAAAAACATTATAAACAAACTCCGGGACAGTGGAGAACGCAGCGTGATCCGGGAACTGAATAGACACACAAAAAGAAAAGGCGGATATCAAATTATCTTCCATAATTGATATCCGTCTTTCCTTCACTCCATTCATTTGGTACCTAATGAATTTCGTATATGATTAAAATTTTCCTCTCACCGGATCCTTATTTGCTGATTCATCCGGTTGTTTTCTCAAAACAATTTTAAGATATTCCATCAGATATTATATCATTACTTATTTCCATCTATCTTTTTGTTACAATTACTTACTTTTACTTCTTAAAATACTTTTCATCTATATGAACTCTTTAAAATTGACATTTTAAATTGTTTTTTTAAACTACTACTTCTTTCTCGAACTAAAATACTTGTATCATACTAAATACTTTCTATAAAATAACTTCCTGATCTGATTTCCTATCTTAAATTTTTAAGTCCACCCCTCCTTCTGAATCTACAAATTTTTAATCTCGTCTGATTGGAAATTTTAACACGTCATCCCAAGGGCCCATCCTCCTGTTTCTTAATTGTCGTCGTTTTCTTTTGTTATTTGTATCATACACCAAGATTGTATTTTTGTCAATACAATCCAGCAATAATTTTGCAATAATTTTATATTTTTTCTCTTTATGTCTATCACAAATTATCATTATGTAATTATAAATTTATATTTTCATAAATTTTCAGACACTTTATACATTTAAAATAGTTCTGTCGATTCCGTATTTTTTGAAATAAACATTCTCCAAAGGGATCCATTCCTTCAAAAAACGTTCCAGCATAAATTCACCATTCCTGTTTAGAATCCTGCTGCGCTGCTCCTCTTCACTGACCGTCATAAAATACTTCAGGTCATAAATATCTCCAAAATAGGGATGCTGGCTGTAAACGCCTTCGATAATATTCAGCCGGGATGCTTTTACCTCTATGGTTTCCGCCAATTTCTGACTGCAGCAGTCATACCTTTGGTAGCTGAAATCCTTCCCCGCCAGAACAGGAATGAGCACTTCCTCATAAAACCTCTCATAATCCACATTTCCTCCGGCCTGGGCAAACCGCTCCTCTGTCCTTTGATGAGGCTGCAGAAAAAAATCATCCATATGAAACAAGCCGCACCCATAAAACTCTTGAAGCAGGGCTGCCAGCGTACTCTTCCCGCTTCCGCTTTTCCCGTCAAGGGCTACCAAAATGGGCTCCTTATCCGTTTTCTCCAGCAAAAGGTCAATATCGCGGAACACTTTATAGTAAAGTCCATACCCCTCTTTTACAATCCGGTAAGAAGGCTGGTAAGCGTCTCTGTATCTCTGGCTGTGGCTGACAGCCGGATAGCCCAGGGCCCGGTAACTCTTCAGATAATCATCCAGTTCTTTTATGGTAAACGGGGTGTTTCCTTCTGCCGCACAAGCCCTTAAAATGTCCAGTTTACATTCAAAATCCGTTACAGAACCGACGGTCCCGGCAGCAGTCAGCACAAACATCCTGTTTAAAGTTTCCGGTGACAGCCCCTGGCTGAGGACATCCAGATCCAGCCTCATGAACCCGCCGCCAATGGATTCTCTAACCTCACCGTGATGCGGTTTTCGTTTCCGTCCTTCCTCAAATTCCGTCCTGAGCCGTTTCAGGCTGAGGGCCTCCTCTTTAATCATATGCCCGCCGCCGAATTCACTCTGATACAGCAGTTTCACCGCATCCTGCACATCCATCTCTGGATGCGCATTCCTATGTTTCATCAATATCTCTTTCATCTTTATCCCATTACCTTTGCACGCTTTAATGCCATAATAATAGCAGGAACCAGAATAATCTGCAAGATGATTGCAGGAACTGCGTTTATAAAACCTCCGGCCAAAAACATCTGCCAGGAAAATGCCTTTCCGGCCACTCCATAGAGGGGCACGCTCACAAGTCCCCATACAAGACGTCCGCAGATCATCGCTGTGATCAAGGCGATATAAATACCGCCCCTGCGCCCATTAAACATCTGATAGACAATTCCGGTCACCGCTCCATAAACCGCCATTTCAAATGCCATAGTTACAGCTGCAGGCATCAGCGGAGGCATGGTGAATATAAGGCTCCTGAGCAGCGGCAGAATAAACCCTACCGCCACCCCATACTGCCAGCCGCATAAAAATCCACAGACTAATACGGGAAGATGAAGGGGGGACAGCTTGCTGCCGATTTCCGGAATCTGCCCGGTTAAAAATGGCAGAACCATGCCAATGGCCAGCAGCGCTGCCGAATACACTAATTTAGTCGTTTTTGATGTTCTCTCCATGTTTTCTCCTTTTGATCAATCGCCTTAATAACACAAAAATACCAGGAAAGCATTCTTCTCCCGCCGGTCCCGGCGGATACCTTCCTGGTATTCCTGTGTCAAAATGAACTAAGTAAAATGGTGCTGACTTCTGTCAGCGGCTGTTGATAATTATAACGTTTATCCCTTTGTCAGTCAAGCGGCAATTGCTCAAACGTTTGACGCTGCCCACTTAAGCTCCGGCCAGCCGGCTGCAAAGCCCGAAGGGCATTAGATGCCCTACTTTATTACAATCGCCTGGGAAAGGTGCCTTGGAGAATCCGCATCAATCCCCTTCTTTTCAGCGATATAATAGCCCAAAAACTGGCCTATGAACCCGATCATAGCTGCGTTCTGCTCATCGTTATACCCATAGGGCAGATCCAGGCAGTAATCCGCCTCCGAAAGCTCTGCGCCCGCCTTGCTTCCCACTGCCGCTGTAACAGCTCCGTAGCTCTTCATCTCTGCAAGCAGTTTGGCATCTCCATCTCCGGTGTGCTCACTGCCCAGGAATATGATCAGCGTATTCTCATCCACCAGGCTCATTGGCCCGTGGCGGTATTCCAGACTGTAATAGGCTTCTGAATTGGTGAGGCCCATCTCTTTCATCTTATTCATGCACTCATTGGCAACTCCGTAATAAATACCCTGGCCCAAAGTGATATATAGATTCAGGTTTTCGTTTTCCTCCACAATCTTTTTCGCCAGTTCATCCATCTTCTTTAATGCGTCCCGGGCATGATCCGCATAACCGGACATAGCCATAATCTGATCTTTCTTTCCTCCGGCATACATAGCCATAACTACGGATAAATAAACCATGCTGGTAAACGAACGCGTCATGATAACGCTGTCTTCTGCCGTTTCAGGGGAAAGCAGAACGTAATCGTTGTACTTCTCACTGTCTTTATCACAGGTAATTGCCAGTGATTTAACATTCGGATAGCTTCTCACCTTATCGATGGCCATGCGCACTTCTGTGGTATAGCTCTTTCTGGTGATAGGCAGGACTAAAACTTTTCTGTCTTTCACATAGGTCTCCGGAAAATAGTAGAGTTCGGAACAGCACATCGCTTTGGCCGTAACCGCATTGTATGTTGAAAATGCATGGGCGGCCGCCTGTGCCAGGTAGAGGGAGGTACCGCATCCCGTAAAGATCAGTTCATCATATTTTTCTGCAAATACCTGATCCAGAACCGCAAAAATGTCTTCTAATGATTCATTGACCGCCGCAAATGATTCCGGCTGCCGGTAGATCTCCTGATATGTAATCTCACTGTTTTTCTTTCCCATAATTATTTCCCGCCCAGGGTGTGTAACACGCTCTAGGGCAGTAACCTCCTTATATACTAGTTTTATTTTTAAGATAGACTTCAGGTTCTCTGCCTGTAATAAGCGAAGAGCCGTCGGAATATCCTTCTTCCCTGTCCTTTAATTCTTTTGTCAGGCAGGCTCTCAGTTCTCCCAAATCCCTCTCATACTCTTTTTTACCGGATACGTCCTCACACTCCATTCCGTCCTTTTCCAGATCAAAGAGCAGTTCTTTACCCGTATCCGAATACCAGATGTATTTTCTCGTTTTTGTAACAATATACTGGGCGCTCTGTCCAGCACGGGACTGGGAGGTGTGTTCTCCATGGAGATAACTCCTGGTCTCTCCTTTTCCCTTCAGCGCCGCAGTCAGATCAAGCCCTTCCACGCCATGCGGACAGGTAAGGCCTGCGGCGGAAAGCAGCGTCGGCATCACATCCCTTAATTCAGCGATCTCCTCAAAGCGGGTTCCTCTGGGGATTCCCAGCAGATTTCCAGGATCGTAGAGTATCATCGGAACATGGACGCTTCCCTGGAACGGCTGGCTCTTTCTGAACATCTCATGATCCCCCAGCATCTCCCCGTGATCCGAAGTAAACAGGATGACCGTCTGGTTTAACACGCCTTCATCCTTCAGCCCCCGGAGCAGCCTTCCTATCTGGTGATCCATGTGGGTGATTAAGCCATAGTATCCGGCCCGCATCCGCTGTATCTCTTCCGGTTTCAAATGTCCTTCAAAACAGTCTGCATCGGGATACTCCGGCGCCCTATCCGCCCAAGTCCCATGAACAGGCCAGGCCAGCTCCATTTCCATATACTGTCTGAAATAGCAGTCCGGCGGAAGCAGAGGCGGGTGGGGAGCCACAAAAGAAGTCCATAAAAAGAAAGGCTTTGTCGGATCCCTCCTTCTGAGAAAATCCAGGGACATGGTCACCGTCCAGTTGGTAGGATGGGTGTGTTCCGGGAGGGGCCAGGGCCTGGCATCCCAGGAATTGCAGTCAATGCCCGGATCCGCGATATCCGCCTGATACCCGGCTTCCCGCTGAAGATAGGGAAGATAATCATCCACCCTGTCCCACCATCGGTTTGCCGGGGTATTTTTATTCCGGTGGGGCAAAAAACCGTCATGGAGCACCACATTATGAAATCCCATCAGTTTTCTGGGCGGCCAGACATGCATCTTACCCACACACTGCGTATGGTATCCCCCGCCGGCAAATGCCTGGGGCAGCGTATTTTCATAATCCCAGTCTATGCAGTCCTGATACCCCACCCTTCCATGCGACGTCTGGGACAACCCTGTAAAAAGGGCGGCCCTGGCCGGAATACAGGTGGGCGTGGCGCTGTAAGCATTGGTAAATACAGCGCCGTGATTAATCATCGTATTTAAATAGGGAGTTTTTATATCCGGGTGGCCCAGTGCTTCTACACAGTCTCCCCGCATCTGATCAGCCGTAATCAATATAATGTTCGGTTTCACGCTGTCCTCCTCATTCGTTTATCTGCACCTTCCGTCTGAACCTGCCAGCTGGATGATCTTTCTCACATCCTCCTGGAGTTTTTCATTGGCATACTGGGACAATTTCCAGGAATGGCCCTGGTGGTTCAAAGTCTTCAGGCCTTCTTCATAATGTTCCACATATTTATACCTGATTTCCGTACCGAAATTGATCTTGGCTACACCAAGCTTGATCGCGTCTTTGATGATCTCTTCTTTCATGCCGGTACATCCGTGAAGGACCAGCGGAATATCCGTAAATTTCCGCACAGCTTCCATCACATCCAGATGGATATCCGGTTCTCCCTGATAGTATCCATGGGCATTTCCAATGCCGATGGCAAGGGAATCGGGGCTGCACATCTGAAGGAAACGGCGTACATCCTCAGGATCCACTATATTTTTATTCTCCATCACCGTACCCATGTTGTCCAGGCGCAGCAGTTCGCCGATTTCCGCCTCCACCGGCACGCCGAAACACTTTGCAACTTTTATGACCTCATTGGTCATAGATGCATTTTCCTCAATCGGTTTGGTGGAGCCGTCGATCATGACGGATGTAAATCCGAGTTTCAGGGCCTCCATACAGATATTGAATCCGTCCCCATGGTCCAGATGGATGGAAACAGGTACGGAAACCTTGTTGGCACACCATTTGCAGACTTCCACAAACCAGTCATGGCCGGAATAAGCTCCTGTCGCCACATAATGAGCCAGTATTACCGGAGACTTCATATCCTCCGCCGCTTTGCAGACAGCCCAGATAATATCATAATTGCCCCCCTGGGTATTGAATGCCGGTATGGCAAAACCTTCTTTTGAAGCCCGTTTCAGCATCTCTATGTTCGTAGTTAACATCTCTTTCTCCTCTTCTCTTTCTTTTCTATAATCATCCTTTTACAGCTCCTGCAACCAAACCTTTTACCATATATTTCTGGAAGAAAATGAATAAAAGCACCATAGGCAGGGCGCCAACCACGGAGATTGCATTTACCAGGGACCAGTCATAGGAAAGTTCGCCCAGATATCTGAGCGCGATACCTACCGACAGGGTCCGCAAAGCATCGTTCTGGATCAGAGTTGCCGCGTGAAGATAATCATCCCAGGTCATTAAAAATGAGTAGATTCCAACTGCCAGGATTCCCGGCTTCACAAGCGGAATGACAACCTGGAACAAGGTCTGGAGCCTCTTTGCCCCGTCCACTGTGGCTGCCTCTTCGATTTCATGAGGAATGCCGTCATAAAATCCATCCATCAGCATGACGCAGAACGGTACCTGAGCCGCTACCACCGCCAATATCAGACCGGTTCTGGTGTTGATGAGATGGACGCTTCCCAAAAGTCCGTACAGGGAAATCATACGGCTGACAACCGGAAACATCTGAGAGGATAAAAGCGCAGCTAAGATCCATTTATTCCATTTAAAATGAAATCTTGACAGGGCGTATCCCGACATGAGGGCGATAACAGTTGAACCGAGGGCCGAAAAACCGGCTACAATAAAGTTATTTTTATAATAAATAAAGAACTGGTTATTCACTGTCAATAAACTTTTGAAACTGCTTCCTGAGAATAATTCCGGCCAGAAAGTCGGGGGATATTTGTATGCCTCCATATTGGTTTTAAATGCTGTGACAACCATCCAGTAGATAGGAAACAGCAGAAATACCAAGATCAAAACAAGCAGTACATACTTCAAAACCTCAAAACCTATCTTTTTACTTTTCACCGTTCCACCCCCTACTCCGTCTCGACTTTATTCATGATCTTGTTATAGATAAAGATGACAATGATCATCAGAAGCATCCATACTGTGGTCACCGCGGCGCCGGAACCTAGGTTCTGGCTTACAAACGCTTCTCTGTAGCTTAAAATTGCAAGTGTGGTGGTTGCCCCGTCCGGGCCGCCTCCCGTCATCGTCCAGAACAGCGGGAACTGTTTGAAATTCTCTATAATTGACATGGAAACTGCAACGCTGATAACGCTTTTCATATAAGGAATCGTGATGTGAAACAGGCGCTGTACTTTATTGGCTCCGTCCACAGTAGCCGCTTCGATCAGTTCGCCCGGGACATTCTGCAGTCCCGCCAAAAGTAACAGGGTCATGAGGGGGATCTGTTTCCACAGGGCCGCAATGCTGATTCCATACAGGGCCAATGAAGGGTTATTTAAAACTGCCAGATCAGTTACCCTGCCTCCCGTAACCACTGAAACCAGATATTTTACCAAGCCGTACTGGGGCTGGAACAGCCACATCCAGATGAGAGCCGAAATGATTGTGGGGATTACCCAGGGCGTCATCATAATTCCCTGAATGATCTTAGCGCATTTAACGCCCGAATTGAGGATCAATGCCAGTGTCATGCCCAGCACAAACGCTAAAATTACAACAAAGATAACAAAGACAAATGTATTCGAAATCGCCTGCGGCAGCTTTGCATTCTGAAACAGTTTAATATAATTGCCGAAATTGTTCCATTTTCCAGGTTTTCCGCTGATTATATTCTTGATTTCGTATTTCATAAAACTTTTTATGATTGAATCAATTACCGGTACCAGGATAAATATAAATGTCATCAAAACAGCCGGCAGCAGTAAAATCAGTGAAAAAATCCCGTCCCTTCTTGCCTTGGCCGTACTCCCTTTATGTTTCATACGGTAAACCTCCTAACTGAAACCCCTAATTTTCCCCAAAAATGTGTATAGTATAGGGGCATCCCAAAAAGAGCTGCCCCTATCCTGTTACATCCGCATCAACCGGCTTATTCCGCCAGAATTGCTTCTGCTGCCTTTCTGAATTCCTCGATTGCCGTATCCACATCTTTTCCGGACACTGTAACCGCCTGAGCCAGTGTACAAAGTTCCAGGTTCAAATCGCTGATTCTGGGAACAAATACCTGTGCAATAACGTTCTCTGCTGATCCTGCCGCGCCTTTTAAGACATCATTATCCGCTACGCTGTCAGCCATCGCTGCTTTAGCCGGATATGCCGGTGTTATGTTGGCTAAATAATCATTGAGCACTTCAGGTGTAATGATATACTGAGCTAATTTGCCTGCGGCCTCCTTCTTGGCGTCTCCGTTGTCGGCAAAGATCAGGCAGTGAGCCTGAAGGATACTCTGTCCGTCGCCTGCCCCGCCCTTTAAAGGTTTGGCTGAAGCCGTAAAGTTTTTCGCATCCGGATTGATTGACTGGATTCCGTTGTATCCCCAGGACTGGTCATAATACATAGCCAGCTGGCCCAAAGCAAACAGGTTTCTCAAGTCTTTTAATTTGGCATTCTGAGGATTATAGCCTTTTTCGTCCAATGTCTTCAGCATTGTAATGGCATCTTTAAATCCCTGGTTATCGATGCTTAAATTGCCTTCCTCGTCCAGAAGAGTTCCGCCAAAGTTAAAAATCATACCGTTGATAGCTGAACCAGATACGGGAACTGATGCTGTTGTCTGTCCGAAAGCATAAACCGGATTGCCGTTGTCATCCTTTAACTGGGACAGTTTTTCCGCGTATTCCATCATCTCGTCATAAGTTGTTGGAGGCGCCGCCGGATCTAATCCAGCCTTTTCAAACAATTCCGTATTGTAATATAAGACATATGGAGATACATACATAGGCAGACCATATGGTTTTCCATCGATATTAAAGGATTCCATAACGCTCGGATAGAAATCAGCCAGATAATCGGCCGGAAGCACTTCATCCACCGCTACGGAAAGCCCTGCGTCCTCAAGTCCGGGCACCCATCCGATCTCGCCAAAGATGAGGTCAACCTTATCGCCGCCGCCGGCCATGTTAATAACCTGGTTAACGATCTCACCGTATGGAGCCGTCACCCATTCAATCGTGATGTTGGGATTTTCCTTTTCAAACCCTTCTTTTACACCATTCCAAAAGTCTTCATAACCTGCTTCCAGCAAAGCATAATTCGCAAACTTAATGGTAACGGGTTCTGTGTTTTCAGCTGCTGTCGTGGCTGCTTCTGTGGCAGCCGGAGTTTCCGTCTTCGAAGCGGCGGCCGTTGTAGCAGCAGGCGCCTGTGATTCAGCAGGTTTTGATCCTCCTCCCGAACAAGCGGAACATAATGTCATCGTCGATACCAGTGCCAATGCCAATAACTTTTTTTTCATAAAAATACCCTCTCTCTTTTTATTATTTTTATGTTTATAAATTGCTCTGATTACTGCCATACTTTTTACTAAAACCCCTGATCCCATGTGATACTTAGATGTATTTTTCCATAGGTACACCCTTCATCTATCATACATCCGCTGCCGTGTGTACACTCGTGTGTAGTTTTTGTAAAAAAGTACTTTTTATAATCTTTGCAAATTATTTTTAAGTACTTTTGCCGCTCTTTTAAAAAAATGTCTTCTGTCAAGTGCTTTCACGTTCAATTAACCTCGTTTCAAATTCCGCATTATCCGGCTTCTTGCCGTTTACCATATCCAATATCATGGATACAGCAGTTTTGCTGATCTCTTCCCTCTGCATCTCCATGGTGGTAAGCTTAGGAGAACAGAATCTGCTTATGCTGGTGTTGTCAAAGCCGATTACACCCAGATCGTCCGGTACCTGGTATCCCAGCCCAATCGCCGCGTTCATCGCTATACAGGCAACCATATCGTTGCGGCCATATATCCCATCAACCACAGGGCCTTCTTTCAACCGTTTCGCAACCGCTTCCGTCAATTCATCTTCATTATGACATCCGGCTACTATGCTCCACTCCGTAATCTCAAAGCCGTTAGCCTTCATCTCATCCATAAATCCGCTGAGACGCAGGTCATCTTCCGTACTCTTGTTGCCGTGTCTGCTGATGCGGTCGATATAAATAATGTTCTTCTTACCTTTTTCAATCAAATGTCTGACACAAGCTCTGGCTCCGGTGTAAAGTCCTGATGCTAAAACAGCTACGTTCTCAGGAAGATTCTCCCTTCTCCGGTGCTTAAACAACACAACAGGTATCCCTGCATTGCTGAAATTAAATATGTATTCCGTTGGAAAACTGGTGGAACTGATGATGATTCCGTCATACTGCCGGCTGATGACCTGGGAAACGAATTCAGGCGTGTTGCGGTTGGCACATAAAGAGATCAGATATCCTGCCTGATATGCATACTTATCCATCTCACTCACAATACGGCTGAAGTATTCGTTGGTGATCTGGTCGGCAATGAACAGGATCTGGTTGCTGTTTTTCCCCTTCAATGCCCGGGCAACGTTGTTCGGCCTGTAGTTAAGCGCCAATACAGCAGCTTCTACCCTAGCTCGTTTTTCCTTTGCCACATATCGGTTATTATTGATCACATACGATACAACTGTCTCGCTGACACCTGCCATCCTGGCAACATCGGCTCTCGTTACACGTTCTCCACTTTGTTTCATATTGTACAAATTCCCTCTTTATAAACTCGTGTGTATATATTATATTATACAGATTTATATGTATTTGTCAATACTATTTCACGATTACCGCTGAATTTTAGTTACAGTTCAGACGGCGGGAAAATGGATAAGGAAAGCAGCGTCAAGCTCGCTTGTAAGCGGCTTTCTTTATCCATTTTCACATCGGATGGACATCCGATGCTTCTTGACTGGCTTTCTCAGTCAAGAAGATTAGCCGTCTGAACTATTATCTGGAAAATGGATAAGGAAAGCAGCGTCAAGCTCGCTTGTAAGCGGCTTTCCTTATCCATTTTCACATCGGATGGACATCCGATGCTTCTTGACTGGCTTTCTCAGTCAAGAAGATTAGCCGTCTGAACTATTATCTGGAAAATGGATAAAGACAGCAGCGTCAAGCCCGCTTGTAAGCGGCTTTTTTTATCCATTTTCACATCGGATGGACATCCGATGCTTCTTGACTGAAAAAGCCAGTCAAGAAGATCAGCCGTTCAGACAGCCATTGCCCAAATCCGGCTGTCACCGCAATTTTTTTAAATAATATCACAGTTTTCATGAATGACAGCATCCAACAGCCCTGTTAAGATAAAAGCAGTTTAAAAAGAACTGTTTCCTACTGTTTCACGATAGGACAGCGGCCTTATGCCCTCCTTTTTTTTAAAGCAGGTACAAAAACTGCTCTCATTCTGGAATCCGCACATGACGCTGATTTCTTTAACCGGCATCTTTGTTGATTTCAGATAATATTTCGCCTTGTCTATCCGGGCATTTATGATGAACTCATGGGGCGTATATCCGGTCTCTCTTTTAAACACACGGATAAAATGATACCTGCTCAAAGAGCAGTACCGGGCAAGGGAATCGATATCAAGCGGGGAATCCAGATGGGAACAGATATAACTGGTCATGGATTCTGCGATACGGCCCATCCCATTGTCCTCCCGGTCCTCCAAAGCTTCCTGTAAAAACAATGTCAGAAGATCTGTTATATATTTGGAAATCAAATAATCCCGGACCGTCCGGCCCTCCAAAAAGCCGGCCGTGATCTGTTCAAAAATACGTTCTGCCAGATAGGGAACCGTCAGACGTACCTGCCCCAAAGTCTGGCTTTTAATCAGTTTATAATAACTTTCACAGGCTACTCCTTCAAAATGAAGCCATTGAATCTCCCATTCAGGATCGGCATAGTATCCATGCGGTCCATGGCAGTCTAAAAAGACCAGATCTCCAGCCTCCACCCGGCGGCTTATCCCGTCCGTTTCGACCGCCCCTGCGCCGCTTTTTACATAAAGAATCAAATAACTGTCAAAATTCTGCCGTCTGACACAATACTCACTGCCGCACCAAAAATGCCCCAGACTGTTCAGATAAAAAAAAGTATTTTTTGCAATGATTCCAGGCGTATAAAAATAGATTTCCGAGTTCTCCGACACACCTTTTTCTCGACGATACATAAAAATTACCCTTATAATAAATCATGCCGTACAAACGGCGAAAGTGAGGTTTACAATGACAAAACAAGAGAAATTATCCCGCGCCTTAAACCATCAGTCCGGACCGGTTCCTTTTGATATTGGCGCCACCTCCACAACCGGTATCCATGTCTCTGTGGTGGAACAATTAAGAGCGTATTACGGCCTGGAAAAACGGCTGGTAAAGGTGCAGGAGCCCATGCAGATGCTGGGCGTACTGGACGATGATTTAAAAGAAGCCCTGGGAGTGGATACGGTTCCTGTATGGAACCCCAATACCAGCATGGGGGTAAAAACAACCGGTGAAAAGGAATGGCTGGCTCCCTGGGGACAAATGCTTCTCGTACCGGAACATTTTACCACCACTTCGGATGACCGGGGCAATACCTATACCTATGTGGACGGAGATACCGGATGCCCTCCCTGCGCTAAAATGCCGGAAGGGGGATATTTCTTCGATGTCATCATAAGAGGCCACGATTATGATGAAGAAAATCCTCATGTTGAGGATAATCTGGAAGAATTCAAAGAGATCTCCGATGATACCCTAAACTGCATCAAAGAGCGCCTGGAAGCGGCCAAACAGACCCCTTATGCCCGCGTTGGAGCGTTCGGCGGCTGTGCAGTGGGCGACATCGCGCTGGTGCCGGGCGGTATGCTGAAACATCCCAAAGGCCTTAGAGACATCAGTGAATGGTATATGGCTATGGTGGCAAACCCCGATTACCTCCACCAGATATTCACATATTCCACCGGCATTGCGCTGAAAAACCTGGAAAAGGTTAAACAGGTGGTGGGAAATGAAGTACAGGCCGTATTTGTCTGTGGAACCGACTTCGGCACACAGAACGGCCCCTTCTGTTCACGGGAGCTGTTCCGGGAACTCTACATGCCCTATTATAAAAAGATCAACCAGTGGATCCATAAAAACACAGAATGGAAAACAATCAAGCACTCCTGCGGCTCCATCTATCCCCTGATCCCGGATCTTATCGAATCGGGATTTGATATCTTAAATCCGGTTCAATGGACCGCCCGGCAGATGGATCCCCGCACTCTCAAAAAAGAGTTTGGTGATGATATCGTGTTCTGGGGCGGCGGTGTGGATACACAGAGAACCTTTCCATTCGGAACGCCGGAAGAAGTCCGCCGCCAGGTTCTTGAACTCTGTGAAATATTCTCTCCGTCCGGCGGTTTCGTCTTCAACACGATTCATAATATCCAGGCCCTGACTCCGGCGGCAAATGTCGCCGCCATGGCTGAGGCCGTCAGGGAATTTAACGGCCATAGATAACAGCGCCTGCGGGCAAACCGGGAACCTTTTCTTACGGGCTCCCGGTTTTCTTGTTTTTTATTAGGTTTTATAATTCAATTACAGGAATATTCAAAAGGGAACACAGTTCCTTCAGCTGGGCAGTGACATCGGCCCACACAAGGCTGTAATGATGGGGTACGCCTTCTTCGATAATCCGTTCAATTACCTGGCGGACCGGCATTTTAACTTTTACGTTCGCCATAATTCCCTTAGTATAACGGTCCATATCAACGGCTTCTCCGCCCATCAAAAACAATTTATACTGTCCGCCGATGTTGCAGAATCTGGCAATCGTTACGGTTCCCGGTTTTAAGGCCCCGTAAAAAGCGGTTCCCTGTCCGGCAAGCGGATGGTTGCGGATCAGCACATCATAATCCGGATTGCACAAAGACGGAGCCGCATTGCCGCAGTGCCAGAATGTCATCAGATTCTTTTCTTCGTCAATATTGATCATATCTGTGATAAAGCTGGGCTGTCCGGTCAGATAATATTCTGCAATCTGGGCAATCTCAGCATCCACATCGCCTTCACATCCGATATTGATTCCGTCATCGGCCAGACGACCCAAAACGGCACACGGCGTTGTATGTAAATTGCCCATCTCAGGCCAGCACTTGAGGGTGCCGAAGTCGTATCCCTGGTCTGTCATCACTTCTTTTACAGCCAGATATAGTTTGGAATGATTCTCCAAATGTCCTTCCGGCAGCTTGGATGTGTCAAAACGCTCGGACATCTGTTTCATATCAGCTTCATAAGCTTCTTGGTCGAGAGCATCCATCTTATCAAATACCACTTTTAAGTCGGTTTCTTCAATCTTTATCCCGAATGTCCGGCGGATTAAGGATTCATCAAATGAACAGTTGTAAAATGCGGTGGGACGGTAGCCCAAAAGACCTAAATTCGTATGTTTCATACACTTAGCAACGTGATAGGCCATCAGGATATTCTTCACCTTTCCTGCTGCCCTTTCGTCCTCTTTGCTTCCATAAACCGTATGGCACTTCACTCCAACTTTTCTCAAAGCGGCGGAATTCATGGTCATGGAACACAGCGCGTTGGAATACAGGCGGTCATCTTTTTCGAAGGGCACTTCATACGGAGCCCACAGAAGAATGGGAATATTCAGCATCTCTGTCAGATAGGATGCCACATCATCACCGGTAAATGCACCGTAAACCATAACGATCACATCCGCCTGGGCGGCTTTAAACTGTGATACGATGCTTTCATTCTCACTGCGCCCGCATCCCATCACATCCGCCCGTATGATGTGCAACTTGGGAAGGTTCTCTTCCAGCCAGTCCCCGTACTCTTTGTTTCTCTGGGATGGTACTTCCTGGGGCCATCTCCCTGAAAATGTGGTAAGAAAGCCTACGTTCAATTGTTTTTCCATTCTTCCAACCTCCTGTTTTTGTCATTTATTATATATTTTCTTTTATCAACACGTGTGTATATATTGATATTATACTATTGTCTATTTTCATTTGTCAATCCTTTCCTTTATTCTCTCAAAATAACTGTAACAGTTCCTGCAGGCGTACCGCTTAATGGAATATGGGTTTTATTATGCTGCATGGCATTTACAATTTCCTTACATGCATTGACAGACAGCATATGAGGAAGTATGATGGAACATGCATTAAAACAGGCTGTCAGACAGGGCTTTTTTACTACACTATTTCACTTGGGGGATTTTATAATGAGCGATGCAAAACGTCAGGAACGCAGTGCCTATTTCGATAATCTCAGATTTGTTTTGATATTCCTGGTGGTGGCGGGACATTTTCTGCTGCCATTGGATAAAACGCGGTTTTCCAATAATATTTTTTACTTGATTTATACGTTTCATATGCCTTGCTTTATTTTTGTATCGGGGTATTTTTCCACACATGTAGTTCAGAACGGCAAATTCCGGGCAGACAAATTGATTCAGATCATATGGCTGTATATTGTATTTAAAATTATGGTTCATGTTACAGAGGGGCTGATCGATGGACACATCGGGCTTTATATCGATTTCTTTGAAGAAAGCGGCGCTCCCTGGTATCTTCTGGCTTTGGGACTTTGGTATCTGACCATTCCATTTATCAGGGAACTGGATCCCCGCGTGGTGATGGCGGGTTCCATAATCATCAGCCTGCTGTCTGGTTATGAGCATTCCGTAAATTCCACTCTCGCCCTGGACCGGACACTGGCCTTTGCGCCATTTTTCTATGCCGGTTACTATATGAACGGCAAAAATATTGAAAATAAGCTTCGGGGAAGTCATAAACTTATCCTCATAATGATTTCATTTCTTACGGCTTCCTTTCTCTTTTTGTGCACTTATGACCTGCTGATGCCATATTCAAACATTGTCTACGGCATCAATTACCACCGGCTGGGGCCGGAATTATATCCTTATGGCGGACTGATCCGGATTGTGTGGTACATTGTCACAATTTTCATATCTCTTGGGTTAATGGCCATCGTGCCAAAGAGAAGAACTGTTTTTACAGATATCGGCAGCCGGACACTGCAGATTTATATCCTGCACAGGGTTATCAGGGATCTGCTCCAGTATTTCGGATTTTTTGATAGGGTGAATGTTCATTCAAAACTATGGATTCTCGGGCTCTTGGCGCTGTCTTTCCTTTTGACGCTTATACTCGGAAATCCGTGGCTGACCCTGGTATTTGATGCTGTCAGGCGGATACCGGACTGGTTAGGGGTGAAATCATCGGCTGGACTAAAAAAGACTGGCAGCAGGAAATGACCAACCTGTCTGCCAATCTTTTATTTATAAAACCATTTGCCCCATGTCTGCTGAATCCAAACCCGGCGGATTCAATTACTGGGCTGAACCTGCTTCCACGAATCCTTCCGTTGAAGGAAGAGCAAAATCTACCGGCTGTCCGATATTGATATAATTCATCCGCATCACCATATCGGCGCTCACAGTCTGGCCTTCCGTGATTAAATCAAACACAAAGTTCATATCCTCTGAAACACAGTAACCTTCCCGATTGATCACAGATTTCCCTTTCAGATTTCTGAAGTTAACGGAATCAATACTAAGTCCCATCTGGTTATAGAGGGACATGATATAAGAATTGAATCCGCTCATATCCATGGTATAGGAAATTACCTTGTTGCCATTTCCATCATCAGCAACAGTCATATTCTGCATGGAGTCGGTTATATTATTATCACCCATCACATTCATATTGCTGTTTACCTGGTTTGTTATACCGGCTAAATCCATAGGAACTTTCTGCTTCTGTCCCATCATATCAATGTAGTAATAACCGTCCGTATAGAACATGGTGCCGTTTATATTCATCCCCATCATGTTCATATTGATCGTAGCAAGATATTTCATAGAGGACTGATTCATGTCTTTGAATTTCAAATCCATATTGATATCTGCAGGAATCGTCTCTCCTCCCATGGCCATAGTCATGGATATCTTGCTGGTTGCTGCCATGCTGGAAAGCTGTGAAGATTTCCTGGTGGCCTCCTGATATAACCGGCGTCCGTCAGTAACGGATTCACCACCGTCCGATCCGGGGCCCATCTGTTTCTCTTGGACAACTCCATCCACTACCCAGGCGCCGCCATCATTGACCGTATATCCGTCAGGCGTTGTCGTATTGGTAAGAAGATAACCGTTCTCATCAAAATAATAACTCTCCGCTACGCCGTCTCCATTGCCATCAATCCACTGCCAGCCGGACTGTGGATAGGTGCCGTCCTCATTCTGATACCACCATCCTTTTGCCTCCTGTTTCCAGGTTCCGGCAAATGACGTAATACTCATTGAAAATGTCATTGCCAGGGCGGCTGCCAAAATCTTGTAACGCTTCTTCATGATTGTTCTCCTTTCAGAATCCAGATAATTTAATAGCATTGATAATATCATTGTACCATCCTGTTATTTCTTTGTCTAACTGTTTAGGAGACAAATCGTAATTTTACATTTCCATCACCGTTTCCGCATCCACGGTTTCTATTTCATTCAGTTCATCCAACATACCTTTTTTCCTCCAAATGCGCCAGTCTGATTCTCCGTCATTATCCGGAAGCGCTTTAAAGATAAAGATTCCGGCCAGCGCGCACAGGATGCTGATTCCGATATTCACATAAGCGAAAACCACGTATGGGGCAAAACTCAGGGATGTGAATCCGAATAAGCTCATATAGTAAATGCAGCTTGTATTCCATGGAACTAATGGAAGAATAATCGTATTGGCCTCCTCAATTGTCCGTGAAAGCACGCTTCTGTGGATGCCGCGTTTGTCATAGATTTCCTTGAACATGGTCCCCATAAGGACTACGGATACGTAGAAATTAGTAACCAGCATAACTGTGATAATTCCGCAGACCAGTGTGGTCAGAATCGCAGATGTGTCGGATTTGATCACCTTGGTTATCCGGTCTACAATCACATTGAGATATCCTGCTTCACTGAGAATGCCGCCCATGGCAAGAGCAAGAACCGCAGTGCAGATCGTAGCCATCATCGAGGAAATTCCTCCTTTGCTCAGCATGGTATCCACAATCGCCACTCCCGTATCCACTTTCACGCCGCTGTAAACAATAGCCAGCACTTCCGTCAGACTGGCGCCCTGAACCACAACAGCCAAAAACAGCCCTGAAAAACCGGATATAAGAATTGCCAAAATCGCCGGTACTTTTTTCAGGCAGAGAATTACGATGAGAATCATAGGAACCAGCAAAACAATATTAAATCGGAACATACCGGAAAGGGTGTCTCTCACCGACTGCAAAACACTTTGATCCAGGGCCGCGCCCGCATATTTCCCTCCAAGAACGTAAAAAATAAAAAGGCTTATGAGAACCGACGGTATGGTTGTGTAAGACATGGAACGTACATGATAATAAATATTGATGTCACTGGCACTTGCTGCAAGAATGGTAGAATCGGACAGAGGTGAAAGTTTATCTCCCAGAATAGATCCGGAAATTGCCGCTCCCGCAGTCAGCGGAACCGGAATTCCCATGCTGACTCCAATGCTGACACAGGCAACTCCCATGGTTCCCGCCGTGCCTAAAGAAGTACCGATGCAAAGGGATAAAAGGGAACACATGATAAATGTAAGAGGCACAAGCATCCGGGGAGTGATAACTCCAAGGCCGTAATAAATGATCATGGGAACCGTACCGCAGCGGATCCAGGCCCCGATCAGTATCCCGACGAATACCAGGATCATCACACAGTCTATGGCGCGTTTTACGCCGGCCATCATGCTTTTTTCCAGGTCGGCATATCGGTAGCCGGCTGCCATGGAAATCAAAAGGATCAGGAAAATATTTACCACCAGAAGAGGAATTGTGGCAACACCGGAGGCAATACCGGCAGTTAAAACAGAAGCGATAACCGCTAAAACAAGAATTGATAAAAATAAACTGGGGTTTTTCTTAGTCTCTTTCATATAGTCTCTCCTTCACTTGATAGATTTACGGAAACAAAAAGCACCCGGAATCAGATATCCGGGTGGCGAAGGCAGCTATAGGCTGTTTTATTCAATAAAAACAAAGCGCGTATCACAAACGCACAAACCTTCCTTCGCCTACGAGATTAGCTGACGGGTTCGGAGAAGAAGGTCCCCTATCTTCAATCCACATACGTTCTGCAGATCTTTGAATTCACCCCAAGTAATTGGTTCTCCCGCTACCACAGCCTGGTTTAAAAGGAATATGGCATTCGGCAATATATAGTTTCCGTATTTATAGATATGATGTTATTAGTTGAATTATACCAAATTACCCAGTCATTTACAAGGTACTTTTAATAATTTTAATATAAAATTAAGTTTTACTTTTATATAGGATATAATTTTTTGTATATTTTTCACAATTTTGCACCTTGTTAACATAATCCATGCCTGTTTTTGGAATATAAAAACCGCTGGCTGCGGCAGACAGTTTTTCCCGTCTCCATTGTAAAACAGGATGTAATATAGTAGAATAGAAATAGAAAAATATTTTATAAATTCAGCCGGTTGGGGGGAAGTATTGTGACTATGATAACGTTTTTAGTTTTTTTTGCTCTGCCGGTCAGTTGTATCGCTTCCTGGCTCTCATTTTTTATTTTTTACAAATATCAACTGTCATCCAAATGGAACTCAGCATTAACTCTCGGGCTGTGTTTAATTCCCATGGCAATTCTTGTGTATATCAATTGTCAGGAATATCTTTACCTCTTTTTCTCCGGAAAATAATACCATTTTTTCTGATTCCGTTCTGCCGGCCGAAATTCCGGCTTTTTTAATCCCTATTTTTACATGGCAATATTTTAATAAAGTAAATCAGCCTTTTACTCAAATAATAGTAAGGTAACTTGTTTGATGCAGAAAGGAGTGATTTTTTATGGATTTTGCTGAAAAGATATCAAAAACACCGGTCCATCTGGCAATTGCAACAGTGCCCATGCAGCCTTGGGAACAGCCATATACACCTGAAAAGGCGCTGGCGGAAGGGACTATTTTCCCGTGTCTGAATCTTCCATTCTTTATAGGAGGTGAAGCTCATGCCTGACCGTTTACAGCTTTTAAAACAAATTAATGAAGTCAGTTTTGTGGTCAATGACCTGACCCTCTATCTGGATACCCATCCGCTTGATACGGATGCGCTGGATTATTTTAATCAGATGGCTTCTCAAAGAAAAGAGCTTTTAAAGACGTATGCGGAGAATTTCGAACCGCTGACTATGAACTGTGTCTGTCCTGATACCAATAACCAGACAAAGAGCTTTACCAAGTATCCCGGCCAGCGCCACTGGACCTGGAGTGACGGGCCGGTGCCATGGGATGCTGCCGCCAATACCAATTCCCCGGCAAACATTAAAGGAGGTGTCTGATTATGTGGTGTTATGAAAAACGGCTTCAGTTTCCTGTAAAAATAACTAAAACATGTCCTAAAACAGCCCAGCTGGTCATCAGCCAGTTCGGAGGGCCTGACGGCGAATTGGCTGCGTCCATGCGGTATCTGTCCCAGCGTTACAGCATGCCTTGTAAAGAGGTGGGAGGACTGCTTACCGATATCGGAACGGAAGAGCTGGGACACCTTGAAATGGTCTGTTCCATCATTTACCAGCTCACCAAAAACCTGTCGGCCGAGGAAGCGAAAACAGCGGGATTTGACGCTTATTATATAGACCATACGACTGCGCTGTGGCCTCAGGCTGCCGGCGGAATCCCTTTTAACGCATGTGAATTCCAGTCCAAAGGCGATGCCATAACTGATCTGACGGAGGATCTGGCCGCAGAGCAAAAGGCCCGCACCACGTATGACAACCTGCTGCGGGTGATCACCGATCCCGATGTCAGGGAACCGCTTAAATTTTTAAGGGCCAGGGAAGTAGTTCATTTCCAGCGTTTTGGAGAGGCACTGGAAAAAATAAAAGGGGATTTGGATTCCAAGAACTTCTATTATTTTAATCCAGAATTCGATAAACAATTCGTGAAGAAATAAATTTTATAGAATTTGCTCCATTTTTTAACATCGAACGTGAAGGCATTTTTAAAAATGCCTTCACGTTCGATGTAAAAAAAATAGCTGCTGCGTTCAGATATCAGACTGCCAGCTCACTGACCGGCGCAATCTGGTATTCTTTAACCAGATAATCCAGCACTCCCGGCGCTAAAAATGCCGGCAGGGTGGGGCCGAGATAGATGTTTTTAATGCCCAGATACAACAGGCTGAGAAGGATACATACCGCCTTTTGTTCATACCAGGAGAGCACAATCGTTAACGGAAGTTCATTCACTGTGCATCCAAAAGCGTCGGCCAGGGCGGATGCCACGCGGATGGCGCTGTAGGCGTCGTTACACTGTCCCATATCCATCAGCCGGGGCAGACCGGCAGCCTGCCCCAGATCCATATCATTAAAGCGGAACTTGCCGCAGGCCAGGGTGAGGATTATGGAATCCTTTGGTGTATTTTTAACAAAATCAGTATAGAAATTGCGGCCGGTCCGGGCTCCGTCACAACCGCCTACCAGGTAAAAATGGCTGATCTGTCCATTTTTAACGGCATCCACCACCTTGTCCGCCACTGACAGGACAGCGCCGTGTCCAAATCCTGTGAGCAGTTCGTTTCCTCCGTTGATGCCGGTGAACACCGTATCTTCGGAAAATCCGCCCAGTTCCAGAGCTTTTTCGATTACCGGTGAGAAATCTTTATTCTCTCCAATATGCACCATTTCCGGATAGGAAACGAGTTCAGTTGTAAAAACCCGGTCCGCATAAGATTCTTTTACGGGCATCAGACAATTGGTTGTAAACAGGATTGGCGCCGGAAGATTGTCAAACTCTTTTTGCTGGTTCTGCCAGGCAGTACCATAATTGCCTTTTAAATGGCTGTACTGTTTTAAAAGAGGATATGCATGGGCGGGGAGCATTTCACCATGAGTATAGATATTGATGCCCTTTCCTTTTGTCTGTTCCAGCAGGCATTTGAGATCATACAGGTCATGACCGGTAATGACGATGAACGGGCCTTTCTCCACCTTCATGGATACTTTTACCGGAGCGGGTGTGCCGAAGCTCTCCGTATTTGCGCGGTCCAGCATTTCCATGCATTTTAAATTCACCGCTCCTGTTTCCATTACGATATTCAAATATTCCTCTTCCGTCCAGTCTTCACCGATTACGAATAAGGCTTTATAGAAAAAGTCATTGACTGCTTCATCGCTATATCCCAGCACCAGGGCATGATATGCATAGGCCGCTATGCCGCGGATACCAAACAGTATAAGGGATTTAAGGGAACGGATCTCTTCTTTCGCTTCCCACAGTTTTTTCATATCATATTCATCGTTGTGACCGCATGGGGCTCCGCAGGTGAGACAGTTTGGAGCCAGATGCATTTTTTCTTCTCTTACACGTTTTATCAGATTCTCAATTGTCAGATCGTTGAAATTCACATTGGTAACTGTTGTGAACAGACCTTCTATGATCAGTTTTGTTGTTTCTTTTGTTGGTGTCTGGTTAGAACAGGTGCGGGCCAGACCGATGAGAGCTCCGGTCAGTTCGTCCTGAAGATTGGCGGTATGGGCTGTTTTTCCGCATACTCCGGCATTTCCGGTGCATCCGCTGCAGCCTGCCGTCTGTTCACATTGGAAACAAAACATATTTTTTTCCATATATATTTATTCTCCTCTTCTTGACTTGATGGATTCATTATAATATACTTTTAATAACATTTCCGTTGTATTTACAACAGAAAGGAGCACTTTATGAATCCAGCTGTCAATGCACTAAAAAAATCAGTTTTATTCTGCGGAATCGAAACCAGGGAAATAGAGGCCATGCTGAACTGTTTGAGTGCCGTAAAACGCACTTATGAAAAAGGGGAATTTGTCTGGAGAAAAGGGGACCATGTAACTTCCATGGGACTGGTCCTTACCGGATCGGTTCATGTGATTGAAGAAGATTTTTGGGGCAACCGGACGATCTTATCCGAATGTTCTGAAGGCCAGATATTTGGCGATGCCTATGCATGCATGCCTTCCGTTGAGCTGGGTGTCAGTGTGGTTGCGGCAGGAAAATCGGAAATCCTGTTTCTGGATGTGCAGAAGGTGATCACAGTCTGCACTTCAGCCTGTGAATTCCACACCCGCCTGATCCGCAATCTGCTGTCTGTGCTGGCAGATAAAAATATGATGCTCACCCAGAAAATCAAACATATGGCAAAGCGGTCAACGAGGGAAAAACTGCTTTCTTACCTGTCGGAAGAATCTTTAAAGCAGAAGAGCTCCCGGTTTGAAATTCCCTTCAACCGCCAGCAGCTGGCTGACTATCTCTGCGTGGACCGCAGCGCTATGTCAGGTGAGCTTTGTAAACTGAAGAAAGAAGGGGTGTTGGATTTTAAGAAAAATTCGTTTCATTTGCTTTCTGATGGGATTTTGGATGGGTAAATTTTTTGTATTGGCAGGGGGACGCTGGAAAGCGGATGTAAGCCGGAGGCCCCCGCCAAACCGGAGGATGCTTAACGGAGCGGGGCGGGTGGTTTTCCCTTGATGGATTAATGATTTCACTAAAAAACCGGAGGAAATCCAGGGCGAACGTCAGAATATCATTTTCTCTCCTGACGCCGCTCTGGGTTTCCCCCGGCTTCTTATTGGCAGTTCTGCCACCATCTGAATCAGCTTTTATTTATTCAGTTTTATAAAATGATAACTTTCCAGCACTTGGAAAAATTTCGCCAGCCTTGGATATAAAGGTTCGGCTTTTTCCCCAAACTCTTCTTTTACCAAAACTCCCAAGGCGGTTATATCCGTCTTGCCGTCAATCAGCGGCCAGACAAAACTTCCAAGTTCGTCCAGATGAATGTGGGAAACACGGGGCTTTTTAAATAACGTCTGCGCAATCGTATTAAACACTCCCTTATTTTCCACATCCAGTGTAACAATTCCTTTTTCATCCGTGTTCCAGGTCAGGAATTCACTCCTTTCGGGTATGAACTCCAGGTAATTGCGTAAATCATTTTTCTTTTTCATCTTCGTTTACTCGCTCTTAGCCTTCCTCCAGACAGAGAACTTGAGCAGACATAAAATCATGAGAACAATTACGATAATGCATCCGATATTGCCCACAGAAGCCGGTACCTTTGATGAGAAGTCAAACAAATCGGCAACACCGAAAACGGTGAGAATTGCAAGAAGGATACCTACAAGGCCTTCACCGGCAATCATACCGGAACAGTAAAGAACGCCGTCCGTAATTCCCCTCTGTTTTTCTGCCTCTTCTTTTGCATTCTTCGTCTTCTTGCTGTCCAATACCAGCCTTACAACGCCGCCGATCATGATACATGCATTCAGCTGCACCGGAAGATAAAGGCCAACGGCAAACGGAAGCACCGGAATCCGTAAAATCTCCATAACTACGGCTATAAATACTCCGATGAATACGAGGGTCCAGGGCAGGTTGCTGTCCATAACGCCTTCTACAATCATCTTCATCAGCATGGCCTGAGGAGCGCCCAGTTCAGCGGAACCAAATCCCCATGCAGCATTCAGAAGATATAATACGCCTCCGATGGCGAGAGCAGCGGATGTAACACCCACTAATTCACCGATCTGCTGTTTCATAGGAGTAGCGCCCAGCAGATAGCCTGTCTTTAAATCCTGTGACGTATCGCCTGCGATGGCCGCAATAATACAAATGATGGAACCGATAGCGATAGCGCCCTGCATTCCGCTGATGCCCACATTGCCGGTTGCTTTCAGTATTATGGTTGCCAGCAGAAGGGTTGCGATGGCCATACCTGATACAGGGTTGTTGCTGCTTCCGATCAATCCAACCATTCTGGATGAAACAGTTGCGAAGAAGAAACCGAATACAACAACGATAATCGCACCGATTAAGTTAACCGGAACTGCAGGAACCAGCCAGATCGCCAGAATCATGATGATGATTCCGCCCAGGATAAATCTCATATCCAGATCCTTTTCCGTTCTCAAAGCGCTCGCCGTCCGGCTTCCTTTTAAATCTTTCATCGAATCGCTGAATGTGCGGATGATGAGAGGAAGTGATTTTATCAGGCTGATAATACCGCCGCAGGCAACCGCACCGGCGCCAATATAACGGATATAGGTTCCCCAGATTCCACTGGCTCCATTTTCAGCAAAGATATTGCCGATGGTGTCAGTTCCCGGATACAGAACTGTACCGGAACCGAACAGCACGATGGCAGGAATCAGCACCAGCCATCCAACAATACCGCCTGCAAACATATAGGAAGAAATTCTCGGTCCCACAATATAGCCGACACCGATCAGCGCCGGATATGCCTGGGTACCAATTTCTCCCGGAAAACCTTTTACTTTGAAATTGATTTCGCTTGGTACTGCTTTAAACCCATCTACAATAAATTTGAAAAGAGCTGCAATTCCCATACCGGCAAATACTGTCGACGCATTAGCGCCTCCTTCTTCACCTGCTAAAAGAACTTCCGCACATGCGGTTCCTTCCGGATATGGAAGGGTATTGTGCTCTTTTACAATTAAAGCATTACGAAGCGGAACCATGAACAGAACGCCCAGGATACCGCCTAAGAAAGCGATCAATGTGATCTCCAGCATGTTGGGAGTTTCCATCTTTCCTTCTTTTGCCCATAAAAATAAAGCCGGCAATGTGAAAATCGCTCCCGCGGCCAGGGACTCGCCCGCCGATCCGATCGTCTGAACGATGTTGCTTTCCAAAATAGAATTTCTGCGCAGAATGACACGGATGACACCCATGGAAATTACAGCCGCCGGAATCGATGCCGAGATAGTCATACCTACCTTCAGACCTAAATATGCATTGGCTGCACCGAATACAACCGCTAAAAGAATACCCATGACAATCGATAGGATTGTCAGCTCAGGATCAACTTTTTCCGCAGGTATATACGGTTTGAACTGTTTTTGTTCGTTCATCTTATGAACCCCCTTTTTTTTGTACCTACCCATTATAACGACTTTTCACAAAAATCACAACTATTTCTGCAAATTCGACAGTGGTAGGATATGGAAGGCAGCGCAAAAAGCGCTTTAAAGCACTTCGCTGCCGATTTTTCTGTCCTTAAAATAGTACTTCCTGTCCGCTTCTCCGATCTCACGCAGCACTCTTGAGGGATTGCCAACGGCGACCACATTGGCCGGAAGGTCCTTTGTCACCACACTGCCTGCCCCAATGACCGTATTATCCCCAATTGTTATGCCGGGAACAATGATGGCTCCGGCTCCAATCCAGCAGTTTCTGCCGATATGCACCGGCGCATTATACTGGAAAAACCGCTCCCGCAGTTTTGGCAGAATGGGATGTCCTCCGGTGGCAATGGTTACATTAGGGCCGATCATCGTGTAATCTCCTACGTAAATGTGGGTATCATCCACAAGGGTCAGGTTAAAATTTGCATATACATTCTTGCCAAAATGAACGTGTTTCCCTCCCCAGTTTGCATGAAGGGGCGGTTCAATGTAGCAGTTTTGGCCGATTTCGGCAAACATCTCCTTCAGCAAAGACTGTCTTTTTTCCATCTCCGAGGGACGCGTCATATTAAAATCATATAATCGTTCCAGACACATGGTCTGATCTTTAACAAGCTGGTCATTATCTGTTGCATACAGGTCGCCTCTGTGCATCTTTTCGTATATATCCATTTTTATCCTCCATGCCGGAGCGTTTTAATGCGCATATTTTGCGCTATGCAGGCACGCGCTGGGAATTACAGATTCTCAGCTGCGATTCAAATTTGCGGCTCCGGCACAAATTTGAGTGTGAAAAATAAGCCATACGGACTGATAGAAGCTGCTTTACATAAGTTCTCACGGATTATAGATAATCATGTGCAGAACGGCTGTTTCACTTCTTATATTACGGTAGGAATGAACCGTATCCGCTTTAAAACGGATGTTTTCCCCTGCCGCAATTACAAACCTCTGCCCATCGGCACAGATTTCAATGGTTCCGCTAAAAACAGTAATAAACTCTGTGGTCCCTTTCAGGTGCGGCTCTGATTCCCAGTAACTTTCTTTTTCCAGTTCCAGATAGTATACCGCAAACCTTCTGTTTTCATCATCGGGAAAAACGGAGTAATTTCTAACCTTTCCGCCATCCTCCAGCAAAGGCTGTATCTCTGCGGTCTTCACAATCTCATACGGATTCTTCGGCCAAACAGTGAGGGCGTCGAAAGGCACCTTCATTCCATTTGATATTTTCCAAAGTGTGGAAAGTGTGGGATTGCCCTCTCCCCTCTCAATCTGGGCCAGCATGCTCTTGCTGACCCCGCTCAGCTTGGAAAGCTCTTCCATGCTCAATTTATTCTCCTCACGCAGCCGTTTAATATTCTTAGCAACGATCAGGTTCATGGTATCCAAAAAAATCCCCTCCTATCTATTGACATTATATTGCACAAATTGTATTATTATATCGTACATGTGCAATATATTATATTTTTTATACCATTATATAATTTCAATAAGTCTTTGTAAAGAGACAGCAGTAAAATAATGCCATATCTATGGACTAACAGGAGGTCAAACATGTTCCAGCTATATTATTTTTTAATTTATTGTTTTATTACAGCATACACGCCGGGAGCCAATAATTTACTTTCTATGAGCAACGCGGCCCGCCTTGGATTTTGCCGAAGCCTTCGGTTTAATCTGGGAATACTGGCCGGATTTTCAGTCGTAATGACGGTCTGCACTGTATTCAGCGCAACTTTGTTTTCCATTCTTCCAAAGGTAAAGACAGCCATGCAGTTTTTAGGCGCTGCCTATATGCTGTTTCTGGCATGGAAAGTCTGGAAAAGTTCTTCCGATCTGAATGAAAAGAGCGGCAATGAAGCCAGTTTTCTTTCAGGCATGATACTTCAATTTGCCAACCCTAAAATCTATATTTATGCCATAACCGCAATGTCCCTTTACATACTGCCTTTTTACCAGTCGGCAGGCGCATTGGCCGTATTTGTTATCATCCTGTCTTTAATCGGTTCATCCGGCTCTTTTGTCTGGGCATTGTTCGGAGCCGCCTTCTGCAAATTTTTTTCCAGACATACAAAGGCGGTCAATCTTGTTATGGCATTTTTACTTATTTACTGTGCTGCCGCACTGTTTTTGTGATATGGAGGCAATATCCTTATGGCCTCCACCGCAGTCTCAATTGCAGTCTGGGTATCATGGCACTGGATATCGGGCAGCCCCATCTCTCTTCTGGTCTGGTTGCCTATTACAAGCATCACAGATCCCACGCGGACCCTGCGCACCGCTCCGACGATGAAAAGCGTGGCGGATTCCATCTCAGAAGTCAGGGCTCCGCAGCGTTTCCACGCCTCCCATTTGTTTAACAATTCATAGCTGACCGGCATGTTTTCCGGCTCATGCTGGCCATAAAAGGAATCCTTGCACTGGACTACGCCCACATGGGAACGTTTCCCCAGGCGGTCGGCGGCCTTTTTCAAGGCTTCCACCACTTCATAATCGGCTACGGCCGGATATTCGATGGGCGCATATTCTTTGCTGGTGCCATCCAGGCGGATGGCGCCTGTGGCGATGACCACATCTCCCGCCAGCACATCCGGCTGCATGCCGCCGGATGTTCCCACACGGATAAATGTATGGGCGCCGCAGTGGATCAGCTCCTCCATGGCGATGGCCGCCGATGGGCCGCCGATTCCCGTAGAGGTAACGCTGACCCGTTTATCTCCCAAATGGCCGGTGTAGGTCACATATTCCCGGTTGGAGGCCATCAGTTTTGCATCCTCCAGATAAGCGGCAATCTTTTCGCACCGACCCGGATCTCCCGGCAGGATCACATATTCTCCCACATCCCCCGGTTTGAGATGGATGTGGTATTCAACATCTTTTGAGTATACGGTTGACATCTGCATTTCTCCTCTCTGCTTACAGCATTCAGCTGTTATTTTATTAACAAACTTTCTTGTTCTATTACCAGCTTTTCTTCACAGATTTCATCGATTAACTCCTGTAAAAGCGGCTCTTTTACACGCTTCAGTTTATCCAGTGTTGACCTTTTAATCGCTTCTCCTTCGGCTTTAAAGCGTTCAAATGTTTCTAAATCCATATAAAGAGGTTTTAACGGCGGAAAGATGTTGTTTTTAATATATTGGAATATCTTTATGCCTCCATAATCCAAATCCCCGGTATGGAAATATTCCACCTGGTCTCCATCCAGCGACTGATACAGCCGTTTTAAAAATTCTTTTTCCAGCGGCGTAAAATAACCGTGGGAAAACACAATCAAAGTTCCTTCTTCATAAGGCATTGACATGAAATTGGCCTTATTTTCCACTGTTATAACTTTGCGTATCTTCTGCCCTGCATGGACTTCTGCATGTTTTAACATCTGGCTGTTTATGACCAGTCCATAAATAAATGGCGACAAATCTATGCTCTGACCCTCCAGTTCCAAAATCACATTCCCCTTCAGGGCCAGTTCCTGAGAGTATTCTTCCAGATAGAGCTGCGACAATATGGACGTCTTATCCATATTATCGTCAATTTCCGGATTATGAGCTTTGGCTATGTTTAAAATTTTCTTCTGGAACCTTTTTTCAAACAGCTTGGAGTTGCCCAGAAAATGCTTGCTGAATGTTCTTTTATAAACCGGCTCTTCTAACTGATCCAGGCCGCTTAGACATCGGAACAGAAGTCTGTCCCCCTCCAATTCCCCAGGTATTTGGCCCTTTTCCAGTTTATCCAGGAACGATTCGTAATAGGCGCGTATCCACTCCTTTTTTATCTTCTGCTTTTCATTCTCCAAAAACTCCCGACAAGCCTTTATCTTCTGGGGCTTAAATATTTTTCCGGCTCTGGCATAAAATTCCGGCATGTCTTTTAAGGAATAATGGATCATTTCGATCTCTGATAAATAAGCATACCATTTAATCTTAACCAGCTTTTCTTTTTCCAGCTCAACAGCCTGGCTGACCAATTCCAGGCTGCCAATCTGATTCTTCTCCTCCTGTTGGATTCTCAGGCTCCGGTTTTTGGAATCTCCCTTATTCCAATCTGTTTTGCTTCTTTCATACTTTTCAATTATCTTATCAATTAGTTTAATCTCCATTTAACATTCTCCTTAGTTCCCCAAACTCCCTCTTCTCAAACTCCTGAATGGAAATCGACTTCTTATTGGGGTTGGCGAATACAAAGGTTTTATCCACATTTTCCAGATAATTTTGAATCTTATCATTGGTAGCGCTAATGATGGCCTGGAAACCAAGGCCGCGGATCAGTTCAATACAACTGGCCACCTTCTCCGCATCCATCTTGGAAAATGCCTCGTCTAAAACCACCAGGCGGATTGTGGGGTTGCGCAGCATCTTGGGGGACATATTGATCCGGTATGCCTGAGCAAAGCTGGCTAAAAGGGCCACGTAAAGGGGATTCTGCCCCTCTCCTCCCGAGTTTTTCTTAATCATCCTGCTGAGCTGGATCTTGATGGTTTCCTCCCCCTGGCTGCGGACGATCTGCTGCATGTCAAAGGACAGATAGGTTCTGTAATCCGCATATTTATCCATGTTCTGCTTGGCTTCTTCCAACTGGTCGTGATCCGCATTCTCCGGAGGGATGAACACATTGATCAGCTCATTGATCATGTCCCCATAGTGGTTCTCATGGTTGATGGTGAAAAAATCCAACTGGTTTTCGAAGGTATCTGTCAGCATGCTGGGATTCACTTCCAGGGAATCATCCATGAACATATCATAGAAACGGCCGTCCGGCCCTTTGTTTTTGCCGATCACGAACTGGTACTTATCTTTACCGAAATCCAGTTTATTTATGATCCGGTTCAGCTCGTCTTTACGGATCAGGGCTTCCTTGATGGCGCTGCGTATTTTAAACATGAAGTCATCCCGGAAATGTTCCACGGCGGACCTGGCCTGTTCTCTGGCAATCTGGCGGTATTCCTCCAGATTATCGCACTGAAGTCTCTCCAACAGTTTGTCATAGGGCTCGTTGTTCTCAATGGTGGCGGAAAAACTGCGGTTTGGATATTGTTTCAAATAGAGGAAACGGCCTTCCTGAAGTTTTGTGCAGATGGCGGCCTTCTCTTCCTCTGCTTTCATAGAGGCGTCCAGGTATTTCTGGCACAGCCGGTCGTACCGCGGTTCGGAAAGCCCGCCCAGAATTTCTTCCGCTTTAACCTCATATCGGCTGTCTGCTGTAAAGTTCCGTTCTTTTTGAACCAGAATTTCATTGAACTCGATCTGCTTCTTCCTGTTATCTTCCATCAATCCGTTAAGACGCCAGATCACCTGTTTTACCTGTTCTGCCAAATCTTCCTTGGCCTTCTTTTCCTCCAGGACAGCGCGGCGTTCATTCTCCCAGAGATCCACCTTTTTTTCCTTCAGCTCTTCCAACTGCTTCACAAGGCGCTTCTTTTCTTTTTCCCTGGTCTTTAATTTATCCATGTCGTTCAGCCAGCTTATATAGTCCTCAACAGGAAGTCCCAGCTCTTCTAAGCTCAGGATATCCTGGCATTCCTTTTGAATCTTTAACTGGGGAGCCAGCTCTTCTTTCAGTTCCTCCAGTTCCTGTTCCAACTGGCGGATTCTCTTTGCCATACTCATGGCCCCGATATATGCGCTTCTGGTGTAATTGTCCGGATTGATATACTGCAGGCGGTAGCTGTGATAGAGCACACAGTCCGCCGTAATACCAATCTGACAGTTTCTCAGTTCCCCGGTATTTTCACATTTGACCACTTTTCCGAGGAGGAAATCGATGTAGGACTGTATATAACTGTTCTTCGTTATCACTTCTTCGGACAGAGAATTCTTAAATACCGGGTGTTCCTTCCGGGATACTTGTTCCGTATCCAGAACCGCCACCCGGAAATATTCCTTCCGGTCCAGCTCCTGGTAAATATCCATGGCCTTTCTGGCAAATTTAGGTTCCACAATGATGGCCAGCTTGTTATTGCCCATATAGCCTTCCACCGCATTGCGCCATTTATCATCGCGGATATCCAGAAGATCCGCTAAAATCCTCACATCCACAGATTTCCCCGTCTCTTCCAGAAGGCGTCTTTGGATATAGTTACAGGCCCGTTCCAGTTCTTTTGGGTAGGCCTTTTTTCCCTGTTTCAGCTTCTTTAAATCTTCCTGTACCGCTTTTTCCTGCTTTCTCAGGCTGCGGATGGAGGAAGAGGCCTCCTGTTCCTGCTCTCTAACCTCCATCCGCGTCTCATGGATGGATTTTTTAAGCCTTTTTATCTCTTCCGGCAGGATGTTTCCCTCTTCAAACTTTTCAATGTCCCAGATCGTGCTGTTGTCCGTGATATCCTGGTCGATCCAGAGTTTCAGCCCCTCCGCCGTTTTCTCCCACTTCACCCGGCTCTTTAAAAGGGCTTCAATCAGTTCGTTCATGGACCTCAGTTCGGATTTCTTCTCTTCATATCCGGTGGAAGAGATCTGTTTTAACAGCGCTTCGCTTCTTTCGTCCAATTCCCGGACAGACTGTTCCAGTTCATCCCTTTGGATTTTCTGTTTGTCCAGGTCTTCAGCCGCCAACAGAATCCTGTCATGAAGCTCTTTGATCTTTTGCCGGTCGGACAGAAGATCCATCTTAGCGGCCAGATATCTGTACTCCCTGCTTTCCTCCTCCTTGGCCTCCATCTTTTCATAGATCCTGCGAAGCTGTTCCAGGTTTTGGATCTCCCGGCAGGTGTCATCGATCTTTTTCTGCATCCGGCCGTACATCATCACGCTTTCCTGCATATCCCCTATATGGATATCCTGTTCGGTGCAGATATATTCCTTCACAAAGTCTTCCAGCTTAATATTCATGCGGAACGGGATCGCCCGCTTAAACAGCAGGGGGAATTTCTCCATATCCAGCCCGCCCAGGTACACATCATAAAGCTGTCTGCGGAACCGCTCGTTATGGGAGCCGTAATAATATTCCTCTTTGTTAAAATTCTGCTGTAAATAACCTTTTATCTCTTCCATGGACATGCAGCGGGTGCCCGACCGGTACTGATGCTCCGGCAGAGGACCTTTATGCCAGAAAAACAGACGGCTGATTTCATTAGTGGCCACCTCCACGTCAAATACCACGCCCACGCACTGGTATTCTTCCGTGTCCGTCCGTTTCAGTTCCAACACAATGGTACTGGAGAAATTCTTGTTTCTCAAATAGGAGAATTCATTGTTTTCCCCAATGGTAATCATTCCTCTTAAATATTCCAGCAGGGAACGGTCCGAATCATCGGCGGCCGCTTTATTAAAAAACCCTCTGCCGTCCGTATTGGCATACAGCACAATCTGAAGGGCGTCCAAAACCGTGGATTTGCCGCTCCCCGAATGGCCTGTGAAGAAATTGATGGAGTCGTTAAACGACAACGTCTTTCTGCTGATATAATGCCAGTTGTTCAAACACATCCTGGACAATGCCTCAAATCTCTGATTCGTCATCCTCTTCTTCTCCCTCTCCTTCTGTTTCTCCTTCATTTTCCGCAAATGTGCCGATCAAAGCCCGGACATCGTCCCCCAAAAGCACCACATTGATGCATGGATAGATGATCATCCTGGTCTGCCCGTCCAGCTCCTCCAAAACATCCAGCGGATCGATGATCTGATAGCGCCTTAGCAGAGCGATGGCCTTTCTGATCTCCGTTACGGACGGTTTATTCTTTAAAAGCCGGTAACTGCCCAGCCTCTCATTGATCTCGCCCAAGGTCGTATACACATTGACGCTGGTGGAGGCCGCAGCCATCTGCTCTTCATAAATGATCTTTAAAATCAGGATATAGAGGGTGGCCAGTTTGGGCAGTTTATCTCCCAGCAGATTCTCTCCCTGTATGTAAATCACTCCCATCTGGCTGTTTTCATACACAGAAATGCCGCTGATGGCAAAATATTCCCGGATGAATTCCAAATGCTTATTGCAGATCCGAAATTCCCTGTTATTCTGGAATCTGGACATCCTTCTGTCGTATTTCCGCTCCAGGATGAAGGTCTGGCGGAACAAAAGCTGGATGATTTCCGTCAGTTGCTGCTGTTCTTCCTGGGGCATTGTTTCATAGTATTCTATCATAGTCGTCCTCATTTCCTCGTAAATGTCAGTTTTGGGTATTGATATCTGCCGTTATCGATGAATTCCGGTTCATCCTCCCTGACCGTAAACCGGCTGTTCCTGCGGATTGCATAATCATAAGCCAGAATCAGCTTTTCAAACTCCTGATCCGACTGAACCGAACCGCCCGTAATTTCCGCCTTTCCGTCCGTCATGCGGGAGAAGATAAAATCCTCTATCTCCTTTTTGCTGTAACGGCTGCCCAGCCGGTTCAGGCGCAGAATGTCCTCCCGGTTCAGTTCCACGCTCTCTTCCACATCTTCCAGCCCTTCCGTAAAATCAGTTCTGGGCTTTCTCTTTCTATATAGGGATTTTCCGGATATCACTTCCAGAGAGGACAGGTTTATTCTGCTGCTGATCTCGCTCAAAGTATCGGTAATATCCTCTTTGGCAGCCATGTGGTTTAAAAGCTGGATCACAAGGCCCTTGGTATCGTCATCATTATTCAGCAGATAGTTCAGACGGCCCACCGTGGCGCTCACATATTTCATGTGCTCTCTGTCCATATTGGCGATTCTCCGCTCAATATCATCGAATCCCCGCTCAATATCGTCCAGGGTCCGGATGATCTGGGTTTCGTCCACATTCCCTCCGCTCCGGCCGGCAGTCTTCTCCATCCAGTCGTAATCTTCTCTCATCTCGTTGAGCCAGCGCTTGATATCTGTCTTATAGAGATAGAAATTATCCGATGTTTTCAATATATGGTATTTCTTTTTTACAATCTCTTCCACGTAGCCTTCCAGGTGCTCCTTTAACAGATCGCCGTAGAACCGTTTTTCCAGCAGGCTGGCAAAAAATTTATCCATATTATGAAGCATATCCTGCAGGGCCTTATTTAACTTTCTGGTGTTTACAAGGGCCGTATGGAGCAGGCTTACGCTGGCCCTCGGGTCATTTTTAAAGGAAAATAAAATGGCGTAGATGTTCTGGATATAGACTTCGGTTTCATTCTCCTCTTCGTTAAACAGGTGCTCAAAGGCTTCAATAAAAACGGCCGCATAATCCGGGATTACGATGTTGGTCACCAGCGTGTTGTAATCATCCAGCTTTCTGAGCCAGCCTGCCCGGACCAGCCAGTTTAAGATCCTGGTGGCCGGAGGTTCCAGCACATCGATCTCGTCGTCCTCCTCTTCCTGTTTGATGGTAATTTTTCTTTGGGCAAAATAATCCGCCAACACCTGAATGCAGACTTCCCTGCTCAGGAAATAACTGTTATATTCATATTCTTCATTAATCTTCAACAATGATTCTATGTAAGTTTCCCGGTTGACCGATCGGAACAGGCTCCAGAACCGGTCGGGTATTTCATTCAGTAATCTCATTAAGTTCCTTCATTCCGCCGCATAAAACGGCATTTAATCCTTTGAAATACCGGCAGCTCCACAAACAGTACAGCTCCGGCAATTTCTGTATCCTCTATTATATCGCACTTCTGGAATGTAGTAAAATGCTTTTGTCCTCTGTACAAGGCCAAAACAGACAAACAGCGCCCAAAACCCGGGCGCTGTTTAGAAAAGACAGTTAACATTCAGATATGAAATTCAGAACTATTGATAACACATATTCAACCATTTTCCGCCCATCCGGCAAATTCTTCCACAGACCTCAGGACCTGTCTCCTCCTGCTGGCGCTGATTTTCAGCTTATGCCCATTATATAGAATCACCTCTGTAGATGTCAGGCTCTTCACGTGGATCAGATTCACTATATAGCTCTGGTGAATCCTGATAAATTTCCATCCCGGTATCTTCTTCTCTTCCTCGTCCAGCTTGGACTGTATCGTCTCAACGCCGTTTATCGTATGTATCGTAACTGAATGGAGTGAGGACTCCATATATATTATATCATCAAACCGGTATAAGGTCAGTCTCTGGTTGCTGGCCACCACATATTTCCGGTACAATGTTTCATAAACTCCATAAGCCCAAAAAGCTATATGAAAAGGCTCCTTCTTAAACGATTTAAGAAAGAGCCTCATATCCCTGTCATATTTATTCTCCAACTGGTTTCTGCCGTCATTTCTCCCGGTTTTGGAATTCGATTCCATCTGCTTAAAATGAGTCTGCCAAACATCACAAACTATTGTACGCATACGCTTCTCCTTTCCTCATATGGTTAAACCATCCCAATAAAAAAACGCAGTATTTTTTCATTTGTAACCGAAAAAATCGTAATTATATGACTTTTTACAAATGAACAAACAAAATACCGGTTGTGTAAATTTTCATGACAATTCACACAACCGGAACATATAATTTTAACCCATTAAATATGATACTGCATTTTTCCTTTCGAATAGGTGGAAAATACTTTATTATTTTCATCCAGAACCACAAGATCCCCATCTTTGCCAACCTCTATGGAACCAATGCTGTCATACATTCCCATCATCCTGGCCGGATTTTCCGTCATCACGGGGATTAACTCTTCAAGGGGGCGGCCGGTAAACTCCAACAGATTTCTGAGAGCCACATCCATGGTAAGGGTACTTCCCGCCCGGCTTCCGCCTTCAGCCAGTTTGGCATCTCCATCCACCACCACAACGTCATTGACGCCCAGTTTATACTTGCCGTCAGGAAGCCCGGATGCCATGATGGAATCCGTTATTGCGATCACCCGGTCAAGCCCCTTGGTTTTGATAATCAGCCGCACAGTGCCCGGATGGAGATGACGGCCGTCACAGATCATCTCACAGTACAGCTCATCATCCTCTAATACCGCTCCCCATATGGCCGGAAAATGCTGGTGAAGCAGCTTCATCGCATTGCCGGTATGGGTGGATGCCGCCGCACCGTTGGCAATTGCCGCTCTGGCCGTATCGTAATCAGCGCCGGAATGGCCGATTGCCGTCCGGATGCCCAGCTTTGTAATCTCCGGAATCATATCCACAATCCCTTCCACTTCAGGGGATACGGTGATGTAACGGATCTCTCCGCCTGCCGCTTCCTGATATTCTTTCAGCAGCTTAAGATCGGCAGGCCTCAGCAGGTGTTCCGGCATAGCGCCTTTATATTCCGCACAGAGAAATGGCCCTTCCAAATGGATTCCGGCCAGGTTTGCACCTTCGTGGCTTAACGTTTTCCAGCGCTTGTACTCTTCAATACAGGCCAGCGTCTGCTCTCTCGTATCCGTTAAAATCGAACACAGCCAATTAGTCACGCCTTTGGATGCGAAAAACCGGCAGATGGTTTCAAAGTCCTCTGCCGCTGCCGCATTGACATCCACATTCACCGCACCGTGGGTATGAATATCAAAAAATCCGGGCGCCACCTTTTTTCCTTCCAGATCGGCCACAATCGCTTCCCGGTCCTCAAGAGATTTTCCAATCTGAGCGATTATGCCATCCTGCAGCAGCAGATCCTTCTTCTCAAATCCATGATCCAGGTATAAAAGACCATTTTTTAACAATGTTTTCATAGCCCCTCCAATCCTGCCAGCCTTTAGATAAACTGGTATATGTTATAAACATTAATCATCATAATAATAATCATGAGTACAATAAACAAACGGTTAACCGTCTTTTCATCAATCCTTTTATTGACTACACGTCCTGCAACGCCGCCCATGATGCCGCCGCCAACCATTAAAACCAGCAGAAGGAAACCGAATTCCGGCACTGTTCTGGTAACCAGGGTGTTGATTAAACTGGTAATCTGCGAAAACAGGATGATATACAGAGAGTTTTCCGCCGCCACTTTTGTATCCATGGAAAAGAAATAAAACAGCACTACAAGGTTAATGGGACCGCCGCCAATTCCCAGAAAGGAAGAACAAATTCCAAGAACCAGACCGATCAGGATACAAGCCAGTTTATTCGTCACATGAAGAGTATGTACCTTATCCTTATTGACCGTATACACCATGGTACCAAATGTGATGACCAGCAGACAGGCCGCCTGTACAGCGCCCACCTTATTGGGGTCGGACGACATGGCCGCAATCGCCTGGAACATCATCTTGCCTGCCACGCCGCCTATGGCCGCTCCGACCGCAAGAGGAGTTCCTGTCTTCATATCCACCTTCGACTCGCCGCTGAGCTTTGATTTGCCTACGGAATAGCAGGTCATGGCAAGAACCGTACAGCCGGACAGAAAACTGATCGATGCCACACTGAGCACTCCAAAAGCATCTAAAAGCGGCTTGATCAAAACGCCGCCGCCAATTCCACAGATCGCACCGACCACGGAAGCAATAAAACTGACAGCTAAAAATATCACGTATAAATATCCACTCATTCCTTTTCCTCTTTCCTATCTCCTTCATTCCAGCGCGTCTTACGCACTGAAGGCATCAAACGCCGATGCCCGCCTTTTGTATTAAATTACAAACAAGATAATTTTATCACATATTGTTAGCTTTTGCTCAAAAATTTTGCTCAAACGTTTGAGTAATTGAATTTGTTTAAAGAAACAAGTGGGAAATGTTCAATTCCTGTATGATGGATACGATCTCTTTCGTCCTGCTGCAGCCGAATTTTCTTAAAAGGCTCTTAATCTGAGTTTTTACCGTAATAACTTCCACACAGCGCACCTGTGCGATCTCCTTTACCTTCTTGCCTTCCAAAAGCAGTTTTACCAGCTCCCGTTCCGCAGCGGTCAGCTGTGATACGTTATTAATAAAGAAAAGAAGGCTCCGTTCCGAACGCTGGAGTCTGGTATACTCCTTCATGACTGTCTCCTGGATGCGGTACTCCATCACCGGTTTTCCTGCATGGGCATTGCGGATATGGGTGAGCACCTCTTCATCCGTACCGCCTTTTACAATATAATCAATGGCCCCGGTCCCCATAGCCGTTATGATCATCTGGTCTGTTTCATGAGCCGTTAAAAATATGATCTGCTGTTCCTGGTTCTCGTCTCTTATCCTTTCAGCCGCTATAATACCAGCATTGACCGTTTCCATCTCTATATCCATTAAAATAATATCCGCATGATTTTCTTTTGCCAGCTCCACCGCTTCCTGGCCTGTGGAAGCTTCCCATACAACCTCCATATCTTCCTGGCCCGCAATCAATTCGCACAGATCTTCCCTAATCAGGTCAAAGTCTTCCACAATTGCAATTCTGATCATATCCTTATTTCCTGCCTCCCTTTTTCCATATTAACTCACGCATTCTTCTCCATTCCTCTGATTCTGGGTTCATATCTGGGAATCATCACAAAAAAGCTGGTTCCTTCCCCCACCTTGCTTTCCAGCCTTAAAATACCCAAATGGCTTTTGACTATTTTTCTCACATAATACAGCCCCATGCCCCAGTTGTAATTGGTGTTCTTGCTGGTATAAAATGGATCGAAAATCTTTCTCTGGTCCTGCTTGGATATTCCCATTCCATTGTCCCTGACTTCAAAACCGATGTAGAGGCGTTCACTGTGGATGATGAGCATCAGATGCTCTTCTTCCTTGACGGATGCCATAAATGCCTCATGGGCGTTGGTGAGCAGGTTGTAAAGGGCTTCACTGAGATGCTGGACATCTGCCAACACCGATTCCTCCGTAACACCGGATATCTCCACCGGTGTTTCCGGATATTTTTTATGGAACAGCTTTAAAGTCATTTCTATCACC
>JAGZXV010000242.1 GCA_018378255.1 Clostridiaceae bacterium | reverse complement strand
GATGGTATTTACCCATGGTATCACCGACGATACGGGCACATTTACGGTGTGGCTTATCCGGACCGTTGTTCAACTCTATCATAGAAAATAAGATTCTTCTCTGTACCGGTTTTAAACCGTCTCTTACATCAGGCAGAGCCCTGGATGCAATAACACTCATGGCATAGTCAATATATGATGTTTCCATGGTCTTTTTTAAGTCTATGTCATGAACTTTATCAAAGATATTTGGTTCCATTATTTTCCTCCAATTTTAATTTTTTGTAACAGTCCAGGACGGACATCCTATGATTCTTGACCGGATTTTTTGGTCAAGAAGATGAGCTGGTCTGAATTGTTACAATTTTTTACATCGATGACCTGGTCTTTTAACTTAAAGCGTGAAGGCATTTTCGAAAATGCCTTCACGTTCAATGTAAAAGGCTGATATAAAAAATGAATTAGATATCCAGGTTCTGTACATACTTCGCATTCGCTTCAATGAACTCACGTCTTGGCTCTACCTGGTCACCCATCAGGGTTGTAAAGGTCAAATCGATCTCGGAAGTAGTCTCCTCATCCATGGTCACACGGAGTAAAATACGGCGTTCCGGATCCATGGTTGTTTCCCAAAGCTGCTCTGCATCCATCTCTCCAAGTCCTTTATAACGCTGGATCTTGTTATTGGTATCACGTCCCACTTCACTGAGGATGTAATTCAATTCTTCATCGCTGTATGCATACCAGACTTTTTTATTCTTTTCCAGCTTATATAACGGCGGCTGAGCCAGGTATACATGGCCTTGTTTGATCAGCTCCGGCATAAAACGGTAAAGGAATGTTAAAAGTAAGGTGCTGATATGCGCACCGTCCACATCGGCATCGGTCATGATGATGATCTTGTGATATCTGAGTTTTGAAATGTCAAAGTCCTCATGGATTCCCGTACCAAAAGCGGTGATCATGGCTTTAATCTCCGCATTGGCATATATCTTATCGAGTCTGGCTTTTTCTACGTTTAATATCTTTCCGCGGAGAGGAAGGATCGCCTGGGTATTTCTGGAACGGGCGGTCTTTGCGGAACCGCCTGCGGAATCTCCCTCTACGATGTAAATTTCACAGTTTTCCGGGTTCTTATCGGAACAGTCCGCAAGTTTTCCCGGAAGGGCCATTCCTTCCAATGCAGTCTTTCTTCTGGTTAAATCTCTGGCTTTTCTGGCTGCCGCCCTTGCTCTCTGGGCCAAAATGGATTTTTCACACATTGCCTTTGCAACGGACGGGTTCTGCTCCAGGAAATAGGTGAGTTGTTCGCTGACAATGCTGTCAACCGCTCCTCTCGCTTCACTGTTGCCCAGCTTCTGTTTTGTCTGGCCTTCAAACTGAGGATCTTCAATTTTAACACTGATGATGGCAGTTAAGCCTTCACGGATATCTTCACCGCTCAAATTCGCTTCATTATCCTTTAAAAGCTTGTTTTTACGGGCATAATCATTAAAAGTTTTGGTCAGGGCATTCTTAAATCCGGCCAGGTGGGTTCCGCCTTCCGGAGTGTTGATATTATTTACAAAACTATATACATTTTCAGTATAGGAATCATTGTGCTGCATGGAAACTTCAACAATAATTCCGTCTCTGATGCCTTCACAATAGATCACATCATTGTATAACGGCGTTTTACCTTTGTTCAGATAGGTGATAAATTCTTTTATTCCGCCTTCATAATGGAATTGTTTTTCCTGCTTCTCTTCCCTGTCATCGCGAAGGATGATTTTAAGCGCCTTGGTTAAAAATGCGGTTTCACGCAGACGGATCTTTAAATCATTATAATCAAATATAATTTCATCAAATATCTCTTTATCTGGAAGGAAGGTTACTTCAGTGCCGTGTTTTTCTTCCGGACAGTCACCGATCACTTTCAGAGGGTACATGGATTTGCCCCTCTCATATCTCTGCTGATAGACTTTCCCTTCGGAATAAATCTTTACTTCCAGCCATTCAGATAAGGCGTTTACAACAGACGCACCTACACCATGAAGACCGCCGGATACTTTATATCCCCCGCCGCCGAACTTACCGCCGGCATGAAGTATGGTAAATACAACTTCAACTGCAGGTATACCGGCCTTCTTTTGGATTCCTACGGGGATACCCCGCCCATTATCTTTGACTGTGATGGAATTATCATGGTTGATCTGAACATCAATTTCCGTACAGAAACCGGCCAGCGCTTCATCTACCGCGTTATCTACGATCTCATATACCAGGTGGTGAAGTCCTCTTGATGAAGTACTACCAATATACATACCCGGCCTTTTCCTAACCGCTTCCAGTCCCTCCAATATTTGGATTTGATCTGCTCCATATTCAGCACTCATAAGTTTCCTCCTAATTTTCGCTTAATATTGTTCCATTGATTACCTTAAATATCTTATCGATCTTAAAACGGTTATTAATAAAATCTTCCAATCCGGTACAGGTAATCATGGTCTGTATATGATTGATTACAGATAATAGATGATTTTGACGGCTGCCGTCCAATTCCGACAACACATCATCCAATAAAAGAATCGGATAATCATGTACCATTCGTTTTACAAGTTCTATTTCCGCCAGCTTTAATGAAAGGGCTGCGGTTCTCTGCTGGCCCTGAGAACCAAATTTACGGATATCAATTCCGTTTACATAAAAACTGATATCATCCCGGTGCGGCCCTGTAAGGGTGGTCTTCTGCTTAATATCCTGAAAACGGCTTCTCTTTAATGCCTGTTCAAATTGGTCAGGCGTGATGTTTGGATCGTAATGGATATCAAGTTTTTCTTTATCTCCGGACAACTGGAAATGAATTTCTTTTATAATCTCATTGAGTCTGTCGATAAATTCCCTGCGGTAATTAATTACCTCTCTGCCGTATGAAACCAGCTGCATATCCCAAATGTCCAGAGTTTCTTCATATTCCGGTTTAAATGCAAGCTCCTTTAAAAGCTTGTTTCTTTGAATGACAATATGGTTGTACTGGACTAATGCGTGAACATACAGCTTATTGAGCTGACATAATTCAAGGTCGATAAATCGCCTTCTTTCCGAAGGCCCGTTTTTGATCAGATTTAAATCTTCGGGCGAAAAAAACACCACGTTCACGATACCGAATAATTCGCTTGCCTTACGTATGGGAATCCCATTGACAGCGACTCCCTTTGCCTTGTTTTTCTTTAAATGCATATCTATCCGGTACGGAACGTCGTTTTTTCTTAAATTCAGTTTTATATGGGATTCATCCCTCTCAAACTGGATGATATCCTTGTCTTTACTCCCACGGTGGGACTTGGTTGTGCAGGCCATGTAAATGGCCTCCAGCACGTTTGTCTTTCCCTGAGCATTATCACCATATAGGATATTGGTTCCCTGACTAAAATCCATATGTAGTTCATCATAGTTTCTATAATTCTTTAACTCTACAGATTCAATAATCATGGAACATTCCCTTATGCTTCAATCTTTATAGTATTGCCGTCAAATGTTACCAAATCGCCGTCTCTCAGCTTTTTGCCTCTCTGGTATTCCACTTCTCCATTCACTTTCACCAGGCCGTCTTCAATGGCAAATTTTGCGTCAACCCCTGATTCTACCAGGTTTGCGGCTTTTAAGGCCTGGCCAAGCTTTATATACTCGTCTCTTAATTTAATAACTTCCATGGATGCCTCCTGAGCACTAATCGTTGTACTCTGACTGGTTAAAGTTTACCGGTAATATCAGGTAGATATAATTTTCATCGTCATCTTTGATATAGCATGGCGCCTTAGGATTCATCATATAGATGGTCACTTCTTCATCATCAATAATGCGCAGCGCATCGATCAGGAATTTAGGGTTAAATCCGATCATCATGTCTTTGCCATATTTATGGATCAATACTTCTGCATTCATATATCCATAGACAGTTTTCAGGCTCAGTTTCATAACGCTGTCTGAAATCTTCAGGATAATCGGCTTTTTGTCGCTTTCACGGATCAAAATGCTGGCTCTCTCAATGGAATCCAACAGCTCTTTGCGGTTAATATTGATCTTTGTCTCGTAATCGTTGGACAGCATCTGGTTGATCTTGAAGTATTCTCCTTCGATCAGGCGGGAAACCACGATTGTTTCATCAAACTGGAATAAAATGTGGTTATTGCTGAAGAACAACAGAACCTCGGAATCATTGTCTCCATTTAAAATCTTACTGATTTCACTCAGGGTTTTGCCGGGAACTATGACTTTTCTGGATTCATAGCTGTCTTTTAAGATGATCTTGCGGATGGAAATACGATGGCCATCCAAAGAGGTCAGTTTCAGTTCGTTGTCTTTGACTTCGAATAAAACGCCTGTCATCATCTTATTACTATCATTGACAGAAATGGAAAAAATAGTCTGTCTGATCACTTCTTTTAACGTAAATTGGGAAAGGCAGATGTAATGATCCCTTTCTATATAAGGAAGGTAGGAATATCCTTCCGCGCTTTGTCCCTGGATATTGAACACGGAATTGTCGCAGGTGATGATCACCCTTAAATCATTATCGCTTTCAATGGTCACTACCGCATCCCCTCCCGGGAGTTTGCGGATGATCTCTGAAAAGAGCTTGGATTCAAGAGCCAGTTTTCCGCGTTCTTCAATCACGCCTTCTACTTTAGTTTCGATTCCCAGTTCCATATCGTTTCCGGTCAGTTTGATCTCCGTTCCGCTGGCATCGATTAAGATGCATTCCAGAATCGGGAGTGTTGTTTTCGAAGGGACTGCTTTCAGAACAATGTTTATACCATTAAGAAGGTCGTCTTTTTTGAATGTAAGCTTCATGTTTGTTGATAACTCCTTTTCGTTTTTTGGTCATGTAAAAAAGTAATATATAGAATAGATTTCCGTAGCATTCGTAGTAGGGGGTGTGAGTTTGTGTATAAACTTAAAATTCCTTTAAAATAAAAGATTTGTAAGGGGTTGGCCATGTTTAAAGGTATGTGAATAAGTGTCAAATCAATTAAGAATAACTTTGAAGTTATCCACATAGGATTTAATGGCCAAGATTTTCACCTTTTTATCCACACAGAACCCACAGGAAGTCCACAGCCTATTGTGGACTAATTTTCTTCTTCAATATATCTATTGTATTCTTCAGAGTATCATTTTTTGCAATATCGGCAGCGATTTTTTCGGAGCCATGGATAATTGTGGTATGATCACGTCCGCCAAGGGATTTTCCGATGGACTGAAGAGCAACAGAGGTCATATTGCGGCAGAGGTACATGACGATCTGGCGCGGGTAGACGATTTCTTTATTCCTCTTTTGGGAGTAGATATCAAGAGGAGTCAGGCCGAAATGGTCGGCTACAATCTGGATGATGAGTTCAGGCGTGATTTCACGGTCACTGTTAGGGGAAATAATATCTTTTAATGCTAATTCCGCCAGTTCAATATTAATTTCTTTATTGTTGTCAAGTTTGGAAAGGGCTACGATTTTGGTTAAAGCGCCTTCCAGCTCACGGATATTGGACTTAATATTGGTGGCGATATATTTAATCACTTCATTATCGATATTATAGCCTTCTAATTCCTCTTTTTTACGTAAAATGGCCATCCTCGTCTCATAATCAGGGGACTGGATGTCCACGGTAAGGCCCCATTCAAAACGTGAACGAAGCCGTTCCTCCAGAGTTTCGATATCTTTCGGCGGTTTATCGGAAGATATGATGATCTGTTTTTTTGCTTCGTACAGTGTGTTGAAGGTGTGGAAAAATTCTTCCTGTGTACTCTCTTTTCCGATGATAAACTGAATATCGTCGATTAAAAGTACATCGTTATTACGGTATTTTTCCCTGAATTCAGTTGTGGATATGTTGTTTTTGTTACGGATCGCATCGATCAGTTCATTTGTAAATTTTTCGGAAGTTACGTATAAAATCTTGGCTTTCGGATTATTCTTTAATATAAAGTGGGCGATGGAATGCATCAAATGGGTTTTTCCAAGTCCAACGCCTCCATAAATGAAAAGCGGGTTGTAGATCTCGCCGGGAGATTCGGCAACCGCCAATGCAGCGGCATGTGCCAAGTTGTTGTTGGCGCCGACTACGAAGGTATCGAACGTATATCTTGGATTTAAATTCGCATTCTGAATAGCAGTAGGGCTGACATCCGCCGGTTTTGGAGTAATGAGAATTTTGTTGTTTTCCGGCTTAGGCTGGATCAGTTCTTCTGAAATAATATCGATTTCGCAGCTGATTCCGGTCACTTCAGCAACGGCAATCTGCAGGAGTACGCTGTATTTTTTATTGATATAGCTGATCATGTTAGCATCGGAGGCCAGGATCTTTAAAACATTGTTTTCTAAATCATACGGCTTTAGCGGAAGAAGCCATGTCTTGAAGGATATGTCTATAATATCGTATTCTTCTTTTAAATACTGAAGGATTTCGTCCCATTTCTTTTTTATTTCATCAATCATGTCAACTCTCCTAAACTGTAATAAAAGGTAAAATCGCACATTTACCCAATCTAAATCCATTGTATACTAAATCCAATATTTTTTCAATGTTTATAAAAAAATATTGTGGATAACTATGTGAAATCCATGGGGAAATATTGTGTAAACCATGTGGAATAACAATAAATGGAAAAGTTATCAACATTATCCTCAAATAGTCGGAAATATTGATGTTTTCGTTGCTTTGTGAATAAAAATGCCACTTATTCAGAATATTATCCACAACTTATCAACATTTTGGGGATAACATTATGTAAATTAAATCATTATCCACAAGATATTACGGGGATTATTGTATTTTTGGTGATAACGTTAAATTAATCAGCTGTAATCATTGACATGTATACAGAAAGTTTTTATAATTTGCCTGTAGCTATATTATTGCATTGTATCTTTTTTAAAGAACAGTAGCAGGAGGAAAAAAATGAATAGTTTGGAAAAAACCCGTAACATGGTAATGACGGCTGTATTTACTGCCATCATCATCATCATGGCTTTTGTGCCTTTCCTGGGGTATATTCCGCTGGGATTTATGAATGCGACCATCATTCACATACCCGTCATTGTCGGAGCCATATTGCTTGGACCGAAAAGTGGCGCGTTTCTTGGTCTTGTATTCGGACTCACCAGTATGTGGAAAAGTACAACGGCTCCTATCGTTACTTCCTTTGTTTTTTCACCGTTTACGAACGTGAGCATCAATGGTGTGAGCTTTGTAAATATTGTGGGAAGTACGATTATACCTTTGGTTCCGAGAATTTTGATCGGAGTGGCGGCATATTATGTATATGAAGCGCTGATGAAAATTTGGAGCCATAAAAAACAGCACCTGGCTCTGATCGGGGCAGGGGTTGCAGGTTCGTTAACGAATACTCTGCTGGTTATGAATTTTATTTATCTTTTCTTCGGAGGGCGGTATGCAGAAGCTTCGGGAAAAGCGTTTAAAGGATTGTATATGGTGATCCTTGGAGTGATCTGTATGAACGGAATTCCGGAGGCATTATTGGCCGGAATCCTGACAATGGCCATCGCAAGAGCTTTATTTAAAGTGAAACAATCATAAGAGGATACTAAATCTTGTAATTCATAATATAGCACATACATATTATAGGGGGTGGTAAATTT
>JAGZXV010000241.1 GCA_018378255.1 Clostridiaceae bacterium | reverse complement strand
GGTGAAAAAACTGATTTTTAACATAGAACGTGAAGGCTTTTTTCAAAAAGCCTTCAGGGTTTACATTAAAACGTGAAGGCATTTTCGAAAATGCCTTCACGTTCTATGTTAAAAAAAACTTGGCTCCTTTCTTGCTATATATTCATTAATACATAGATGCAATGGAGGGAAGAACATGAACAATATGATGTTGGAACAAGGAAATATGCCCACAGCCACCCCGGAATCCCAGGGGCTTCCATCCTGGGCTGTTTCTAATTTCCTAAAGCGCATGAAGCAGGAGAATTTGGAACTTCACAGTATCCAGATTGTCAGAAATGGAAAGCTGATTGCTGATGCGGTTGCGGCCCCGTTTACGAAAGACAGTTTTCACCGGATCTTTTCAGCGGCGAAAGGTGTGGTAGCTACAGGCATGCTGTTTGCGATTCAGGAAGGTTATTACAATCTCCACGATCTGGTGGTGCCGAAACTGCCTGAAGAATGGATTCCTGAAGACCTGGATGAACGGTGGAACCGGCTCACGATCTACCATCTTCTGACTATGAACACCGGCCATGACTGCGACACACTTTTTAAAATGTGGGGGAAGAGCGACTGCTGGATCAGAACATTTTTTGAGACGCGTCCGGCCTATGAACCGGGAACCTATTTTCGTTACGATATGGGCGCCCAGTATGTGATGAATGAGCTGATCCGTTTGGCTACGGGGCAGAATCTGGGAAAATACCTGACGCCCCGGGTGTTTGAACCCCTGGGAATTGAATACACCAATAATTTTACAGAGCCGGAAAACCTGTTCTTTTCGTCCACGATCCAATTCCATCCGGATGGATTGACAAAATTGGCGCAGTTCTACCTGCAGAAAGGTTCCTGGGAAGGCAGGCAGCTGTTGAGAGAGGATTTAGCGGTTATGGCGGGCATGCACCATTCCCCCAGCCACCATTACAAGGATACCAATTCCGGGCAGCCGGATTCCAATTCGGGCTATGGCTTTCACATGTGGAGAAACCGGGTGGGCGGCTTCCGCTTATCCGGGGGGCAGGGCCAGTTCGGCATCGTATTGCCGGATCAGAATATGGCTGTGGGAATCATGGCTGCGGAACATAACAACCGACGTATTCTGGATGTGTTTTTTGAAGAGATATTCCCCCATCTTTACCTGATGCCCAGACAGGCTGACCCGGAAGCCTATGAGGCGATGACAAAGATGTGCAGAGAACTGAACCTGGCCCCGGAGACGGGATCATTTGATGATACGGCGGCATCTGCGGTGCAGTACATCACATATGGGCTGGAGGAAAATGAGACAGGCCAGCAGGAACTGGGCTTTCAATTTTTGGATGGAGAAGTGCGGATCCATTCTGTTTGGAGGGGCAAAGAAACGGAATTTTGCTGCGGCATGGACGGCCGCTGGATCAAAAATCCGGGCGCAGGTTATCTGCTCAATAAAAATGACCCGGATCACATTGCGGATCTGGACCGGATTTTTTATTACGATCCGTGGGAGACGATGCTGAGCGGAGGATGGGAAAGCCCGGATACATTTGTATTTGCCCTGCGGAGCGCTTCCCTGCTCTGCGGCTATACTTATAAATGCCGTTTCCGGGGAGATGAAATCGAGATATTCATACCCGATCATGCAGTTGTGCCAAGAAAAGAGGCCGACAAAACGGTAATGCATAAAATTACCGGCGTCAGAATCTGATTAAGGAAAGGTGGAACATTTGTTTCGAATGAGAAATAAATGTTTCACCTTTTTTGTTGTTTTGGGAAAAAGTGTTGAAACGGGATATGGATGATTGATTTCACATTTTATTGACAGTGAAAAAAAACACGTTTATGATTGAAATAATAAACCAAAAGAGGGAAGCGGGGCAAGGGGCGGATGACGAAAATATTATACATGCTGACGGAAGATTATATGGAAGAACCGATTTATAAAATAGCGGAAGAAATAGGGGTAGAGGCCATTCCCTTCCGCATTTCCAGAGAAGCTACAAATGAAGAAGTGAACGCTTACGTCAGCCAGTGGGAAGATATGGGGGTTGATATTATCCTCTGCCGGGGAAGCTGGGCCAGCAGGATCAGCGGGATAGCGAAACGGGCTTATGTGATGCCCATGAAGTTTTCATTTGAAACAACCATCGCAATCCTCTGCGGCTATAAGAAAAAAAATCCCGGTTTTTTCGGGCCAAAACGGAAGAAAGTGCTGCTCATTTCCAGCTACAAACTGCCGCTGAACATGGAAATTCTGGATGAACTGTTTAATGCGGAATTTACAAATGTATGTTTCAAGACCCGGGAGGTGAGCAGCGATATGATCGAGCTGGCCCGGGGATTCGATCTGGTGATCTGCGGAAATAAACACAATGCGGCGATGAAGAGGCTGGGCATCAATTCTTACTACCAGGTGAGCCCTGAAATCCAGACTCTGCACGATAATTTTATGATGGCGGATGTGCTGGCCCAGTCCAGAACACAGCTTCAGGAGAAAAATGATGAAATACGGAATATTCTGGACAACAGCTTTAATGCGGTTCTTTCCATGGACCGGGATGGAATGATACGTCAGGGCAACGGCCAGTTAAAACGGTATTTTAAGCGGGATTTGAATGATATTATAGGGAAAAGCATTTATGAGTTCATTCCCAGCCTGGAACCAGGTTTAGTTCAGAAGGTGGTGGATACCGCCACCGGATTTTACGGGGAATTGGTGGAATTTGACAACCGCATACTGGTTATGAACAGCTTTCCCGTTTACTCCAGGGGTTCGGTCAGCGGCGCAGCCCTTCATTTTGAAGAACTGAGGCAGATCGAGCGGGTGGAACAGAAGATCAAGGCCGAATTTTATAATAAAGGCCTGGTGGCAAAATACAGTTTTGATGATATCATCGGGCAGTCCGGTAATATGGAGCTGGCTAAATCCTATGCCAGGGAATTTGCCAAACACAGTTCCAATGTGCTGATCTATGGGGAAAGCGGAACGGGAAAAGAATTATTCGCACAGAGCATACATAACCAGAGTTCCAGGAAAAACGGACCGTTTGTGGCGGTCAACTGCGGGGCGCTGCCCAATAATCTGCTGGAAAGCGAGCTGTTCGGATATGTGGGCGGGGCATTTACCGGAGCGGCTAAGAATGGAAAGAAAGGCTTGATGGAATTGGCCCATAAAGGGACCATTTTTCTGGACGAGATATCGGAAATGGATCTCATGGGGCAGGTCAGGCTTTTAAGGGTGCTGGAGGAACGTGTTATCTCCAGAATCGGGGATGACAGGGTGATTCCGGTGGACGTTAGAATTGTGGCCGCTTCCAATAAAAATTTGAAAAAGCTGGTGGAGGAAGGGAAATTCCGGGTGGATTTATACTACCGCCTGAATGTGCTGATGCTGAAAATTCCGCCTCTTAGAGAGCGAAAGGGCGATATTCAGATCTTGACGGATCGTTTTATCCAGCATTTTGGAGAACTGAACAAGAAGCAGATCGAAATGAGCCGGGAGGCGATGGAGGTGATGGTCCGCTATCCATGGCGGGGGAATGTCAGGCAGCTCAGGAATTTCTGCGAGCGTCTGGTCATCATTTCCAATAAACGGACTGTGGGAAGGGAATTTGTAATACAGCAGCTTAATGACAGCTATTTCGAGGTGATCGGTTATGATTTCGGACAGACGAATGGGGGAGAGGAGGGAAAAGGGGACAGAAAAGCAGATATAGAAGACCGGTCAGGAAACGCAGGAACAGCGTTTTACAGCACCATTGAGGAAGCGGAAAAAAGATCGGCTGTTCTGCCAATGACCAGGGACAGCGAAGAAAAACAGCGTCTTTTAGAAGCTTTAAACAAGGCGAAAGGCAACCGGGAACTGGCGGCCAGGCTGATGGGGATCAGCAAAACAAGTTTGTGGAGAAGGATGAAGAAGTTTGAAATAGAAGAACGGTATTGAAAAAAGAAAATATTGGAACGTTTCTTGCTTGTAATAATAACAGGAAAATAATTGAAATGTAAAGGGGGACCTGTTATGCAAAGAAACACATTGCCGGGCCAATACGCAGGGTTTGGAGAACCAATCTATCCATCCTATCAGAAACGTTCCATATATGTACCCGGTTTTGATCATACTAAACTGGCTGTCGATATCATCCGGCCCGTCAACGAAGACGGCACACTGGCACCGGGGCCATTTCCGACGATCCTGCTGATCTCGAGAGGCGGGCGGTTCGGAGATATTACGGACGCCAGCGGACCGGATATCATTCATCACTGCGTGCCTTACGGATATGTGGGCGTGGTGGCGGAAATGCGGGGCTGTGGGGCATCCTATGGAACCAATGACAGTTTTTGCAGTATTGAAAACAGAAAAGACGTTACCTGCATTCTGAATTGGATTGCAGCCCAGGAATGGAGCAGCGGGAAAGTGGCCACCTACGGGGGATCGAACCGGGGGTTGATCCAGTTCGCTTCCGCGGTGGCGAAACCGGCTCCGGGCAATGCGCTGAAAGCCATTACGCCGGTGGTTGCAAATCCTGATTTTTATTATCAGGATTATCCCAATGGGGTTTCCGCCCTTCCGCGCAGGAAGAACCAGTCGGGAAGCCGGGTGCCGAAAGAGAAATTGTCTAAGAAAGAATTTTTAAAAATAGTGGTTCCGGTAGACGATGACCCGGACGGAACCATGGCGTATGAGGCATATGAGACAGGACAGTACGGAAAAAACCATGCATTTATGGGATGGCTGCTTTTGGAGGATATGTGCCGGGACGATCCAAACCCCAATCTGAATGGGGAACTTACCAATCTGACCATTCCGCCGGATACGGATCTGGAAGTATTTAAAAACAGTGGGATTAAGGTGCACCAGTTCGCAGGCTTTATTGAATCGGGAGCTTTCGGACAGCTGATGGCAGCGAAGGAGTGGGGAGGCAGCATTATCATAGGGCCCTGGGACCACCGGGAAAGCAGACGGGGGACGAAGGGATTTCCGGAGGGCGAATTTGATTTTAAAGCAGAGCATTTAAAATGGTTTGATGCGGTGTTAAAGGACAAAGACAACGGATATTTCCAGAAACCGCCCTTTCTCTATTATACACAGCAGGCGAAACCGGGGGAACACTGGAGGTGCAGCGATACCTGGCCTTTGGAAACGTCAAGGCCCATGACGCTTTACCTGTCGAAAAAGAAGTCGGGCAGCATAAATTCTGTCAATGACGGCAGCCTGGTCCAGCAGAAACCGGAGGAAACCGTCTGTACCGGGTATCAGGTTGATACTTCCATCCAGGTTTTTGACAATGGAGACGGCGGTACCATGGACCGGATGCATCTGACCTGGGATGGGGATATGGCGGAAGGCGTGGACAAAAAAGGGCTGACATTCACCAGCGCCCCTCTCTTTAAGATGTATGAAAATGAGATGACAGGTGAGACCAGTGTGGATTTATGGGTGACATGTACCCAGAAGGATGTGGATTTCATCGTATATCTGGAAGAAGTTCTGCCGGACGGAACCTCAAAATACGTGTCATTGGGCTGCCAGAGGGCTTCCCACAGAACCAGTATGCCGAGGAACGCGTGGAACGAGTGCGGAGCTTATTACCACCCCTGTATGCGGGCGGATATGGAAGCCTGCTTAGAGGAAGGAATGGATGATCCGGTGCATCTGCAGTTTCATATAGAGCCGGTTTCTTATGTTTTCCAAAAGGGCAGCAGGATCAGGATAACCATTACCTGTGCCAACAGCCAGTGCTTCCAGCATAACATGTATGACCCGGAGAATCTGCCTCAGATCGGGCTGTACCAGGGCGGGGATCTGGCCTCCTTTGTGCGGATACCATTTATAGAGCATACGGAGAATGTATATAACGGCATTGTGGGGATGGGCGAATATGAAGGGCCCGGGTCCCTGTACTTTTTTAAGAACCATACCTATCTTTATTGTGACGGCATTTGGCATAAGTTCCGGTCGGATTCCGCTGAAATGGAATATGAGGTGAAGGACGGGGCCGCCCATTTTAACGCGGGTTTTACGTTCCGGCAGGAGGGGTATCCGGTGATGGACGGCATTCTCCAGGATTACCGGGGAGGAAACAATGTGGTATCCCTGTTTCCGTCAAAACGCAGCCTTTATCTGGACCGGGTTCTGGTAAGCGCCAGGGAAGATATCCTGTTTGTACCGGATTCCAAAACATTGTATATGGAAGTGTTCCGTTCGCTGGATGGCAGCAATCATGCCCCCTGTATTGTATACATACACGGATACAGTGCCACGCCGTCCATGATACGCCCGCAGCTTATGGATTTCATCAGAAATGGCTACACAGTGGTGGGAATTGACCTGCGGCCGTATCCGCCAAACTGCTTCCCGGATTACATCTACGATATAAAGGCTAATATCCGCTATATCCGGGCCCATGCAGGAGAACTTGGAATTGACCCGGACCGGATCGGATGTTACGGACAGTCTCTGGGCGGAAATTCTGCTCTCATGCTGGCCGCAGCCGGGGCGGTTAAAGAGCTGGAGGGAAATGTGGGCGGAAATGAAGGCATTTCCAGCCGTGTACAGGCGGCCGCAGTCGGGTATGGCTGGTCGGACCTGCTCTATATGGGAAAAGATCTGCTGGATGAATATTCCCACGCCAGTGAAGAAGTAAAGCTGCAGAAATTTAAGAATACGGACGGTCCATTTTCACCCTTATCCCAGGTGATCGGATTTGCAGGTGAGGGTAAAGGGATTAAAGTGCTTCGGGATTATTTGGAGAGCAAAAGAGAGGGTTCGGACCCGGAACTGGATGAAATGCTTCACCGCGCCAGAGCCGCCAGCCCGGTCAATTATATTGGCCCGGACTGCCCTCCCATGGTTTTATATGCCGGACTTGGCATGACCCGGGTGGACATCCCAAACCGCCAGACATACAGGACATTCGAACAATGCAACCGATATGGAGCGGACTGCTTTATGTTCAGCAATACAAACGGTGAATATGGGATGAAGCCAGAAATAACCAATGCAATCCGGTTCTTTTTCGACCGGCATTTAAAAAATGGTCCGGTGGTAAAAAAGAGCGTGATGGTTCCAGGAAGTACCAGCATCGTGGAAGACTACAAAGACCGGATAATGGATTATGCTCCTGCAGTGAAGAACGTACAGGGCCAGATTCTGGTTTCCGTGGAATACGTGAAAGAAAGATTTCAAATAGATATTTCCGGTGAAATGGAAATTAACGGCCACCGCTATGCCGCGCCGGAGCAGCTTCTTGGGACAGGAGCCGGCATGGAATACTATCCGGATAAAGATATGGCAGTGCTTGCGCCGGCAAGCGCCCTGCAGGAAAAGAGGGTGGCTAGCAGGGAGGGGTAAATCTTTTATTTGAGTTATTGGCGGAGTAACGCCGTGAATCCAGGGATCGGGGGCGGGGCATCGGACCGGGCGGGGGTGGTTTGGATTCTCGCCGGACGAGGCTCCTGGTTTGCGGGAGACCGGAGCACGGTTCACGGTTCCAGCTCATGGTTCCAGCCGGGGCAGCTCTAGGACTGAAAGGAAGGGGAATGGAGGGTACCGGGAGCATTCATTGAGAATTCCTGAAGAAATTCTCAATTCAGGCTCCCTAAATCGCTGACTTTGAGG
>JAGZXV010000240.1 GCA_018378255.1 Clostridiaceae bacterium | reverse complement strand
CAGTCACGATATTCGCACCCGCGCTCTGGCCGGAAAATGCAATCCGGTCCATTTCCACCTCCCATTCCTCACAGTGTTCATAAACGTAACAGACCAAATCATATCCTTCTTCTATGGCATATGGATAGCGGTATTCCGGAGCCGTCTTGTAATCCACATCCAGCACCATTGCCCCGCAGCCGGTGGCAAGAATCCTGGAAAATGCGAAATCCCTTCCCCGGTAACCTTTTACAAACCCGCCGCCATGAAAATTAATCATCAGCGGAAGCTTTTCTTTTTCAGAATAAGGGCGGTACAGATAAGCCTTCACAAAACCATGCCGCGTCGGAATCTCAAGTTCCCGCTGTTCCTTGACCGGATACTGTTTCAGAAGTTCTTCATCGATCTCCTGCCCCACCGCTTCTTTTCTGATTCTCTCTAAATCATTCATAATCTCTTTGCCCTGCCTTTAATCATTTATAATAGTACGCTGAACGCGATACCGGCTATCAATAGGACTAAACCGCCGCCGATCCTGGATGAAATGGCCGCATAAGACATGAGATCCAACCGGTCTGCCGCACCCAGAACCACAACATCTCCGCCGCCGCCCCTGTTTGCCATACAGAGCCCTGCGGTGATTGCTGCATCGATTGGATAGAAGCCGAGGAAATAACCTGCTCCTGCGCTTCCGATCACCGCTCCCAGCACAACTGCCAGGCTGATGATCAGTGTCTCAATATTGATTGCACTCACAAATTCACCGAAATTCAGAAGGGAAATACCAACAGCCGGAAATGCCGCCACGGATAATTTTCCTACCATAAACGCCTGGATCCGTTTGATTCCTGCCCGGTACTCTGCCGGAAGAATGCCTGTTACGTTAATCAATATGAAAAATACTACGAAATAAACGTACTGGTGAATCTGTACGGTACCGATCCTGGGAAGCACCACTTTAGCCATCAATACTGAAAGAATATAGACAACGCCGATAATCAGGAATCCGACTGCCGTATGCTCCAACGTAGGTTCAGGCAGTTTTGTGTCTTTATCTTTTTCCGCCTTTCTGCCGTTTCTCATGATTTCTTTTTTATCCCCTGTCATTGATGGGAATTTATTGCCCACACCATTTAAAATAGCTCCCATAATGATACAGATGATGTTGGCAATGGTAAGGATGGCAACCGCAACCGCATAATAGGTGTCTTTGCTGTTTCCGGTGGCGGCCTCATAGATCTGGCTCATGGGAATTGCTCCTGCCCCGTTTCCTCCGCCCATGATCGGCAGCACATAGTATGTAACCAATTCAGGAATGGTATTTCCCAACGCCACTCCCACAATACAGCCCAGTATGGCTGCTCCCGCCACGCCGGCAAGAATGGTTGGGATATATCTCACAATTGACTGGATCAAAGTATCCCTGTCTATAATCACAAATGCACATGCCATCAAGATACAGATAAACATGGTCTGATAACCGGCCGTGTCAAAAAACAGGGTAACGCCTTCCACATATTTCTCAGTGATAATACCACGATATACGAGAAATGACGGCAGCATCATGGACAGCATGCTTCCTCCGCCAATCCAGGTGTTAAAAATCGGAATCCGCTCTCCCACAAAATAACAGATGCCGCCCAGCACAAAGAGCATTGACAAAATGGAAAGCATATCCGTTCCCAGGCCCCCCGTAGCCATGGCTGCCAGCACAATTACCGAAAAGATCAGAAACATCTTTAACGGAACTCCCTCAATCTTCATGTTCGGGCCAATTTTCTCCCTTTCACGTCCCATAACAAATACCTCCTTCAATTTCCCCTAAATGTATTTTCCAATTCGCACCGGCGAAATGTTGATAGCTTCATCTTACGGGATAACGGCTGTTTTGTAAAATTAATCAAATTTTCGTTTTATAAATAAATTTTATGGTTTTTCCATAAAAAAATTTCCGCACTCCCCAATATTTTTCTTAAAATAAGGGAAGATACGGAAATTATGATTTTATCTGGCATAAAATTCTCTAATGCTTTTTATGAACTTTCGGACCTCGGGTTTTTTCTTCGCAGCCTTGTTCCAGACAAGGAGCACTTCGATTTCAGCCTCTTCTTCCAGGGGAATTCCCACTATTCCATTATAGCGCATTACCCCCTCTTCCGGGAAAAATCCAATGGCCACATCGTTTAATATCATATTAACCGCCAGGTTTAACTGGTCATAACGCTCTATAATATTGGGAACAGCACCGTATTCTGCAAACAGGCGGTTGAGTACCTTTGTTTTGTTGTCATCATTGATGGTGGAAACCATTTTTTCATTGAGTATCATCGGAACGGTAAGGCTTTTCTTATCTGCCAGACGGTGATGTCCGGACATGCAGACCAGCATATTGGTTCTTTTGAGTTCAACCGCTTCCAGATTGCTGAAATCCTCATCCTCCTGCCTGGGCACGATGATGAGATCGAGATGCTGCCGCCTCAATTCCTCAAACAGCACCACCGATGCCCCCGGCTTTGTTACCACATTCATATCAGGATACTGGAAAACACAGTGGGCAAAAAATTCCGCGTATACGTTGGAACCTACAGACCGGGTCAGTCCCAGCTTAACATATCTGGTCTGGTCGGCCGCCTCATGCATCTGTTTAGAAAAATCCTCCGCATAGTTTAAGAGCAGAGATGCCTGCTGATAAAAAATCCTGCCCATCTCCGTTAAAACCATGCCTTTGCCGTTTCTGTCCAGCAGATTACAGCCATATTCCTTCTCCAACTCCCGGATGGCGGAAGATATGGTGGGCTGGGTGACAAACAGTTCCTGGGCGGCTTTTGTTACGCTGCCCGCCTCATATGCCCTGCAAAAATAGTTCAATTGTAAAAGCGTCATAAATTTTATTTTTCTCCATAAAAGTTAATCAGGCACCCTGACAGCAGAATCTTTCTCTCGTCTTTTGTCAGTTCTCCCAAAGTACAATTTATACTGCCCTTAACCGTTCCGGTTTCAGAATCCAGCAATTCTGCCGTTATGGATTCCGCCCCGGATTCCACCGCAGAAGCCGCGTCTTTAATAAACAGCCAGTCTCCATTTTTAACCTCAATCCGTTCCCCGGTTAACAGGGGCAGTATTCCCCAGTTGATCAGGTTGGAACGGTATCTTTTCGTCGCATATTCATTGGCCAGATTGGCATAGCCGCCCAGCACCTTTTGGCAGCTGGCGGCCTGTTCCCGGGAGGAACCGTCTCCGATCTGATGACCGGCCATAAGGCTTCCGATGGTGATATCCTGCTCACCGCAGCCTGTTTCCCGGCAGATCTTTGCAAGAAGCCTGCTGCAGACCGGATCATCTGCCGGCTTTCCCTGTCTTCTCAGACGATCCATTTCCCGGATTTCCTTCGCTCTGTCCACATATCCAGGATCCCGGCTCATCATCATATATTCCGATATTTTATCCGGGTTCGAACGGTAAGAGGAAGCGTCTCCGGAAGGAATCAGTTCATCAGTTGTGACCGATCCTTCATAGGCTCCGGCCGTTTTCAGCAGCAAATGCCTGGTTAACGGATACATCTCAGGCCAGTCCGCAATATTCGGGCCCATCTGCAGTTTTTCCTCCGGATTGGCCTTTCCAAAATTATCAAATACCTGGTTTTTATAAATCTGCGGATTAAAATGATACTGCGGATTTTTATATTCAACCTCCAGCTCTGAAGCTGCCGTCAGCACTCCGCCGTTTCGCACAGTTGCCGCTATGGAACGGGCATCCATCAAAATGACCGCCGCCATCTGGTTCTGGCCCAGTTTTGAGCCTTCCCGGTTAGGGTAATTTCTGGTGGTATGGCGGATGCTCAACTGATTGTCCGCAGGCACATCGGTCACGCCGAAACAGGGTCCGCAGATGGCCGGCCGCATAACCGCTCCAGCTACCGTCAGACGGCCCGCAATCCCCTTTTGGACCAGATCCAGATATATAGGCTGGCTGGCCGGGTTAATGCCCAGCCCCGGCTGGTTTCCGCTAATGGCGCAGCCTTCCAGTATATCCGTCATGGCCGCTATATTTTCAAACATGCCGCCGCTGCAGCCGCTGACAAGGGCCTGGTCTATATGGAGTTTTCCATCTGTCAGTTTATTCAGGAGTTCAAACTTTTTACCGGATTCCCCTTTGATCTTCTGCCCCTCCTCTTCCGCCTTCCTCAGATATTTTTCCGGGTTTTCCTTAAATTCCCGGATAGTGCAGACATTGCTGGGGTGGAAGGGAAGGGCCATCATACATTCTATGGTAGACAAATCGATCTCGATTAAGCTGTCATAGTATGCCGTACCTGAGGGCTTCATTTCCCTGTAATCGGATTCCCTCTCATGCATGGACAGGTACTCCTTCACCTTCCCGTCCGTACACCAAATGCTGCTTAAGGCGGCGCTTTCCGTAGTCATAACGTCAATTCCCATCCGGTACTCTACGCTGAGCCCATTTATGCCTTCTCCCACAAATTCTAGAATCTTATTTTTTACAAAGCCGCTTTTAAATGTGGCGCCGATCAGCGCCAGGGCCACATCCTGAGGGCCTACGCCGGGGCTTGGAAAACCGGTCAGCTTCACAGCCACCACAGGAGGCATTTTAATGTCATAGGTTTTGGACAGAAGCTGTTTTACCACTTCTCCGCCGCCTTCTCCGATTCCCATGGTGCCCAGGACGCCATAGCGGGTGTGGCTGTCGGAGCCCAGGATCATCCGCCCCCCTCCTGCCATCATTTCCCTCATATACTGGTGAAGCACTGCTCTGTATGGGGGGACGAAAATGCCTCCGTACTTTCTCGCATTGCCCAGCCCGAATACATGATCGTCCTCATTGATGGTGCCTCCGACAGCGCATAAGGTGTGGTGGCAGTTGGAAAGCACATAGGGAACCGGAAATTTTTTAAGTCCGCCGGCCCTGGCGGTCTGCAGGATGTTCACATAGTTGTTGTCCGGGGAAACCAGCGCGTCAAACCTGAGACAGAGCTGTTCCATACTGCCGCTCTGGTTATGGGCTTCTAAAACGGTATATGCCATGGTATTTTTCATGGCTTCTTCTTTTGTTATATCACAGTTTGACGCCGCCTGTCCATCCGGCGTCAAAAACACGCCGTGATCCGTCAATTTTATCATATCAGTTTCCACCTGTTCCATTCTTATTCTGCTTGAGCACATCAATGGTATCCAGCAGGTAACCGGTGAATTCTGCCGCACTGGCATCCTCTTTCAGCGTAGTCAGCACAACTTTCCGTTCCGTCAGGGTACAGATATCAAGAGCCTCATCCAGCAGCTCTTTCCTGTCCCCATAGCCGATATGCGCCATCATCATGCCCATAGCCCTGATCAGACTGCATGGATCTGCATATTCTCCCCGTCCGTGTTCCATTAAGTAGGGAGCAGTTCCATGGATAGCTTCAAACATAGCGTATTTATTGCCGATATTGGAGGAAGAAGCGGTTCCCAGACCCCCCTGGTGCTCGGCCGCAATGTCGGTAACAATATCCCCGTACAGATTTGGCAGCACCACCACTTCGATGCCGGCATTGAATTCCGGATCCAGCATCTTGGCGCACATGGCGTCTACCAATCGTTCCTGTATCTCAATCTCAGGATATTCTTCTCCCACTCTGCGGACTTCCTTAATGAAATTGCCGTCGGCCAGCTTCACAATATTGGCTTTCGTAACGATTGTAACATTCTTTTTTCCGTTTTTACGGGCAAATTCGAACGCAGCCCTTGCGATTCTTTCACTTCCCTGTTTGGTCTGTACCTTGAAATCAACCGCCAGATCATCGTTGACCTGAATGCCCTTATTGCCCCATATGTATTCTCCTTCTATATTTTCTCTGAAGAAAGTCCAGTCGATTCCCTTGTCCGGTATTTTAATGGGCCTTACCGCAGCAAACAGCTCCAGTCCCCGTCTCAGCAGACTGTTGGCGCTGACAAGATTGGGCCATGGATCAGACGCCCTCGGGGTCACCATAGGGCCTTTGACGATCACATTGCACTGTTTCACCTGTTCGAATACTTCATCCGGAAGGCTCTGGAGCTTTGCCGCCCGGTTCTCAATAGTCATTCCTTCAATCAAACGGAGCTTCAACTTTCCTGAACCGATCTCTTCTTCCATAAGGTTTTTTAATACCCGCAGGGCCTGTTCCATGATAATCGGCCCGATCCCGTCTCCCGGCAGTATTCCGACCACAATCTCATCCAATTTGGAAAAATCAGTGATTTCCCTGTCCGCTTTCATCCGCTCTATTCTGGCATACTCTGACTGAATCAATTCGCCGAATTTTTCCTGTGCCGCTTTGATGTTTTCCATACATGAATCCTCCTCAACATATAATAATTATCAACTATTCTAAAATTATTGTACTCTTTTTTATTCATAAATAAAAATACATAATTCTATATACTTTTCATGCATGTATAAACATATATTTCAGCCGTTTTGCAGGAAAGCCGGGGTATCATAGACTGAATGGGAATCAACTATGACGCAAAACAGGGCGTGCAGATGGCGGGAATGGATTTTTAAACAAGCCCCAGCTTCTTTTTCGTATTCTCTATGATTTCCTGTGCATACTCCTGGGGGATTACACAGACGCCGTTTACGTCTCCGACAATGATATCCCCCGGATTCACCACAACTTGGCCGCAGCTTACAGGCACATTGATCTCTCCCATTCCCGATTTAACCGCAGATCCGTTAGTCAGCCCCTTGGCAAAAATGGGGAGCCCAACTTCCTTACATCCTTCAAAATCCCGGAACGCACCGTCTACCACAACTCCCGCCACGCCTGATTTCTGAGCCATTTCACTCCGCTTGTCCCCCCAATAGGAACTGGCGCAGTTTCCATGGCCTGCAATGACGATAATATCCCCTTCCCGGGCCAATTGGATCGCTTTTACCACAATATCCCCTTCCCCTGAAGGTACTTTCACCGTAACTGCCGGGCCGATGATTTTTTTTGTTGAAATATAGGGTTTAATCTGATAATCCATGGCGTCAAAAACGACGCAGCCATCACACAGATCCGCCGTTGTAAACGGCTCAAACTGTTTTAAAAGTTCTTTCTCCGGTCTTTTTATCTCTTCGTTAATTCTATAACCGTACATAAATGTTCTCCAATCATTTTGTATTTTTGTAAAAGGACAGCGTTTTTATACCGGCGGCCATCCATTTTATTCCACTATAACCTAATCATTCTGGGCAGTCAAAGACATATTATCTATATTTATTATCTATTATTTCACATACCGTTTTATAATTCTTCGCTGCGCTTCTCCTCTACCCATTTTAAAGCAGAACAGTATAGGGCAACTAACGCTGAGGAAAGTAAGATGCCTGCCACAATGTCAGTAAACCAATGTACTCCCGATATTAGCCTCCCAATCACTGTTACCATGATACAAATTACAATCATTGTATGTGAGGATGGGTAAGATGCTTCTAAACTTTGAGAGAGGATAACCGGCCTGTAATTGACGATTTCAAATTCAAAGAAAACATAAAAAGCAATGACTGTAAAGTAAAACGCACCGAGCAACAGAATGCGTAAATCCACGTTCCGAATGCTTTTACGCTTTATCAGCTGAATTAATCCCAAAACTGCAAATCCAAAAGCGATCGCTATTGCAGCCCC
>JAGZXV010000239.1 GCA_018378255.1 Clostridiaceae bacterium | reverse complement strand
ATAGACCCGGTTTTCAAGCCATGTATCGATCTGCTTTGTGCTCACCGACGATTCCACCTCCACAGTGCTTTCAGGCAGGGCTTTTTTAATCTCCCCCCAAACGATATCGCCGGATGCATTATAAACTTCTTTTTCAGTAAAAAGCCGGTTCAGTTCTCCCGGTGTAAATATCTCATACTGCTTTGATTCCTCCGCCTGTATGGATAGTGCGGATGCGATGCAGGTAGTCAGACATCCTGACCCGCCCATGGTATATACGGACTGTCCCAGCTTATCATCTTTCCATCGCTCGTCTTTTTGAAGATAATAAACCACAGCGGGCGGCTCATATACCGATGATGGTGTGGCATTTACCCCATTTTTAGGTCTTTGCAAATAGAAAAAACCGACTCCGGCAAAAACAAGCAAGAGCAAGAGCAGAATAAATGGAACATATTTCTTTTTCATAATACCTCCTTTCCGGCGCGGCCACGGTCACAAAGGGCTGTTACCGCTATTTAGAATGCGTTTGAAGGATTCCGGCAGCGGAGCTGTAAAAGTCTGTCCGCTTAAATATTCCAGAGGTTCCGGCAGTTTGGGAAATACGATCTGGTAGGAATGGAGCATTTGGGAGGTTATTTTATACTTCTTTTTTGCCTCTTCATTTACAGACGGGATTCCGTATTTATAGTCCCCGACAATGGGATGACCGATGGAGGCCAGATGGGCACGGATCTGATGGGTACGGCCCGTGATCAGCGTCACCTTCAGAAGCGTATAGAAGCCGTCCCAGGCTAACGGTTCATATACCGTTTTGACCGGAACGCTGTCAGAAACTTCTCTTTCATGGATTGTGACCTGATTGGTGCGTTCATCTTTTGTCAGATATCCGGAAATGGTCTGTTTTTCCGTCAATTTCCCGGATACAACGCATTGGTAATACTTATGAATGCTCCGGTCCTTAAACACTTCTGCCATGATCTGAAGACCCGGAAGGGATTTGCCTGCAACCACCAGACCGCTGGTATTCCGGTCCAGACGGTTGCAGACGGAGGGACGGAAACTTCTTAAATTTTCCTCCGTCAGCGCCTTGCTGTCCAGCAGATAACCGATGATATATTCCACCAGGGATTCGTCCGAATCCTTAGCTTTTTGGGACAACATGCCCGACGGCTTATTGATTAAAATAATATGGTCATCCTCATAGAGAATATCCAGTTTCTTTTTAGATACCTTTTGAACTTTAATCTGCGAGAATTTTTCGATGGTCTCTTCCGACAGATAGAGCTTGATCTCATCTCCCGCCGCCAGCTTTTCGGAGCCGTCGCATTTTTTATCGTTTAATACTATATTTTTCTTTCTCATCATCTTGTAGATGAAGTTTTTTCCGGCTAGATTCAGATACTTGGTTAAGAGTTTGTCCAAACGCTGACCTGATTCATTGCCGCTGACCGTTATTAGGCGCATGATACAAAATCTCCTTTACATGGATAAGCTTTTGAGCAGATCCAGGCTGTATCCGCAGCTTCCGTCGTCTTCATATTCCGAAGCCGGTTTCAACTGTTCCAGACGTTTAAAAAACAGGGCTTCATCTTTGAAAATTTTCACATGGGGATCCAGTTTATGCCCGGTAAACATCTCATTTAAGAATTTTTCCGCCTTCGCCGTATCCACTTTTGGAGAAATGCAGTAAGCATAGACCCCATGGGGATGGACCGCAATGGCATCCATGGGCATCACAGCCTCTTTTGATGTTAGTATCAGGTCATATAAAACCGGAAATCTGCTCTCATAGGCGGATACCCTGTTATGGAATTCTTCTGATGATGTTCTGTAACGCCAGGAGGCCAGCAGCGGCGAAGCCACATTGGCCGTAGGAAGCACAGAGAGAATAGCCATAACCGTCAGGATATTTTTAGCAGCCACATTGTCTGTCAGATTCCTTGCCAGAAGCTGGGCTATAATCATCGCCGCACCGAACAGCACTTTTAAAATCTGTATTTTTCTTCGGTAATTTCGATAGCCATATTGGCCTTTTGCTCGTTTGTTTGAATCTTTCATGTTTTCCTCCGGTTTGAAGCGGTTCATGCAGTCTGATTCCAAATTCAGAGACTGCTTTCTATATAAATCAATGCTGCATCATTTCCATCATTTTCAGTATCAATCCATGGGGCAGGATTTTGCAGAGCAGAAAAAACGCCTTCATCACCGGCCCATATATGGAAACGGATTTCCCCCACATGGAATCTCTGAAAGCCAGACTGACCACCTTTTTTGGATCAGCCATAGCCAGCCGTTTGTAGAGAGGGATTTTTCCCGTGGTTTCAGCAATATCAAAAAATTCCGTCTTCACCGGTCCCGGACAGACGGCAGTAACATAGATCCGCTTTTTTCTCAGCTCACAGGCCAAAGCCCTGCTGTAGCTCAGTACAAATGATTTCGTCGCAGCGTAGATGGCGAATTTGGGCTGTGGGAGAAATGCTGCAGAAGATGCAAACTGCATGATGCGGCTGTTACGCGGCATGTACGGCAGCACGATATGGGTGATAGCGCACAATGCTTCACAGTTTAACCGTACCATGGCAGTTTCATCGGAAAGCTTCAGACTTCCAACCCTGCCGATTTTTCCAAATCCGGCTGCATTGATCAAAAGCTTGACTTCCGGCTTTTTCTTTGCCAGGGCCAGTTTTATCATATCCCTGTCCTCTGTTTTCAAAAGATCGGCTTCAAACTTCCTTACCGGCACATCCAGCGCCTGTTCCAACTCCTGAAGCCTGTCCATTCTGCGGGCAATCAGCCATATTTCATCAATTTTAGGAAAACGTCCGGCGATCTGAACAGCGGCTTCCCGCCCCATGCCGGAAGACGCTCCTGTTACAACAGCGATCTTCATAATAGCAATTCCTCCTGAATTATCGTTTTACCGCTTTTTTATGCACGTTCCGAATGGTCTTTTTCGGCCTTTTCTTTTGTGGGTCCGTCTCTCCTTTTGCTGCCGGCCTGTATGAAGCTCCGCCCCGCGGACGGATCAGGCATTTTTTATCGTATCCGATTAAATCGGTACGCCCGGCTATCTTTAAAGCTTCGGCAACCAGTTCATAATTCTTTGGATTCCGGTACTGTATAAGCGCACGCTGCATGGCCTTTTCATGGGGATTAACAGGCACATAGACCTTCTCCATGGTTCTGGGATCATATCCGGTATAGTACATACAGGTGGAAATCGTCGATGGGGTCGGATAAAAATCCTGTACCTGTTCCGGCATATACCCCAGATCCCGCAGATACTCAGCCAGTTCCACCGCTTCCTTCATCGAAGACCCCGGATGGGAGGACATCAGATAAGGCACAAGATACTGTTCTTTGCCGATTCTGGCATTCATCTCTTTATATTCCTTCACAAACTGCCGGTAAACGCTGTTTTGCGGTTTGCCCATCCTGGACAACACCTTATCCGCCACATGTTCAGGCGCCACCTTCAACTGGCCGCTGACATGATGCTCGCACAGCTCTTTGAGAAATTTTCGGCTTGGGTCAGCCAGCACATAATCAAATCGGATTCCGGAACGGATAAAGACCTTCTTCACCTTAGGAAGAGCCCTCAGCTTTCTCAACAGGGCAATATAATCGCTGTGATCCGCCCTCAGGTTCTCACAAGGTTTAGGAAAGAGGCATTGGCGGTTGGGGCAGGCTCCCTTAGTCAGCTGTTTTTCACAGGCCGGAAAACGGAAATCCGCCGTCGGCCCTCCCACATCGTGAATATACCCTTTAAAATCCGGCTCTTCAATTAAAAGCTTAGCCTCTTCAATCAATGATTCATGGCTTCTGGCCTGGATAATCCTCCCCTGATGGAAGGTGAGGGCACAGAAACTGCATGCGCCGAAACAGCCTCTGTTGCTGATTAAACTGAATTTAATCTCCCGGATGGCAGGAATTCCGCCTTCTTCTTCATAGACCGGATGGTAATTGCGCATATAGGGCAGTCCGTAAACCTCGTCCATCTGAAACTGGTCCAAAGGTTTTGACGGCGGATTCTGCACCACATAGAGATTGTCCTTATATGGCTCCACCAGGCGTTTTCCGGTAAATGGATCCGTATTGCAGTATTGTATATAATAGCTTTTTGCGTATTCTTCCTTTTTTGATGTGAGATCCGTAAAAGAAGGAAGCATTTTATAATCATAGACGGATTCCAGGTTTTTCGTTTTATATACAGTCCCGTCGATAAATGTTATGTCTTTGATGTCAATGCCGCTGTTTAAAGCATCGGCTATTTCCACAATCGACCGTTCCCCCATTCCATAGGAGATGAGGTCTGCCTGGGAATCCAGCAGTACGGAACGTTTCAGCCTGTCCGACCAGTAATCATAATGGGCCAGACGCCGGAGACTGGCTTCAATACCGCCTATAATGACAGGAACATCCTTATACACAGAACGGATCAGGTTGCAGTACACAATGGTCGCATAATCCGGCCGTTTTCCCATCACGCCGCCGGGAGTATAGGCATCCTCTTTCCTTCTCTTTTTAGACACTGAATAGTGATTGACCATAGAATCCATGTTTCCGGCCGAAACCAGGAAACCCAGCCGCGGTTTTCCCAGGATGGTGATGCTTTTATTGTCCTTCCAGTCAGGCTGGGCTATTATCCCCACCTTGTATCCATGGGCCTCCAGCAGACGGCTAATGATGGCTGTGCCAAAGGAAGGATGATCCACATAGGCATCTCCCGACACATAGACAAAGTCACACTGGTTCCAGCCGCGGATACTCATATCAGTTCTGTTAATCGGTAAATAATCGTGCATCATGCCATAACTCCATTCAGTATTTCATAATAATCGTTAATAAAGTAATCCGCCAGGGAACATTTTTCCTCTTTCAGATCTTTGGAAAATTCATCCTCAATGGCGCATACGGTCATCCCGGCCCGCTTTCCGGCCAGTATCCCCGCAGGAATGTCCTCAAATACCATACAGCTTTCCGGCTCTGCGTTCAGGCGGTCCGCTACCTTTAAATAAATATCGGGCGCCGGTTTTCCGGCCGCCACCTCACAAGCGGTTGTCACTACCTGAAAGTATGAGCTGATTTTCAGGGATTCAATCACCGCATCCACCATTTCCCGGCCATTGCTGGTTGCAATCCCGGCCTTAATCCCCTGACTTTTCAGGAAATCGAGAAATTCTTTTGCGCCTGGTTTCAAGACCACTTCGTTTCGGTATTTATCAATGGACATATTGGTCCAAATCTGTTTAATTTCTTCCAGTGTCAGAGGGAGGGCGAAACGCTCTTTGAAATAAACGGCGGTTTCGGAAAAGCTCATGCCTTCTATCTCCCTCTGCAGGTTTTCCGGCAGTTCATAACCGTAACTTCCTAAAAACTCTATATCAATGGCCTTCCACATCCACATGGAATCAACCAGAGTTCCGTCCAGGTCAAATATAACTGCTTTTTTATTCTTCATCATCATAATTTGTCAATTCCTTCAATTCTTTTAATTCTTTTTCCGTCAAAGCGCGGAATTCTCCGGGTTTAAGCGATTCATCCAGTTTAAGACTTCCCATGGACATGCGTTTCAGATATGTGACCCGGCAGCCCAGAGCTTCAAACATCCGTTTTACCTGATGGAATTTTCCTTCGCGGATGGTCAGCAATACCCGGCACCATGCTTCGGAGGAATCCATAATTACCAGCTTTGCCGGTTTAACCGGAGTACCGTCTGTCAATGTCAGCCCTGCCTCCATCCGCCCGGCGGCATCCTGAGGAAGGCTGCCTTCCACCTCCGCATAATATACCTTATCCACATGCATTTTAGGGGAGAGCAGCCGGTGAGCCAGCTCCCCGTCATTGGTCATGAGAAGCAGACCTTCCGTATCGATGTCCAGACGTCCCACCGGGAACAGATCCCTTCTCACATCAGGACCCAACAGCCCGGTCACCGTGGGGTGAATCCTGTCTTCTGTGGCGGAAACCACCCCATCCGGTTTGTGCAGCATATAATATTCGAATTTGCTGTAATTAATTATCCGGCCATCAAAGGAAACCTTGTCTTTGTCAGGATCAATTTTTCTGTCTGTTTTTTTCTCCACGGCTCCATTGACCTGAATCCGTCCTTTTTTTGCAGCTTCTTTCATCTGGCTTCTGGTGCCCAGATTCATCTCTGTCAAATATTTATCTAATCTGAGTTCTTTTCCCATCACTGCCACCGCCATCCGGGATAATATTTATTTTTCAGGCTTCTGCCGTTTCCTTTCGCAAAGCCCAGGGGATAACCGTCCACACAGATCAGGCACCAGCCTTTGATCTCCCCTTCTTCCGGCTCCAGGGTAATGGTCTCCCCTTTCAGATACCGGATGACACGGGGATCGTTATGGACAAAGGAAAAGCAGTTCCGGAACTCTTCCATTTTCAAAGCCATCGCAAGAGCCTGGGATGGTTCAAACCTGTTCTTCTTCACCTCTCCCATCAGAAGTCCCGTTCTCAGATACCTGAGTTTATGGCCCTGCCTGTATCCCTGAGGCAGATAATAGATCAGTCCCTGACGGCTGACCAGCCTGTTTTGATCGACAGGCATGGAAACCATGTCCAGAAATTCTTTTAGTTCCGGCAGCTTATCAAGCTCCACCGGCTTATAATCCGGGGTGGCGCTGCCGTTTCCAGGCGTATCTCCCTTCTTCCTTAAAAGAGCAATAAAATGGCCTTCCCCTTTGATTCTATGGGGAAATAATCGTACACAGCCTTCCAGGCCGGTTCCGCCGGAAGCGCCTTCCCACAGAGGGATGGAAACAAGTTCCATATCAGGGCGCTGATTGAGCAGCCAGCGGACCACATCCTCATCCTCCGATATGGAAAATGTACAGGTAGATATCCAGGTATTAGGAATTGGTGGAAATGGGCACATTGGTTTCAATGAACCTGGTACTCCATTTACAGAAGAAACTCATATTGTTGATTTAACTGAAAAAACACGTTCTGACAATGCTCGTTTCTTTGAAAATGATATTAATAAAGTACCTACACAGGCAATCACAATGGGTATTGCGACAATCATGAAAGCGAAAAAAATTCTATTGGTTGCTTCAGGTGCTAATAAAGCAGATGCAGTTGCAGCTATGGTAAATGGTCCTGTTGATCCTAATTGTCCTGCTTCTGTATTGCAAAATCATAACGATGTAGTTGTTATCGTAGATGAAGCTGCTGCAGCGAAACTATAAAAAAGTCTTTCAAAAAGACTTTTTTTATAGATGAGGAGGAAGAAATATGATAATCAAGCTGATTGCACTGGATTTAGATGGAACACTTTTGACAAGTGAAAAAACGATCGATCCTTTGACAAAAGAAAAGCTGCAGGAAGCTATGAAAATGGGAGTTCATATTGTTATTGCGACAGGAAGGGATAAAGGTGGAATTACCTTTGTAAGTGAACCATTGGGATTAGAAAATGGAAATCATTATGTTGCGGGAGTAAATGGACAAATCATTTATGATTTTAAAAGAAAAGAATATACGGTAGATGATGTGTTTGATGGAAATGATGCCCGTCATATCATGAAAGTAGCAAAAAAATATAATTTTGAAGCTATTAGCTGCTGCGGTTATGATCATTATGATTATATATCTCGTCGTTTACGTTTTATGAAGAAATTAAATAGT
>JAGZXV010000238.1 GCA_018378255.1 Clostridiaceae bacterium | reverse complement strand
GATATGCATATTATACCCTCCGGCTAAAGGCAGAACTGCCAGGATGTAAACCAATACTCCCATGCCGCCAATCCAGTGGGTAAAGCTGCGCCATATCAGCATACAGCGGGGAAGCGCTTCCACATCGGTAAGAATACTGGCTCCCGTAGTGGTAAAACCTGAAATCGTTTCAAATAATGCGTCTTCAAAAACCGGAATTGAACGGCTCAGATAAAAGGGCAGAGCCCCAAAAAAACTGAGAACAATCCAGCTTAAAGCAACGGAAACAAATCCCTCCTTAGCAAAAAAAACAGCATTTGCCGGCTTTTTATGAGTTGCACACCAGCCCAGAAAACCACAGACCGCAGCAACAGCCAAAATGTAGTATCCGCTTGTTTCCCTGAAAGCAACCGCAATAATACAGGGAAGAAGCATCAGAAGGGCTTCAATATTCATAACCCATCCTAAAAAATATATGATTACCTTGGTATTCATAGTGAATTCACCTTTACTTTAATATGTCTTTAATATCCTTCAGGCCTGTAACGGTAGTTACGACTATAACAGTATCTCCTACATGGATAGAATCTTTACCCCGCGGTGTTATGATACGGCCATTACGGTTAATACATGCAATCAGCAGATTGCTCTTTAAATTTAACTTTTCAATAGGAATACCAATCAGCGGAGCATCTTTTCCGATACGGAATTCCAAGGCTTCGGCACGGTTAGCCACTATCTTATAGAGGGTTTCCACATTGCTGCCAAGGGAATTCTGCATCGCCCTTACATACTGGACGATGGTATCCGCTGTTATTAATTTCGGATAGATAATGCTTCCAAGATTCATGCTGTTAATCACGTTTTCAAAGGCAATTCTGTTAACCTTTGTGATAAGCTTTGCCTTAGACTGGCTGGCAGCATAGAGGGAAAGCATAATATTTTCCTCATCAAATCCTGTGAGAGATGCGAATGCTTCAGTCTGCCGGATTCCTTCCTCCAGCAAAAGCTGCTGGTCCGAACCGTCGCCATGGATGATCATCGCTTTTGGAAGAAGGGTGCTCAGTTCATTGCAGCGCTCGAAGTTCTGTTCGATGATTTTGATTTTAATGTTGGTATCTTCCAGCATTTTTGCAAGATAGTATGTAATCTTTCCGCCGCCTACAAACATTGCTGTTTTTACGCTGTTATTCTCAATTCCAACCTGGCGGAAAAATTCCATAGATTCTGTTGGGGAGGCGATAAATGAAATCTTGTCTTTGGCAAGAATTTCTGAATTACCGTCAGGTATAATGACCGCGTCCCCCCGTTCAATAGCACAGATCAAAACATTGCATCTCAGCCGCTGGGGAACTTCATATACCTTAATTCCGTTTAAAACGGATTTTTCAGGAACCATGAATTTAAGGATTTCAACCCGTCCTTTTGCAAAGGTATCAATCTTAATAGCAGACGGGAACTTTAACAGTCTGGAAATTTCCCTTGCAGCGGCATGTTCCGGATTGATTGCCAGGGATAAATTGAGCTCCTCTCTGATAAAGTTAATCTCTGTTGCATATTCCGGATTGCGGATTCTGGCTATTGTGTGGCAGTTGCCTGCTTTTTTAGCAATCAGACAGCATAACATATTGAGTTCATCAGAGTTTGTTGTAGCTATGAGGAGGTCGGCATCGGTAATGCCGGCATCCATCTGAACCTGATATATTGCTCCGTTTCCCACAACGCCCATAACGTCAATTGTATCTGTAACAGAACGCAGTTTGCTGTTGTCACAGTCAATCAATGTAATATCGTGGCCCTCGCTGTTTAACTGGTCTGCAAGGGACAGACCAACTTTACCGCATCCCACAATAATAATCTTCATACGCTACTCTTCTCCTCTGTTAAAAGAAACCTGTTCATAGAGAGGTCTTCTCACTTTTTTTCTGGTTATTTCAACCAGATTTAACCGGGTCATGTCTACAACCGTAGTCTTAACCGGATCTTTGGCCGTAAGCGCTTCCAAACAGGAAAGCAGTTCTTTCTTATCTTCTTCCTTCTCCATATCAATGAAATCTACAATAATAATACCGGAGAGGTTACGAAGACGGAGCTGTCTGGAAATTTCCGCAGCAGCTTCTAAGTTAGTTTTTAAAATTGCAGCCTGTATCTCTTTTTTCTCTGAAAATTTGCCTGTATTGACATCTATTACCACCAGGGCCTCTGTCGGTTCAATAACCAGATATCCGCCGGATTTCAGCCAAACCCGCTTATTCAATGCACGGTCCATTGCTGATTCCAGGCTGTATAATTTATTGAGCGGAAGCATCTTATCCTGGTAATAAGTTAATTTCTGCCTGTCTCCCGGCTGAAAAACAGCCGTGTATTCCTGCAGTTGGTGAAATATCTCCTCATCATCTGTAATAATCTCCTGAAGCATCCCCGAATTCAAATCACGGATGTCGGATATATAAGACGGTACAGAATGATAAAGCAGAGAGAAACAAGTGCGGTAGGCTGATTCCGACAACATACGGCTGCTTGTTTCACATAGCGATTTTAATTCACTTATAATCGTATCCGGATCCGCCTCTTGTGCATTCGTTCGGATAATTACACCGTATTCTGTACCGGCTTCTTTTGGCAGAATCTGTTTTACGGAAGCTTTCCACTCCTGATCTCTGATCTTTGATGAGAAACCAACTACATTTTTCCCAAGTGTCAGCACACAATATTTACCTGGGAAGCTTATATTTCCGGTCAAGACCGGGGCCTTCGTTTTAACCGGATCCCTGGATACCTGGACAACGATCTCATCACCGGCTTTTAGCCCGCTGCCGGAATGCGCTTTTGTATAGATATGACGCCTGTTTTCGGACAGACTGTAATACCCCATCCGGCCATTGGTGAACTCTACGAAGGCGGAATTTATATTTTTAACAATGTTTTTAACTTTCCCTATATAAACATTGCCCAGAATCGACGTATCAGGGCCAGGATCCAGGTTCAGCTGGATGATTCCCCCTTCAGACTGGAGTGCAGTCAGGATGCCCTGATTCCATCTCGTAACAATCAACTTATTCAAACTCTTCTCCCAGATCCTCTAATGATATTAATTTACCGTTTTCATCCGCAGCATATAACTCTTCTCTCTGTATCTGGAAGGCTATGCTTCGAAATTCTCCGCCTCTGAAATTGGTATAGGCTTCTAAAACAAGTTCCGGTTTCAGATTATTGGCGCTTCCGGAAGAAAGCTGCATAAATATGGTATTATCTTTTACGGAAAGACAGTAAATGAATGGACGGATGTCCACTTCCTGCTCTCCCTTTTTCGTTTTTTTAATGATCCGGATGCTTTCCATCTTATAAAAATCGGAAAGCCCACTGAAATAATCATCTAAATCAGCCGGTTCACAGCCTTCGCGGAAACGGATTGTATAATCGGCAGCCGCAACAATAGACATGGCATTTTTGGCAGTGTCATTCAGCCGGCGGCAGCTCAATACCTTCATACCATCTACCATAACACTATTTAGCTGATTTGTCATCTCTTTTGAATTGGTTGTTCCTGATACTTCGATATCCATATATTCACCGTTGCTCGTAAGCCCTACACCAAGGGGCGATGCAAAGGACATGATCTGGTGGGGGCTGAAGCCTTCGCTATAGCAAATATCAATATTGCCGCGGCGCATTGCTTTCTGGAAATATCTCATGATATCCAGATGGCCGATAAACTTCATAGGGCCCTGTTTTGCAAATTTAATTCTTATCTTCAAAACAAACACCTCCTCCAAATCCTTTTGCTCCGCATCCGGAACATTTTTGACGGCAGTTAGGTGTTACTTTTTCTTCAACCGCATTCTGCCATTCCCTCTTTAAAAACTCCTTTGTTACCCCGGCATTGATAAAATCCCATGGGAACACCTCATCCAGGCTTCTTTCCCGAGTGGTATAGAAGTCAATGGAAAGGCCGCAGGCGTTGAAGCTTTCCATCCACAATTCATTACGGAAATGTTCGGACCAGGAATCATATAACGCCCCTCGTTTATAAACGTCTTCAATCAGACGCCCGACTCGGCGGTCGCCACGCGCCAGAACGCCTTCCAACACTGTTAAATCAGCTTCATGCCAATTGTATTTCAAACTTTTATAGTTGAGCATCTCTTTAAATTTGTTTTTAACGATATAGGCGCGCTCTAAGAACTCTTCCTTTGTGCACATTCGTGCCCACTGGAAGGGGGTAAATGGCTTCGGAACAAAGAAAGAAGAACTGGCAACAACCTGAACCTTCCCATGACGTTCTTCTTTGGGAATCTTATAATATTCCTCGGCAACCAGTTCTGAAAGTTCAGCGATTCCTTCCATATCTGAAACCGTTTCCGTTGGAAGTCCGAGCATAAAATATAATTTCACCCGGTTCCAGCCACCGTTAAATGCCTCAGCGGCACCTTTTAAGATACTTTCCTCAGTCAGTCCCTTATTAATAACATCCCGCAGCCTTTGGGAACCGGCTTCCGGAGCAAATGTAAGGCTGCTCTTCCTGACATCCTGAACCTTACTCATAACATCCAAAGAAAATGCATCGATTCTCAGGGATGGAAGGGAAATATTGATTCCCTTACCTTTAAACTCATCTATCAGGAAATTAACCAGCCCTTCCAAATAGGTGTAGTCGCTGGAGCTCAGGGAACTCAATGAGATTTCTTCATGTCCTGTTGCTTTTAACATCTTATATGCATATTCCTTCAGATATTCCAGGCTGTGCTCACGCAGAGGGCGGTATACATTGCCGGCCTGGCAAAAACGGCAGCCACGGATGCATCCGCGCTGTATCTCTAAAACCACACGGTCCTGGGTAATCTTAATGAACGGTACAACCGGGTTTTCGATATAATAAGCATCATCCATATCTTTAACCATCTGTTTAACAATAACAGATTTGGCATTTGGATTATTTGGAATAAAATGTTCGATCGTTCCATCTTCTTTATAGGAAACATCATAAAATGCAGGAACATAGATTCCGTCAATCTGTGCCGCCAGTTCTAAAAATTCCCTACGGCTGCCGCCTTTGGTCTTATTCTCTTTATAGCGGTCCATCAAATCGTAATACACAGTTTCCCCTTCTCCGATATAGAAAAGGTCAAAAAATCCGGCAAGAGGCTCCGGATTATAAGCGCAGGGGCCGCCTCCAATTACAATCGGGTCATCCTCCCCGCGGTCGCAGGCGTGAAGCGGAATCTGTCCCAGATCCAGAATCTGTAAAATATTGGTGTAACACATCTCATATTGAATCGTGATTCCTAAAAAGTCAAAATCTTTAATGGGGTCCTGGGATTCCAACGCAAAAAGAGGGATCTTCTGGTCCCTCATAATCTTATCCAGATCTGTCCAAGGTGAAAAAACACGTTCGCAGTAAATATCCTCTCTGCGGTTAAACATGTCATAAAGGATCTGCATGCCCAGATGCGACATTCCAATTTCATAAACGTCGGGGAAACACATGGCAAAGCGGACATCGACCTTAGAGGGGTCCTTAGTTACCATATTCACCTCACCCCCGATATAACGGGCAGGCTGTTGGATACTTAGTAATATTTCGTCATTTAGTGCTAATTTTCTCATGTTATACACTCTCTTTTTTATTGATAATAAACATTTCTTACCATCTGCCTTAATGGCATTATAAGCTGTTTTGAAATAGAAAAACTGTCTTGATTTGCACTATTTTAAACTCTTTTTAAGTTGAAATAAACGATGTTTTTTTAATTTTCAACAGATTTATTTTTTTTCAACTATTTGGTACTATTTAACATAGTCAAATACTCTGCATAATTATAAGGTATTTCCCGTTATATTTCAATAACAATTATCTACATAGGAATCACGGAGTCGATAAAATCAAAATCCACAGCGACATCCACTATAATACATCCCTCTTCTGACGGTTCTGGAAGCACACTGTCAATGAATGCATCAAATTCTGGAAAGCCGTTGATTCAAAAAGAAGACTTGCAGCCATATGCCTTAAATCATGCATACTTACTACTGGTGCTTCGAGTAGATCAAATACGATTTTGCAATCTTCGTTGAACCATCACTGCACGGCACGTAAACATTGTGGTACCAGTATATTAAATATTCCCGAAATTCAAATTGAGATGGTTTTGTCTCTTTCAGAAGGTTCAATTTTTTTCTTAAATAGAACCAGTTGTTCTCCGTAGGCTTCATAAGCTTCTTCCTCTGAGCGATACCCCCCTTCTTCTATATAACATACATTCAACTCCTCAGTAAGAATCTTTTTCCGGATGTACCAAGCACCGTTTTCGAAATAAACGGGACTTTTACCTGTTATCTGTTTCATCTTTAATGATCCTCCATGATGGAGCATCCACAATTAAGCAATTTTAGTTTATCATATTTATGAGGAATACTCCACTTTAATCTAATCTCAAACATCTAATCTAAAACCCCCTCTTTTTCCAGCCATGCATCAAAAGATATCTTGGGGATTCAGTAACTTCCCCCTATTTTTATCACACTAAATGGTTCACCGGTATCGTGCACCTTCCTTACAAAGTCGTAAGCTCCGTTCCTGCTGATGCCAAGTATGACTTGAATATCCTTTACTTCATATACTTTTTTCTCCGATGCATTATTTTTCGTTAACTAAATCACCTCCGCCTTAATTATGGATTGAATCGGCAAAAACAAAAAAATTGGGAGTTATATAAAATTGGGCAAAAAAGAAGTCCGCTACCACATATTAAGGTAGTGGACAAATTATATATTTAAGGCATTGGAGTTGCTGTTTCTTGTTCCGAATTTGAAATATCCTCTGAGGTAGCTGTAGTTGCTTCCAGAATATGCGCTATAGCCGGACTCGCTTCCATACTCCTGCCATACTCCTCATAGGATTCTCCCGGTAATGCGCCGGAATTAAGTCCTTTCATTTTGCTGGAAACACTGTATCTGATGGAAACCGGGAAGTCATCTCCACATGCAGATTTGATACCCTTGATGGTTGGAAATAAAGCCACCAATTTTTGATGATAGTATGCGCGAAATATAGCTGGATATGCATATTAAAAGAAGCTTAAATCCAAGAATTACTCTTAAATTTAAGCTCCTTATATCAAATTGATTTTGCCAATAAGCTTCTGTGTGGTTTGAGATTATTTAACGGTGAATAGTATGTCCCCATCTGTGTTTTCGGAAATTAATATTCCATTATCTTTAACTATACCTTTAGTTATAAATGGGTTTTCTGAAAATGTTAATTCACCATTTGTTTCATTATAGGTATAAGTCCCTGATTCATCATAAACTCGAAAAGAATTATCGTATGTATATTCAAAGGTATTGTTTGCATTTAATATCAAAGTATAAACATGGTTATAATGAGCTTCACCATTAAAATAACCTCCCATTTCTCCATCATCAAATTGATATTCTCCACTTATTTGTGACTTTGTAAAATGTGAACTATTGTTATTAAAAACAATCGATCCATTTTCATCAACCTTATAACCATCTGGAGTTGTTGTATTAACTAACATCGCACCATCAGTACCAACATAATATATTCCTCCAATCCAACAATTAGCTTCCATATAGCCCGCCTCATTAAAATAATACCATTGATTATTGATATTTTCCCAAGTTCCTGCGGGATATGTTCCATCATCGTTTTGATACCACCATCCAGTGCTGTCA
>JAGZXV010000237.1 GCA_018378255.1 Clostridiaceae bacterium | reverse complement strand
CCCATGGCGTAATCCATGCTTTCAGCCATGGCAAATGCGGTCTTCAGAGAATCTTCCGTGGTGGACAGAAACAACGACGGCACGTGGGCTTTGGTAGCCACCTCCACAGCCGTGTCTCCTCCGATTATCAAATCCGCCTTTTCCTCAACCGCCCGCAGCGACGCATCCCGCAGGCCGGAACTGTTGTCCGAATAATACGTCCTCAGTTCAATATCATACAGTGTGTCAAAATAAGACATGTCGCAGAACATGTTTTTAAAGCCCACAACCGCAATCACCGGCTTGGGCTTTTTCACGATCTGCTTCGCCTTTACCACCAAAAGCGCCATCTCCTGAGCCGTAAGTACGATCTCAACCACCGGAATATCCGTATATTGTTTAATCAGCGATGCCTGCAGGCCCCGGGCAATGATGATGGACGCCCCATTTGCGATGGACTGTCTGGCCTCCACAATCGTGTCCTGGGTCTGCACCACCCTTATTTCACTGATCTCATATTTTTTCTCCTGAAGGATATTATGCGCCTGATAAAGCATCTCTTCCCTGGAAACCAGAAGCGCTATCTTTCCCATCCTAATACTCAGCTCCCGTCCTTTTATAGTACCTTGATTATACGTTAGCCAAATACCCAGGGTCAAGCATTTCCGTCATGGCCGGAATCCGTAAAAATTGTCTTCCCTTCCTTTATCACCTCTTTAACAAGGATATCCTTAATCCGTTCAGGGGCCTCCGTTTCCGGATTTTGGTCCAATACCACAAAATCGGCATATTTTCCCGGGGTAATGCTACCCTTCTTATCCTCTTCAAATATCTGGTATGCCCCGTGAATGGTAACCGCCTGAAGGGCTTCATAAACGCTGATCCTCTGATCCTCCCCTAAAATCCTTCCCTTATAAGTTTTCCTGTTCACCGCATTGTGGATGGAAAACAGCACATTGGGCGGCACGACCGGCGAATCCTGGTGGAGCGTGAAAGAAATGCCCTGTTCCTGTGCCGATTTAAGCGGGCTGATCCGTTCTGCCCTTTCCGGCCCCAAAACAGATTCATAATGATAATCCCCCCAATAATATACATGGTCCAGGAAGAAACTGGCTATCATGCCAATCTCTTTCATCCGTTTGAGCTGGTCTTCCCGCACAGTCTGACAGTGAATGACCACCGGCCTTAAATTCTCTTTGCTCCCGGTTTCCTCAAGCGTTTTCGTATAACAGCGGATCATCTGCTCAATCGCTTCATCTCCATTGGCATGGACGTTGATCTGCCAATGATTTTCCACCGCCTTTTTCATCAGCTCCATCACGTCCTCTTCCGTCTGCACAGGAAAACCCCTGTAATTTTTTCCTTCCCCTTCCGGCGCTGCATAATAAGGTTTCGACAGCCAGGCTGTCTTTCCCTGGGGAGAACCGTCCAAAAACAGCTTCATGCCGGCAAACCTCAGCCGGTTTCGGTAAACATTTTCAGCCGGATACTGATGAGGCAGAAGTTCCTCTGCCGCTTCCGGTGAAAAATAGATGACCACATCATTGCAAAGCAGCCCCTGTTCACCGGCGGCCTTTAAAAGTCCGTACTCCGACATCCTGGCTTTTCCGTCATGTACGGTGGTAATCCCATAGGACGCATAGAGGCGGGAGGCATTTTCCACAGAACGTATCACATCTTCCGGAGACGGCCCTTTCATCTTATCCGATCCCAAAAATGCCTGCTCCTTTAAAAGCCCGCTCTTTTCCACAACGCCGCCCTGAGGTACGGCAAAATGATCTCCCACATATCCCATCAGTTCCATCCCTTTGGTATTGACGACACAGAGATGGCCGGATACATGAAGAATCACAACAGGGCGTTCCCGGCTGATCTGATCCAAATCCTCTTTCGTTGGATGTTTCCCGTCCGGAAATACGCTGTTGTCATATCCCATTCCCATCAGCCACTGTCCCGGAGCCAGTTCCCGGGAAGCCAAAAACTCCTTCATCTTCCTGATCACATCCTCCACCGAACTGCAGTCTCCTGTAGGCGGCGGATTCAAATCCGCCATCAACAGCTGATAAGCCACTGCGGATATATGGGAATGCCCATCGATAAATCCAGGCAGTACAGTGCGCCCTTCCATATCCTTCTTCTCCGCTCCCGGCGCCAGGTCACAGACTTCCTCAAACAGCCCCACAGCCTTAATAACCCCATCCGAAACCAACACTGCTTCCGCCTTCCGGCAGCCTGGGTCCATGGTTAAAAATGTTCCATTGTATAAAATCTGCTCCATTGTATTCCCTCCTCGTTATAGTTACGTCGTGATAGTCACGTTTTCATGCGATAATACAATTTTACACCATATAAGCAATTTTTACACAATTTTTGTAATTTAGGAATTGAGGGGGATTTATTGGTGAAAGTAACGCCGTGAAGAAGGGGAAGCTAGAGTGTGTTTGAAAATTGCTTTCCGTCAGATGTACGTCACAGCTTGTGGGAGATTTGTCCCGAATGAAGGGCGCATAGCGGGCTATGTAACCTGAATTCGGGGCAAATATACCGCAAAGTTGGACGTGCAGATGGCGGAAATGAATTTTAAACACACTCTGGGACAGAATACTGGCTGCACACAATAAAAAAGATTGGAAGGATATAAAAAACAAAGATATGTTTAAATACTACGCTATTCTACTTATATACAAAATGTGACATGAAGATTTAATCTCAATCCCCAGGTCATTGACATTAAAACGTGAAGGCATTTTCGAAAATGCCTTGAGGCTTGATGTTAAATCCTCCCCAGAGAAAACCAGCAGGAAAGCGGGGCGAGACGGCGGGCGACGGTCCGGGCTTCAGGTATGGGCTGGGCCGGCTGGAATTCAACAGCGCTGGATGACGGCTGGAAACCGTCTAGTTAAACTTAGGCCGCAGGGATGGAAAAAGGCGGGCAGAAACTGAAAACCAAATCAGTTTCTGAGATGCCCCTGAACGGTGAAGTTCATAAAGAGTTCACCGTGAATGGGCATCGGACCGTCTTTTTCCATCCCTGCAACCTTAGTTTAACTTACGGTTTCCAGCCGTCATCCAGCGCTGTTGAATCCCAGCCGGCCCAGCCCATACCTGAAGCCCGGACCGCCGCCCGCCGTCTCGCCCCGCTTTCCTGCGTAACTTTCTGCGATCAATCAATTCTAATACCCGCTATTATAAATCTCCACTTCAATCCCGGGAAGCACCTCAATCCCCTTCTTTCGCAGTTTCAGCCACTCACTGTATGCCATCATAGCCGCTCCTGTACCTTTCTGTTCATCATGCACAACGCCTTCTGCCAGATAATACGCTACGGTTCCGTCTCTTCTCGGGTTGTCTGCCGGCCCTAAACCAGCGCCTACGCACATGCCGCCCAGTTCCAGTTTACCATTTTTTATGGTAAACATCCTGGTTTCCAGCGCGATTAAAATCTCCTCTCCCTTCGCGCGGTAAACCGCCTCCGGAAGCACGCCCAGCCTGCATCCTTTCAGGATTGAATAAGCCACCATAGAAGAGGAGGAAGTCTCCAGATAGTTTCCTTCCACATCGGAAAGTGCTGTCAGCTGATAGAACAGTCCGCTTTCCTTATCCTGGTATTCCAGCATTCCGTCAATGGCCTCTTTCCAAAGATCAGCCAGTACTTTTCTGTATTCTTCCTGCTCCTTCGGCATCAGTTCATAACAGTCGGCCAGAGCCATCAGATACCAGCCTGTAGCGCGGGACCAGAAGTTTGGGGACAATCCGGTTTCCTTATCGGCCCAGAACATCTCTTTCTTCTCATCATACGCATGGTAATAGAGGTGTTTTTCTTCATCGTACAAGTATTTTCTGGCATTTAAAAACTGGTTGATGATATCGCCATAGTTCTTTCCGCCGTCAAAATCATTTTCATACATCATATAAAACGGCATTCCCATGTATAAGCCGTCCAGCCAGATCTGGTAAGGATAGATTTTTTTGTGCCAGAAGCTGCCGCACTCTGTACGCGGGTGTTCCCGCAGCTGCCCCATCAAAAGCTCAATGGCTTTGCGGTAAGTTTCATTGCCGGTCCGTTTGTAAAGCAGGTAGAGCACCCGGCCGGAAGGAATCTTATCGATGTTGTATTCCTTTGGATCGTAATACATGATTCCATCCTCTTTTACATAACGGTCAATGAAGTTGCGGATGCTGTCGAAGTAATATTCATCTCCTGTGGCTTCATACATAGCCTGAGCGCCGATCAGCACACATCCATCCTCATAATTCCAAAAGCAGCGGTCAAGCTGGTCAAATTCATACATATAGTTTTTAATATAGCGTTCAAATATCATAGTTTCCGTCGTCCTTTCTCATTCCTTGTATGCCGAAGCGTTTTTTACAGATTCAAATTGGGTATAAAAAATAAGCTGTCAGGATGATTTACCGCACTGAAGCGCGTTTGAAAATTCACTCTAATTCCCCAACATGATGCATCTCCACAGCCTCACCCTCCTGGCCATGTACCTTTACATCCTTCAGTTTCAGTTTTTTCACATTGTTTATATAGATTCCCTTCCTGCTGCTGGGCTCCAGATCATCCATCATTGCCGCATAGTCCGTCACCGGATCGTCTGCAAAGCTGATGTCAATGTGTTCAAATTTCAGTTCTTCGATGGGAGCTTCCGGCAGGCCGTAGATAAAGGAGGCTGCCACATGGCAGTTTTTCGCTTCTATATTGGAAAATGTCATCTTACCTGTTACCGGCGTCCGTTCATCCACCGGATAAGCTTCCTTGCTCTGGGCATAATCCGAATGGCCGTCCGGGTCACAGCGGTTATAAAAAGAGTTGATCACAAATGGCGTCAGCACCCCGTCCATTTTAATATTGTCAAAGGTGATATCATCCAGCACCGCATCCTCACCGCGTCCCCGCCGCGTCTTAACCCGAAGTCCTCTGTCCGTATCCTCAAACAGACAGTCCCGGCACACCAGGCCGCGGACCCCTGCTGCGATCTCACTGCCCAGCGTCAGGGCGCCATGGCCGTGTCTCATATAACACTGCCTGATTTCCAGATTCCGGGATGTTTTTTTATACTTATGCCCCATATAAAACTTCCCGGACTTCACCGCTATACAGTCGTCCCCCAGGGAGAAATACACGCCCACGGCCTCCAGCCCATCCACCGATTCCGGATCCATGCCGTCCGTATTGGGCGACACCTTTGGGTTGATGATCTTCAAATCAATCCATCTCGTATCATCGGAAAAATAGGGATGAAGGTTCCAGGCGGGACTGTTTTGTATGGTAAGCCCCTGTACGGTTATATGGCTGCAGTGGTTTAAAAAGATCATCCTCGGCCGGAATGCTCCGCCTGCCTTTTCTCTTCCCGTACCGGCCCACCAGTTGTCATAGCTGCTGTTGCCATCCAGAATTCCGCCGCCTGTAATCACCACATTGGAGACATTGATTCCCGTTATGATGGATGCAAACATATCCAAAGGATTGCCTTCCCATGTGCCCAGGTTATATTCTTCTTTTTCATCATAACTCTCAACCATACCCGGTAAAACCGGGAACCGGGGTTTATCCGTAAATGCGGACAATACCGCATCATCATCAAAATCAATGGTAATATCGCTCTTTAAAAACAGGCAGACCACCTTATAAATGCCTTTCGGCAGAAAAACCCGTCCCCCCGGAGGGCAGGCAGAAATAGCCGCCTGTATGAATAATGTGTCGTCGTTAACCCCGTCTCCTTTGGCTCCAAACCGCTTCACGTCCAGGGTTACAAATTCATAGTCAGTTCTGAATGATTTTTCCTCCGATTTTCCGTCTTCATTTTCAATCCATATCGTATATTCCGTGTCCGGTTTCAGGCCGGAAACAGTCTGGACCACGCGGCCGGAGGTCATGACCGGTTCCCCATTTATAAAAATCCGGTAATTTCTGCGGGCATACCAGATCCCATAGTTCTTCACTTCAATCGTAATCTTTCTGGATGTTTGAAAAATGATGTTGAATTCCATATTAATCCTTCCATACCGGAGCATTTTTTTCGCAGACACGCGCTGAAAATCCCAGATTCCCAGCTGCGATTCAAATTTGTGGCTCCGGCACAAATTTGGGTGTAAAAAATAAGCCATCAGGAGGCTTAAAGCATCCTATATTTGTCGTTTCCATTCTCCATATGCCATCATGCAGGCGGCAGCCCCGTGTTTGTTGTCCGGTCTCTGCGGTTCACCCAAATAATATTCCGGGCTTCCGTCCCGTTCTTCTTTTGGCCCCAAACCGGCGCTGGCACAGATACCCGTCAAGTGAAACCTCTTTTTCTCCACGTTAAACATAAGAGCCTCCAAAGCCATGAGAATCTGCTCACCCAGCTCAAAATACTTTTCCTTCTGCAGAAGTCCCAAACGGCAGGCCTTTAAAATCGAGTAAGCCACCATGGCCGATCCCGACGTCTCCAAATAGTTTCCAGGCAGATCTGCCCGGTCAATCAGTTGGTAAAACAGCCCGCTTTTTGGATCCTGGTATCTCAAAATTCCTCTCAGCGCTTCTTTATACAGATCCCCCAGATAGCGGAACTGGTCATAGGACTCCTCCGGGATGATCTCATAACAATCCACCAGAGCCATCAAAAACCATCCTTCGGCCCTGAGCCAGAAACAGGGGGACAGCCCCGTCTCTTTATCCGCCCATATCATCTGCCGTTTTTCATCGTATGCGTGGTAATACAGCTGTTTTTCCTCATCATACTGATAACGCCTTACCCGTTTAAACTGATCGATGATATCATTATAATGTTTTCTTCCCCCGTAAAGAGTATCGTATTTCAGGTAAAACGGCATGGCCATATAAAGGCCGTCCAGCCAGACCTGATAAGGATAAATCTGCTTATGCCAAAAACTGCCCTCTTCCGTTCTCGGAAAATGTTTCAGGTTTTCCATGAACAGATCCATGGCCTTTCTGTACTTTTCATTTCCCGTCTGTTCGTAGAGGAAAAAGAAGGTTGTACCGCACCTGAGCTGATCCACATTATATTCAGATGGGGCAAAACCGGTCACAGAACCGTCTTCACCCACATATTTATCGCCAAAACATAAGAGGCTCTTCAGATACCGGTCATCCCTTCCGGCCTCATATAAAATCTCCGCACCGGTCATGACACAACCGTCTTTATAAGACCAGATTTCCGGATACTCCTGGTCAAACTCGTCCAGATAGTCTTTAAAATATTTGTCAAATACCATAATGTCTCACATTCGGGTATTCCTTTTCCGGCAGTTTTCAGGGAAAAACAGTGCTGTAATATGTAATTTTTCATTTGGGAAATCATAACGGCACGGCCCGCTTTCCACATCAAAAAAAGCTGCCAAAAATACCCCCCTCCTCTCTTTCCTAACATTTAGCTATTATAAATAATAAACGATAGAAAAAGAGGAAACTATTGGCATATTGCCCTATAAACGGGGTGTATTTTTTGCACTTCCTACATTGTTTTCAAAATGAGCCGTATATATTGCATTTTCATTGCATTATTTTCAGATATGTAATATTTTGAAATATATTAAGATTTGATTCTGCCTTCAAAAAAGCCGGAAAACTCCTGAAAAACGTTCTCTCCGGTGCTCTTCATGTATGCGGTTAAACAGCCGTCCGAAAAGGCCATCTGTATGGTAACAGAGCTTGAATCCCTGCCTGTGATCTGAACCTTTATCATGAGGCCCCCATCATCCATCCACCCGGCGCTGGCCGCATATGTCTGTCCGTAGAATGGAAATTCCGAACAGATCCAAAACCCCATTCCAAACTCCAGAACTCCGTCCCC
>JAGZXV010000236.1 GCA_018378255.1 Clostridiaceae bacterium | reverse complement strand
GGTGAATGTCCAGAAGATTTATATCGATGTGCTGTCCGCCATGGGAGAAGATGCCCCGGCCAATAAAGAGGAACTTCAGAATAACCGGAGTTCCAAAGGAAAGTCCGCTACTCCGGTGCTGAACAGCTACAGCAGGGATTTGACTGAGCTGGCGCGGGAAGGCAAACTGGACCCTGTGATCGGCCGCGAAAGCGAGATTCAGAGGGTGGTCCAGATTTTGAGCCGGCGTACAAAGAATAACCCCTGTCTGATCGGTGAGCCGGGAGTGGGTAAAACCGCAGTTGTGGAAGGGCTGGCACAGATGATTGCCGGGGGAGATGTTCCGGAAACCATTGCCGATAAACGGGTGGTTACTTTGGATCTTTCCGGCATGGTGGCAGGTTCTAAATACAGGGGCGAATTTGAAGAGAGAATTAAAAAGGTGCTGAGTGAAGTGACGGAGGACGGAAGAGTTCTGCTGTTTATTGATGAAATCCACACCATTATAGGGGCCGGAGGGGCAGAAGGGGCGATAGATGCCTCCAACATTTTAAAACCGTCTTTGGCGAGAGGTGAGATTCAGCTGATCGGTGCAACCACTATAGAAGAATACAGGAAGTATATCGAAAAGGATGCGGCCTTAGAACGCCGTTTCCAGCCGGTTACGGTAGAAGAGCCGACAGAAGAGCAGACCTTTGAGATATTAAAGGGGCTGAGGGGACGCTATGAGGATCATCACAAGGTGAAGATCACAGATGATGCCCTGCAGGCCGCGGTAAAGCTGTCCGCCCGCTATATCAATGACCGTTTCCTTCCGGATAAGGCCATCGATCTGATCGATGAGGCATCTTCTAAGATCCGTCTGACCAATTTTATAGAGCCGGAAGACATCAAAGCATTAGAAAAGGATATTGAAGCTCTGGAAAAACAGAAGGAAGAAGCCATAAAGGCAGAAGCCTACGAAAAAGCCGGAGACATTAAGAAAAAACAGGAAAAGAAGCGTGAAAAGATTGAAAAGCTCCGCGCTAAATGGCAGAAAGAGAAAATAACCAGAACTCTGACGGTAGGGGAGAATGAAATCGCAGACGTTGTATCCGGATGGACGAAGATACCTGTAAGGAAGCTGGAGGAAGAGGAATCAGAGCGCCTTAAAAAGCTGGAATCCATTCTGCACCAGCGGGTTGTGGGACAAGAAGAGGCGGTTACCGCTATTTCTAAGGCGATCAGAAGAGGCCGTGTGGGCTTAAAAGATCCAAAGCGCCCAATTGGGTCATTTCTGTTCCTGGGGCCTACCGGTGTAGGTAAAACAGAGCTCACCAAGGCGCTGGCGGAAGCCATGTTCGGTACGGAGAATTCATTAATCAGGGTTGATATGTCCGAATACATGGAAAAGCACAGTGTATCCAAGATGATCGGTTCCCCGCCAGGATATGTGGGATATGAAGAAGGCGGCCAGCTGAGCGAGCGCGTCCGCAGGAACCCATATTCCGTGATTTTATTTGACGAAGTGGAAAAAGCCCATCCGGATGTATTTAACATTCTGCTTCAGGTGCTGGACGACGGCCATATCACAGATGCCCAGGGACGGAAGATTGACTTTAAAAATACAATTCTGATTATGACATCCAATGCAGGGGCGGAGAACATCATCTCCCCGAAGCGGCTGGGATTCGGATCCGCTTCAGATGAAAATGAAAAGTACAGGTTCATGAAAGACCGCGTTATGGAAGAGGTAAAGCGGATCTTCAAGCCTGAATTCCTGAACCGGATTGACGACATCATCGTATTCCATCCGCTGAATAAAGATCACATGAAGGAGATCGTGTCCATCATGCTGGGCAGTATCATGAAGAGGACTAAGCAGCAGATGAGCATTGAACTGGAGGTGACGGACCAGGCAAAAGAATTCTTAATCGATAAAGGCTACGATGAGAAATACGGGGCAAGACCGCTGCGCAGGACGATCCAGAACCAGCTGGAGGATAAGCTGGCAGAAGAGATTCTGGACGGTAATGTGAAAGCAGGAGACAAGGTTTTAGTGGATAAGGATGAGGAAAACGGATTAAAATTTTCAACTCAGGTATTGATAAATCACTAGCCAAGAGAAGGCGTATGATGTATACTATAGATACGCCGATGGGTGTTGAAGACAGCAGGAGTGTTCCATTTCAGCTGTTATAAAGAGGAAGATAAGTAATAGAAAAGAATACCAGGAGGGCAAACAAATGCCAGTAATCGAAGAATTAATCCGTAAAGGAGAAAACGGGACGATCAGTTTTGGAAACTACAAGCTGGAGAAGAAGACTAAAGTTGAGGATTATGATTTTCAGGGTGATTTATATAAGGTAAAAACTTTCTATGAGATAACCAAATTAGAGCGCAACGGAATGTTTGTATACGAATCCGTACCAGGTACTGCAGTAGAAAATTTTGAAGTGACCGACGATGGTGTTGCGTTTCTGGTTGAAGGGGATAAGGATGCCCAGTTAACCGTCCAGCTGGAAGATGATACGGAATATGAGGTTTATGTGGATGACATTTCCGTGGGTGAGATGAAGACCAACATGAGTGGAAAACTGGTTGCCAGCGTTGAACTGGAAGAGGGAGTTGCCGCCAGTGTTAAAATTGTAAAACGTTAGTGATTCAACCAATTATAATGAGGGGCGCTGCAATGCTGCAGCCGCCCCTTTTGCAGTCAGTTTGGGAATGCCGGCTGATGCGGGATTTGATTTTTAGTATACAGTTAATTTGAGAAATCATGCTGCAATTGTGCGGCAGACAGCGAGGTGATTATGGCAAAAGCGAAGTCAACGGCATTTTTTTGTAAAGAATGCGGATATGAATCCAGCAAATGGATGGGCCAGTGCCCGGCGTGCAAGGAATGGAATACATTGGTGGAGGAACCGGTGGCTAAAAAGGAACCGGCTGCAAGAAGCAAAGGACTTGTCAAATCGAAACCGGTTCTGATCGATGAAATTTCCCTGGAAGAAAAAGACCGGATACCCACTGGTTTTAAAGAACTGGACCGGGTTTTAGGTGACGGTATCGTGGCGGGTTCCCTGATCCTTGTGGGAGGCGATCCCGGTATAGGTAAATCCACGCTCCTGTTACAGGTGTGCCGGAATCTGGCGGCATCAGGAAAGAAGGTCCTTTACATATCGGGAGAGGAATCCTTAAAACAGATCAAGATGAGAGCGGCCAGGATCGGCGGAATCAGCGGAGAACTGCTGTTTCAGTGTGAAACGAATTTAGAAAATATAGAAGAGACAATACAGGAAGTAAAACCGGATGTGGTGGTCATCGATTCCATACAGACCATGTTCAGCGAAGCGGTCACAGCCGCTCCGGGAAGCGTCAGCCAGGTGCGTGAATCCACCAATTTGCTCATGCAGATTGGAAAGAGCATGGGAATTGCAATTTTTATTGTGGGACATGTGACAAAAGAAGGCGTGGTGGCTGGGCCGAGAGTGCTGGAACATATGGTGGATACGGTTTTGTATTTTGAAGGAGAAAGAAATGCATCCTACCGTATTTTAAGAGGGGTGAAAAACCGTTTTGGCTCCACCAATGAAATCGGAGTGTTTGAGATGCAGGAATCGGGGCTGGCGGAGGTGGAAAATCCTTCGGAATTCATGTTGAACGGGCGGCCTCAGGGAGCCTCAGGGGCGGTGGTAGCCTGTTCTTTGGAAGGAACCAGGCCGATACTTTTGGAGGTACAGGCATTGGTTACGGATACCAGTTTCAATATGCCCAGAAGAACGGCGGCGGGTACGGATTACAACCGTGTAAACCTATTGATGGCTGTTTTAGAGAAGCGGTGCCATTACCAGATGGGCCATATGGATGCCTATATTAACATTGCAGGCGGAATGAAGATGAACGAGCCGGCCATTGACCTGGCAATCGTCATGGCCCTGGTGTCCAGCTATAAAGACCGTCCGCTGGATGGAAAAACCATTGTTTTCGGCGAAGTGGGACTGTCAGGCGAGGTCCGGGCTGTCTCCATGGCTGAACAGAGGGTAAATGAAGCCGTTAAGCTGGGCTTTGAAACCTGTATTCTTCCCCAGGTGTGCCTGGATAAGATGAAGAAAAAGGGGAAGATCAATCTGCTGGGGGTGAGCAGTGTGAGAGAGGCAATGGAGTTATTTTAGGGTAGGAATCGTTGGTTGATTTTTTAGTTTTAGTGAAAACAAAGTTTTATTGCGGCTGATGCAGCGGTATCTTTCAATTAACGATTTCATACATTAGCAGATCAGGGTCAATGGGATCTCCATTATATCCAACAAAGATAAGGCACATATAAGTAGAGTTGTTGTTACGTCTAAAGTAGAATATCTGCCTGGATGCATGGCTGCCTTCAGGCGGATCCAAATAATAACAGTTCCAAGTGGTATTATTAATCTGCATAGCAGTACCATTTGGTAATGATAAGATATCTGATTCATTAAAATCTTCTGGCAAATATTCATATTCTGCTGTGTGAAAGGATATAACTGTCATATATTTCAAGGATTCAAAACTAATATCTGTATCGGATATTTCACTAAGCTTAAAATTCTCCGGAACTTTTATAGTTAAATCACCCAAAGTATATGTTTGAACACTGGTTTCCTGCGTTTGTACCACACCATCAATGATCCACGCCCCGCTTTCATCAACGGTATATCCGTCTGGAGTAGCAGTGTTTATGAGACAATAACCATCAGAAGTAAAGTAATAACATTTCCCATCAATCCAATGCCATCCGTCTTTCGCAAACGATGAATCCCCATTGTCATACCACCATCCGTTCTCATCTTGTTTCCATTCACCCGCAAATGAGGGAAAGGAGACAGCCGTGCTGATTAATACTGCAGTCATCAAAATTACTAATTTTTTCATATGCTACATCCCCGTTTTTTCTTTTAGTATATCATAGTATTACGAACGCTGATAGCAGAATGCTGTTTTTTTATATCTTAAAAATTATAGATACCCGCTTTTGAGAAAGCCTGCGGCACATATTAGGATATAACCGTCGATATGTATTAACAGCATTTATTGGAAAAAAATTTCAAACACACTCAAGCAGGGTTTTCTACTAAATTCCAGTTATTCAACCGTTCAACTGTATTTTCTGTATCTGTTGGTTTAGGCACAAATATCTTAGATGATAGGCAGATTTCGCTAACTTTGCAGACGGAGAATATGGTAAATATGTTTAATGTCACTGTTCACAGCCCCCGCCGGCCGACTTCCTTCGGGATGTACGGCCGGGCTTTGCAGTTTCGCCGGTGGGACTGTGAACAGTAACGTTTTAATGATAAAAGCCGAACAAATGTTCTTGACAAGGGAAACATGAGGTGGTAATATAAAAATACACAAAACGAACATACGTTCTGACGGCGTTAGGGAAGGGGTTTTGAATTTTATGAAGTCGCTTAATGAGTATATTAAGTTTCAAATCAAACGTAACAGATCCAAGGGCAGAGAAGATATTTCTGAACTGATGGGCTGCTGCTGTGAAACTGGTAAACCAGAACTTACTTTAGAATCAGCGGCGCAAATCTACAGTCCGTATTATAATGAATAAGAAAGTGGTAAGAGTGGCCGAAGTGAAGGATATTATAATCTGTGACTGGACCGCAGCTGAGGTGGTGAGAGCTTATCGAAGAAGCGGCGGAGATTTTGACAAGGTGAAAAAGACGTTTCATATAACGTCCCTGCAGTTAAAGCGTTTATTAAAACAGGCTGGAATCGATGGCCCAAGAAGATGCAGGATGAACGTGATGGAGGATCTGGGGTTAAGATCCGGGGATTTTATTCTAGAACGTGTTTGAAAATTCATTTCCGCCATCTGCACGCCCCACTTTGCGGTATATTTGTCCCGAATTCAGGTTACATAGCCCGCTATGTGCCCTTCATTCGGGACAAATCTCCCACAAACTGTGACGCACATCTGACGGAAAGCAATTTTCAAACACACTCTAGAAAAACAGGCAGGATTATGATTCTCTCATAGAATCATGCTATAATATAACCAGATCGATAAGTGATATCTTTTAGTGTAAACCGTGTAGTACAGGCTTTATATATTAAGATCTTTTAAAGGAGGCGCCTATATGAAGTGGAAAGTGATAGTTAACGTTTTTGTTTGTACCACGGTATTCACATTGTTGGCCTGCAATCCCAAATTAAGCATTCTACAGGAAAAGGAAGACCATACTGCAGAAGTATCAAATATATCCGTGTATGACGATATGATTCTGACAAAAGAACAGATGCTTTCCGATTATGATATGATGTGGAAGAACATGAAGGAAAGTTATCCTTTTTGGGGTGTGATTAACCGCAGGCAGGCAGCAGAGGGCGGAGATTATGATGAGGTTATAGACCGTTACCGTAAAGAAATCATGGAGATGGAGGCGTCTGACCATCAGTCAATGTGGCGGTATCTGGAGATCATTTCAGGCAGTTTATATGAGGTATGCGGAATGACCGGGCACGTTGGAATACTGAATCCCCGGTATTATCGTGAATTTGACAAAAACAACAGAAAATATCTGGAAGAGATTCCGGCGCTGGAACCATGGGTGGATATGGGCAGCCGGACTGAGGTGAAAGAATTTTATGAGTATTATGATTACCTCCTGACACTTTTGCCGCAGCCTGAGGAGGAGAGTACTGCATCGCAGGAGGAGAGTGACCGCCCACAGGAGGATCAGAAGACAGCTGCTGCCCAGGAGTCCAATCTGACTTTGAAGACGATGACGGGACCGGAAAGCTGTGCCTATATTAAGGTGAATTCATTTGAGGATCAATTCATGGAAAACGATTTGCCTGAAATACATTCCTTTTTGGAACAGGTAAAAGATTACAGTCATTTAATTATCGATATCAGGGAAAACGGCGGCGGCAATACGGTATACTGGGAAAACGCTTTTGTCAGCCCGAATATTTCGGAAACAGTAAACAGCAGACTTGTACGGATGATGAAGGATACGGAATTGACCCGGCTGTTTTACGGAGGAGAATATGAAAATTCATCTCTGAGCGTTCAAGATGTTATTAGTGATCCACAATTCTTCAATTTACCAAAGGAAGATACTCCTGATTTGACCATGGCGAGGGAACTGATGAATACATTACAGCCGGAATTTGATGAGAAACTTTTTAAGGGTAAGATTTGGGTTCTCATTGGACCAGATGTATTTTCCTCTTCCGAAGCGTTTGCAGTATTCTGTAAGGATACAGGTTTTGCGACCTTGGTCGGTCAGCCCACAGGCGGTTCCGACAGCGGAGGGGCAGTATGGTATGAACTGCCAAACAGACACCTTTTGATTGCATTCGATGTGGAATATTGCCTGAATGCCGATGGAAGCTGTAATATGGAAGTAGGCACAACACCCGACATTGAATCGGAAGAGGCATTGGAGACTGTACTTGAATTAATTGGGGCGGATTGTCCCAGTTGAATTATTTCTTTTAGTAAAACCGGAGGAATCTATTCCCATAAAGGAGACAGGGGAAGAGGCATTATGGCTTTAATGATGTCTGCGATGATTCTGCTGACTGCGTGCTCAACAGCGCCACAGGTGGATAACAATACCATTAAAGCATCAGTGGAACCAACAGCGGCAGTATCAGAAAAGGAACAACTAAAGTTATTTGATACCCAAGAACTGGACAAACTTACGATAGATTATGCAATTGGTATACATCCTGATCAAGAATCTCCCGCACCTAAATTGGATGAAAATTCAAACATTATTTTTTCTAAGTAAAACGAAAGGTAACCAAGGGAATCAAAAAGTAAAAATTAAAAGGGTGTAGGGAATTGAAAGATGAATAAAACAAAGAAACCTGTAAACCCTTATAAATAAAGGCTTACAGGCATCTTTCACACTTTTAGACTGCTACATCTATTCCCATAAAGGAAACAGGGGAAGAGGG
>JAGZXV010000235.1 GCA_018378255.1 Clostridiaceae bacterium | reverse complement strand
GGTATTCCGTACTTTTTACCCAGATATAATGCGGTCTGTCCCATGAGAACCGGATGATGCACATGGATCACATCAAACTTTTTCTCTTTAAAGCACTGCTCAATCCGCTTATCAAGACACTGCCCGATAACCATCCCCTTTTCCGGCTGTTGATACAAAATTTTATACCGCACTACAAACTCCTCACCTGCACATCCCTCTGCTTCCGGCGCAAATACGATTACTTCATGTCCCAGTCTGCGAAGGCTTTCTGAAAGCCTTTCCACCGAAATAGGTACCCCTCCAATAAATGGCTTGTAATTATTCGTAAGCATTGCAATCCTCATCATCCATCCTCCTATGAAAACATCTGTATCGCTTTGTCCCCTAACATATAGCCGGCTCCGATCAGGAAAAAATTCCATACAAAGATCCCCAGCGCCGAACTGATGCTGTATTGAATAAAATTCATCCGCACTACCCCGGCCGGAATAGAAATCACAGTCCTGATAACGGGGATCAGTTTGCTGATAAAAATGCCCGCCGCCCCTTTTTTCTCAAGCAGCAGAAAATTCCTTTCAATTATAGGTTTCTGTTTGGGAAACTTATTTAAATACCGCTCTAAAAACAACTCTCCGCCAATCCGTCCGATCCCATATAAGATCCAGCTTCCTAAAAGGCCGGCGAGCAAAGCCAGTACCATCGCAGCAAAAAAACTGATTTCCCCTTTTGCCGCCCAGATTCCGGCAAGGGGCATTATAATCCCGGCCGGAAACCCCGGCAGATTTAGATATTCCAATAAAACAATTACAAAAATAAAAAATGCTCCATATTGTAAGAAGTACTGTGTCAATGTCTGAATATCCATAAAGAAAAACCTCCTTGATGAGTTAATCATAAAGGAGGTTTCTAAACATGCACTTCAGAAAAATCAAAAGATTTTCTAAAGGATGAAAATTTAATATAACAGTTCAGGATGGCCTTGCTGATAAATCCTACATAACCCTTTGCAGAATGATTTTAAAGATCCCTAAAATTACAGCATAGACCGCAAGCACTGCCAAAAGTGTTTTTAAAACAGTCAGACTGATAAAACCTCCTGCTAAAATGCCGATATACAGCCCTAACATCATGGTATATCCCGTATAAGCCCAGCATCTCAATCCGATCATTCGGTTTCTCTCATCCGTTTCATATATCTTGCGTTTTTTCTTCAATTCCGGCTTTTTTAAATAGCGGATATTGTTAATCACAGTCATAATACCGGCTCCTATTAAACCGCATCCGGTGCCTATATAAAAGGCTGATATAGATTCACGGTAACCCGGCTCCAAATACATCACCGGCAGATAATCCGACGCAAAGGACAATACCACTGCCACCGCTCCCAGCGCTGCAAACAATGCTCCTATCATAATTCTTGACCTGCACCGCTTATCAAAATCGATATTATTTTCAATAAAAAGCTGTTTTAACCACATATTCAGTCCTCCTCTTCATATAAAAAAATGTCTTCAATGCTCATTTTAAAAAACCTGGCTATCTTAAAAGCCAATTGGAGGGAGGCGTTATACTTTCCGTTCTCCAGGGATATGATAGTCTGTCTTGTCACCCCCAAAGCGGATGCCAGTTCCTCCTGTGTCACCTTATTCTGCTTTCTAAGTTCCTGTATTTTTGTTTTCACATACACCACTCTTTCTGTTGTCAGGATTAAAAAGTAATGTTTCCTTTACATTTTTAGTATAGCACGCTTTACATTTATTGTAAAGTTCATTTTACATTTTTTTCGCAGGTATTTTTTTATAACACAAAAAGCCCTTAAACCGGCTATTCTAAGTTTATACCAGTTTAAAGGCTTTATTATGTATCACTATTTCTTCCGGTCCAAAACCGTATTTATCCGGCGCTGAATTTAATATCCAATCTGACCTCTTCCGCCGCAGCCTGCACAGGTTTTACTTCCGGAGCCGCCGCATCCCGGACACAGGCCCTGCCAGATTCCACCGTTAATTCCGGTGGACGCATTCTGTCCAATCCCGCTTCCATGGCAATAAGTACAGGTCACACTTCCTTTTCCTAAGCATATCGGACAGAGGCGCGGCCCTGTTGTTGCAGAACCTTCATTCGTAATGGAGGCGGAACTGTTGGAGCTGCTGGTGTCAGGATTTGAAGAAGCCGCTATATTGCCTGTCCGGTTCTTATTCCCCGGATGGGCATCTTCATACCGCAGTGTGGTAACTCCGCTTCTCGCCCCGTCTTCATCTCTGATGGCCACAACTTTAAGCGTTTCACCTGGATTGAGGACAGGATTTCCATACCAGATATTAAAAGTGGTGTTCCGTGTATTCTGGTATAGCTTATCATCTTCCGTCGGATCTTCCGGATCATATCCCTTCGTAAAATACATTTTGCATCCCTTATTACAGCTCATGGTAATATGTTTGGCATCCGTTCTGTCAGGATTGAAAATCGTATAGTCTTTATATCTTGGCATCTGAATGCTGGTATCGTAATCCGGCTCCTCTTCATAACCGGAAGCCAGCACATATCCGGACAGCCAGGCCCCGTCTGCGCCCACCACATAACCATCCGGTGTTATGGTGCTGGACAGCATATAACCGTCTGAACCAAAATAATAATGTTTTCCGTCGATTTCCTGCCATTGGTTTGCGGGATAACCGCCGTCATCATTCTGATACCACCACCCGTTTGAATCCAGCTGCCACTGGCCTGCAAATGCCGTAATAGTCATAAACAGTGACAGAAACACAACTGATAAAAGTACTTTTAATCTCTTCATATCATTCCCTCCATTTAATTTTAATACGTTGATTATACTTCATACAGAGGAGGAAAAATTTAACTTTTTTCCGAATGTACTTATGAGCCTGTCTTATTTTGCGTACTTCTGAACAACACAGGGACCGGAAAGTAAGATGGTACTTGACAATTATATAGAATAATGTTATAAGTGTATATATAAGATATACACACTTATCATAACGTTGGAACGAGGTGGTTATTTTGAATATTATAATCAGCAATTCCAGTGGAAAACCCATCTACGAACAGATTACCTCACAGATAAAGAATGAAATCATCTCGGGACATCTGTCGGCGGGTGATCCGCTGCCCTCTATGCGAATGCTGGCCAAGGAACTCCGTATTAGTGTAATTACTACCAAAAGAGCTTATGAAGATTTGGAGAGAGAAGGTTTTATCTCCACCGTGGTGGGAAAAGGAAGCTTTGTAGCTGAGAAAAATATGGAATTTGTCAGGGAGAATCAGTTGAAGGCCGTAGAAGAATCCATTCAAAAGGCTGTGGCTGACGCCAGAGCCGGCGGCATCACATTGGGAGAATTGATTGATATGCTGACTATCATTTATCAGGAGGATTGAAAATGGACAATGCAATTGAGATCAAAAACTTATGCAAATACTATGAAGGTTTTTCGTTGAAGGATGTATCCTTCTGCCTTCCAAAGGGCTGCATTATGGGACTGGTAGGTGAGAATGGAGCCGGAAAATCCACTATAATTAAATCAATTCTGGGATTGGTATATCCAAGTTCAGGCGAAATAGAGGTTCTCGGCCATAAAGGCAGCCCTGATAAAGATATAAAAGAACAGATCGGCGTGGTTTTAGATAACTATGGTTTTTACGACGGACTGAAAATTGAGGATGTCAGCCGCGTTATGAACCAACTGTACACGCAGTGGGATGAAAAACAGTTTCAGGAATACAGAAACCGCTTCCATCTGCCGGAGAATAAAAAACTGAAAGAATTCTCCAAGGGGATGAAACAGAAGCTGTCTCTGGCGTTGGCATTATCCCATAACGCCAGCCTTTTGATCCTGGATGAGGCGACCAGCGGGCTGGATCCCATCGTCAGAGATGAAATTTTAGATATACTGCTGGAATTTATTCAGGATGAAACGCATTCCGTATTGGTTTCCTCCCATATTATCAGTGATTTGGAAAAGATTGCGGATTACATCACTTTTGTCCATAATGGCAACATTGTTTTTTCCCGGAACAAGGATGAACTTTTGGAAAACTATGGTGTGGTCAAATGTACGGAACAGGAATACAACGCCATGGACAAAACACATGTGGCAGCGGTGAGAAGCAATCAGTTTTCCTATGAAGTGATGATAGACAATAAAAATGAATTTATTTGGCAAAACAAAAATCTGGTAGTGGATAACACCACCATTGAAGAAATCATTCTGTTTCAAGTGAAGGGAGGGTTAACATGAAGGCATTGATTATCAAAGATTTACTGAACTTAAAATCCTATTTCAAACAACTGGTTTTTATCTATGGATTCTATCTGGTATTCAGTCTGATGGGCATATGGGACATCACGTTTTTTGTCAGCATTGCAACCATGCTGGGAGCCATGATGTTCATGTCAACTATGAGCTATGACGAATTGTCAAAATGGGATGCGTTCGCCCTATCCGCTCCCATTTCACGAAAGGATCTTGTAACATCTAAATATCTGCTGATGCTTTTGTCTCTGCTGGGCAGCACAGGTCTAAGCCTGGCAATCGGAGTTCCTATACTGCTCATTCAACACAATCTGGCTCTGACAGAGCTGCTGGCTTTTACGGGAAGCACAGTTTTAGTTCTCATGACCGGCTTCAGTATCATTCTGTATATTGCATTTAAAGTAGGAATTGAGAAAGCACGAATCGCCATGATGGCCGTATTCCTTCTGCCTACCGCACTGATTTTTATACTTGGAAAGAATATCAAGCATCTGGGCATCAGCATAAAAAGCATAAATCTGGAACAAATGCTGCCAGCCCTGGCTGCTGGTGCCGTCATCATAACCGTTGTGGTGGTTCTGGTTACGTATTATTTATCGGTAAAAACGGTACAGAATAAAGAATATTAAAAATGAGCGATAAAAGACGCCTGAGCAGCAAGCAACTGGCAGCCATATGCAAAATTCAACTTATCCTAAACCTGATGCGTATCGGCAGAAATTAAGAAAACCCTCGATAAAATCGAGGGTTTTCTCTCAGCTCCCGGCCGGATTCGAACCGGCGACCTACGCATTACGAATGCGGCGCGCTACCAGCTGCGCTACGGAAGCGTTTAAAAATGCTTTGGACGATTATCCAAAGCACCGAATGACCTATCCGGGAATCGAACCCGGGTTTCCGCCGTGAGAGGGCGGCGTCTTGACCGCTTGACCAATAGGCCATATCAAAGGTATCGAATCGAGGCGACAAGATTCGAACTTGCGACCTCTGCGTCCCGAACGCAGCGCTCTACCAAACTGAGCCACGCCTCGATACCTTTGATAGTATAATATGAATTGTTGTAATTGTCAATGAATTTTTGAAATTTTTTCTAAAAAATATTCCTTTTTGTTCCAGACCCTTTTTACTGCAGTTTCAGGGCCCTGAGCCTTAAAGCATTTCCCACTACACAGACCGAACTGAGGGACATGGCAAAGCCGGCAATCATCGGATTTAACAAGGGCCCTCCAAACAGATAAAGTATACCTGCTGCAACGGGAATTCCCAGGCTGTTGTAAAAAAATGCCCAGAATAAATTCTGCTTAATATTGCGAATGGTGGCTTTGCTCAGTTTTATGGCACGGTAAACATCCATCAGATCCGATTTCATCAAAACCACATCTCCCGATTCCAATGCAATATCACTTCCTGACCCGATAGCCGTTCCCACATCTGCCTGGACCAGAGCCGGCGCATCATTAATACCGTCTCCCACCATCATAACAGTCTTTCCCTCTTTCTGAAGCCCGCTCACTGCAGCCGCCTTATCTTCTGGAAGCACTTCTGCTATCACATGTTCGATATGGGCCTGCTTTCCGATATATTGTGCGGTCTGACGATTATCTCCTGTCAGCATATAAACCTGGATTCCCAATGATTTGATCCGGTCGATCGCCTGAATGCTGGTCTCTTTAATCGTGTCGGCCACACAGATCATGCCGGTCAAACTCCCGTCTTCCACCACATACATGGGTGTCTTTCCCTGCCCCGCATAGCGGCCGGCCTTAGTCAGGATCGTTTCATCCAAATGGACATTTTTGTCGTCTAAAAGCTTGCGGTTTCCAATCCAGATCGTTTTCTTATGATAATGCGCCTCAATTCCGGATCCGGTAATACTCTTAAAGGAATCCGGCTGTTCCAACGTAAGTTTTCTCTCCACTGCTGCTTCCACAATTGCCGCCGCCAGCGGATGTTCTGACATGCGCTCACAACTGGCTGCCGCCATAAGCAGTTCATCTTCCCGTAAATCCGGCTTTAGGACAACCAGATCGGTCACTCTCGGCTTTCCTTCCGTAATGGTACCCGTTTTATCCAGTATAACCGCATCCGCTTTATGACAGATTTCCAGTGCCTCGCCGCTCTTTATCAAAATTCCATGGTTGGCTCCCACCCCGGTTCCCACCATAATTGCAGTTGGCGTAGCAAGTCCCAACGCACAGGGGCAGGCAATCACCAATATGGCTACAAAAATAGTGAGTACGAAGGATATGTCCTTACCTCCTGCTATCCACCACAACAGGGCGACTGCAACTGCTATTCCCATCACCGCTGGAACAAAGATACCGGAAACCTTATCCGCCAGTTTGGAAATCGGAGCTTTTTTCCCCTGGGCCTCCTCGATCAGACGAATGATTTTAGATAATGTAGTATCCGTACCCGTTCTGGTAACCTCTAATTCCATGGCCCCATTATAATTCATGCTGCCGCCAATCAGGGCATCTCCCTTTTCCTTCTCCACCGGTATGCTTTCTCCAGTCAGCATTGATTCGTCCACACTGCTGCTGCCCTTTATTACAACACCATCCAGAGGAATCCTGTTTCCAGGCTTAATCAGAATATGCTGCCCTTTTTTAATCTCTTTTGTAGGCACCTCCTTCTCCTGCCCATTTTCATACAGAATGGCCATATCCGGAACCAGCGCCATCAGTTTACGGATCGCTTCTGAGGTTTTCCCCTTGCTCCTGCTCTCCATATACTTTCCAAGCATCACCAGAGTGATTACAACGGCAGCGGATTCATAATACAGATGATGGGCATTCATTGGATTCCGGCTGACTGTAACCGTCATATATAAGCTGTAAAAAAATGCGCTGCCCGTACCGATCGCCACCAAAGAATCCATATTTGGATTCCCCTTTAGGAGAGCCCTCAGTCCAACCGTATAGAATTTCCTTCCACAGATCAGCACCGGTATAGTGAGCAGCAGCTGGGCATAGGAAAAATTCTGGGGATTCAGACCCATATCAATGAAAGCAGGAACCGGAAGCGGAAACGGAACCATATGTCCCATAGATATATACAGCAATGGCACTGCAAAACAGACAGCAATGATCAGACGGCGTTTGGATTCATGAAGCAGTTCCTCCTGATGAGCGAACTCCTCTTCCTCCTGTTTTTTGCCCCCTTCGTTCTCAAGGATCAACGAAGCCTGATAACCGGCTTTATTCACCTTATCCATTATCATCCCGGATGTAACCTTATTTTCATCATAAGTAATTGTCATCTTATTGGTTGCAAGATTTACATCACTAGCTATTACGCCCTCCATTTTTCTCGTAACGCGTTCTACCGCGCTGCTGCAGGCAGCACAAGACATTCCGCCTATCAGATAAAGTTCAGTAACCATGCCCGCTCTCCTTTCCTCAAACCAGATCAGCGCCGGCATGCTTATCGTACTGCAATTTCAACCGGCTTTTTAGTTTATTCTGGCCGAAAAACCAGTAAAATATTACAATTCTGGCAGTATGCATATTTTTCCTGAATGAAGAGGTAATGCAAAATTGGGATGTAGGGGAGAAAGTTACGCAGAAAAGCGGGGCGGGGGGATGGCGGAGAACCAGGGCGGGAACCTGAACGGAGGAACCAAACGATACAAGGATCTGGTTCCAACCGTTAAGTGGAACTAAGACTCCCAGCATGAAAAAAGGCGGTCCGATGCCCATTCACGGTAAACTCCTCATGACTTTACCGTTCAGGGGCATCTCAGAAACTGATTCGGTTTTCAGTTTCTGCCCG
>JAGZXV010000234.1 GCA_018378255.1 Clostridiaceae bacterium | reverse complement strand
TTTTTCATGCCGGAAGCCTAAGTTCCGCTAAACGGTTTCCACATGACCCCTGTATCGCTTGTTTCCCCCGTCTGGCTCCCCGGCCTTCTTCCCCGCTTTTCTGCGTAACTTTCTCACCTAAATCCCAATTTTTTCACCCTTCAAAACGCTTTGCCGCAATTTCCCCCTTAGCTTTATAAATAGATTTTTCATCCACGCAACCTCTGACACTGGACAGCGGATAGATATTGGATTCCCTTCCAATTACGGTTCCAGGGTTCAATACAGAACCGCAGCCGACTTCCACGTTATCACCGATCATAGCTCCGAATTTCTTCATTCCTGTAGCGATATCACCGTCTTCCCCATGTACCTTAACCAGTTCCTTATCAGACTTCACATTTGATGTAATAGAACCTGCTCCCATATGGGATTTGTAGCCCAGCACAGAATCTCCGACATAGTTATAATGCGGAACCTGGACTTTGTTGAATAAGATTACATTTTTCAATTCTGTGGAATTTCCCACTACAGCTCCGCCTCCCACAATGGCTTTACCTCTGATAAATGCACAATGACGAATTTCAGCCCCTTCACACACGATGAGAGGAGCAGTCAGGCAGGCGGTCGGCGCTACTTTGGCAGTTTTATGAATCCAAATACCCTCTTCCGGATGGTCATATTCGTCGGAAGATAATGTTTTTCCTAGCTCCATGATAAAATCTCCTATTTTCGGAAGCACTTCCCATGGATATTCAGCCTGCTCCAGTAACGGTTTTGCAATTGTCTGAGAAAGATCATATAAATTTTGGATGGTCATCTGACTTTTTTTCATAATCATTCGCCTCTACTTTCCTTTTTTATAATTTACTGCGGCTTTATCAAAATATTCCCTGAGCTGATATTGATTGTTCAGCTTCAGCACCCCATAAGTCCGTCCTGCCACAAAGCGGTCCAGTTTCTCCATATATTCATCCGGCGTGATCGTGCCTTCCGCCACATAGGTAAGGCCCTTCTCCCAGCTGGCTGTAAGTTCCGGGTTCAGAAGCTGCTTGATCGAGGCATTTACCACATCGAATATGATTTCACCTAATAGTGTGGGAGTGATTACCTGGGTTTTGCCGTTCAACGCCAGATAATTGATATTGACCAGTTTTTTCAGAATCTCCGCCCGGGTTGCACTGGTTCCAATTCCGCTTCCCTTAATCTGTGCGCGCAATTCCTCATCTTCTATCAGCTGTCCTGCATTTTCCATAGCCAGAATCATGGATCCGGAGGTATACCGTTTGGGCGGGGAGGTTTCCCCTTCCTTTATGTTCATACCTGTGACCGGAAGCACCGTCCCTTTTTTCAGGGCTCCCAGCATCTTTACAAATTCAGGATTATTGATATTATCCTGATTCTCCGGTATCTCTTCGGTCTCTTCCTTAGTCTCCTCTTTTGTCCCTGATGCTTTCCTGCGGACCGATGCAGTATCCGCCACCTTCAAATATCCCTGATCCAAAAGGACACGGAAACTTGTGTAAAAATGTTCCCTGTCCACCACCATTTCCAGTGAAAACTTCTGGTAAACCGCAGCCGGATAAAAAATGCTTAGAAAACGTCTCGAAACCACTTCATAGACTTTGAGTGCCAGAGGAGAAAGGCTTCTAAGCGCTCCAAAGCCCTGTCCTGTTGGAACTATGGCATAATGGTCGGTGATCTGCTTATCGTTAACATAACGGGTTTTTGCAATATTTTTAAAACTTCCTTTTTCCAATACCTCGGCCGCAAATTCCTTAACCGGCTCAAAATTCCTAAGTCCTCCGATATTTTTATGTATCTCTTTGGCTACCGCAGTTGAAAGAACCCTGGCATCCGTTCTCGGGTATGTGACCAGCTTCTTCTCATAGAGCTCCTGGACAATCTTTAATGTCTCATCCGGACTTATCTTAAACATCTTAGAACAATCATTCTGCAGCTCAGCCAGATTATATAAAAGCGGGGGGTTTTTCGTTTCCTTCTTTTTTTCAATTCCTGCTAAAGTGCCTTCAACCGGCGGTTTTTCCATCAGAGCGGCAATCAGATCTTCCGCATGTTTTCTCTCTTTAAAACCATTTTCCTTATATAGATAAGGAGAATTAAAATAGCGGGATCCTTCTGCTGATTTCCATTCGCATCCAAAGGTCATTCCCTCAGAGATAAAATCCGCTAACACCCGGTAAAACGGCGTCTTAACAAAATCCCGAATTTCCCGTTCCCTGCGCACCACCATACCTAAAACGCAGGTCATAACGCGTCCAACGGAAAGAACAGTCCGGTCGGTTTTCATATAGTTGGAAATGGACGGGCCGTATTTTAAGGTCAGCAGCCGGGAAAAGTTGATTCCCATCAAATAGTCTTCTTTTGCCCTTAAATAAGCGGAGGCCGAAAGATTATCATATTCGCTCCAGTCCTTCGCCTCCCTGATGCCTCTGAGAATTTCTTCCTCTGTCTGGGAATCTATCCAGACGCGTTTCCGCTTTTTTTCCTTCACACCGGCCATCTGATCCACCAGACGGTAAATATACTCTCCCTCACGCCCTGAGTCGGTGCAGATATAAATGGTGTCCACATCTTCACGGTTTAATAGGCCGCTCACAATCTTAAATTGTTTGGCCACACCTTCGATAACCTGATATTTAAATTCTTTGGGGATAAATGGAAGAGTTGACAGGCTCCAGCGCTTGTATTTGGGATCGTAGGCCTCAGGATAACTCATGGTTACCAGATGTCCCACGCACCAGGTAACGATGGAATCTGCAGATTCCATATATCCGTCCCTGCGGCTGGCATTGATTTTCAGTGCATTGGCAAATTCTTGTGCTACGCTTGGTTTTTCTGCTATATATAGTGACTTTGACATGTAATTCCTCATTTCATTCAATTACTGGAACCTTATTAGTATACCATCGAACTTGCCCAATGGCAACGTTTTACATTGAGCCTGAAGGGATTTTCGAAAAAGCCTTGACGTTTTAACTTAAAAGACCAGGTCTTTTAATGTAAAACGTCAAGGCTTTTTCGAAAATCCCTTCAGGTTTGATGTTAAATAACAGAGAACTTATAAATCGTCGTAGTCTTATACTCATCTCCTGCTTTCAAAAGCGGCGAAGCAAACTGCGGCTTATTGATCGCATCCGGAAAATACTGTGTCTCAAAACAATATCCACCCCTGGGCTGATACTGAACCCCGTCTTTCCCCGTAACAGGAGGAGTCATAGAGTTAGCGGTATAGAACTGTACGCCCGGAAGATCGGTAAATACTTCCAGCACCCGTCCGCTTTTCTCATCCATCGCCTTAGCGGATAAGGCCAATTCTCCAGCCGGGTGGTTTAACACCCAGTTATGATCATAGCCGCCGGCAAATTTTAACGGTTCATAGTCTGCATCAATATCACGGCCGATAGGCTTCATCTCGGTGAAATCCATGGGCGTCCCCTTTACCGGAACCAACTCGCCGGTAGGAATGGATGCTGCATCCGCAATGGTATATGTATCCGCATCAATCCACACCAATTGATCCACAGCGCTGCCAGACTGATGGCCGGCCAGATTGAAATATGCATGATTAGTCATATTCGCAACCGTATCCGCATCCGCAACCATATGGTAATCGATCTTTAAGCTGTCATCCGGAGTGAGGGTATAACTCACCGTCACATGGGCATTGCCGGGAAATCCCTGGTCTCCGTCCGGACTGAACAGATAGAACGTTATCCTGGTTCCCAGCTCATCTTCCGACACATTCACGTCCCAAATCCTGTTTCTGTAGTAGTCAAGACCGCTGTGAAGATTGTCTTTTCCGGAAGAATTCTTTGCCAGCTCATACGTTTTTCCATTGATTACAAACGATGCGGTGCCGATTCGGTTGGCATTCCGCCCAACCAGTTCACCGCAGTGTCCCGGGCCTAAAAGCCATTTTTCAATGGTATCATACCCCAGCACCACATCATCCATCTTTCCATTCTTATCCGGTACAAACATAGTCTGCCAGATTCCTCCCAAATTAAGGAAGGACGCGCTGACACCGTGATCGTTGGTTAACGTATACCGGATAACCTCTTCTCCGTTTTCCATCTTGCCTAACTGTTCTGTTTTGTATGCCATATGACATAACCCCCTTTGGTCATTATTTAAACTCTTATTTTGCCTGGATATATCCCTGGGCCGTTAAAAGTTCGGCACATAATACAGCTCCGCCGGCGGCTCCGCGGACGGTGTTGTGGGAAAGGCCGACAAACTTGTAATCATATACCGTGTCTTCACGAAGACGGCCTACGGAAATACCCATACCATTTTCAAAATCCACATCCAATGTTACCTGCGGACGATTGTCTTCTTCTAAATACTGGATGAACTGTGACGGTGCGCTGGGTAATTTTAATTCCTGAGGAAGTCCCTTGAAATTAACCAGGCGGTCGATCAATTCTTCCTTTGTCACTTTCTTTTTAAATTTAACAAATACGGCAGCCGTATGGCCGTTTAAAACAGGAACACGGATACACTGACAGGTGATAACCGGTGAAGATGCTTTTACAATCTGGCCGTTTTCCACCTTGCCCCAAAGCCTTAACGGCTCCTGCTCGCTCTTTTCCTCTTCTCCGCCGATATAGGGAATGATATTTTCCACCATCTCCGGCCAGTCCTTAAATGTTTTTCCGGCTCCGGAAATAGCCTGATATGTAGTTGCAACCACTTCATATGGTTCAAACTCTTTCCATGCTGTTAAAACAGGAGCATAGCTCTGGATGGAACAATTCGGTTTTACGGCAATAAAGCCTTTTTCCGTACCAAGACGTTTCCTCTGGTCTTTGATCACTTCAAAGTGCTCCGGGTTGATCTCCGGCACCACCATAGGAACATCCGGCGTCCATCTGTGGGCGCTGTTATTGGAAACAACAGGTGTCTCTGTCTTTGCATAAGCTTCTTCAATCGCCTTGATCTCGTCTTTGCTCATATCTACAGCGCTGAACACAAAATCCACGCTGGCAGCAACTGCTTCCACTTCATTTACATTCATAACAACCAGGTTCTTTACTGCTTCCGGCATAGGAGTCGTCATTTTCCAGCGGCCGCCGACTGCTTCTTCATAAGTCTTTCCTGCGGAACGCGGGCTTGCGGCTACAGTAACCACTTCATACCATGGATGATTCTCAAGCAATGAGATAAATCTCTGGCCTACCATGCCAGTTGCACCTAATACACCTACTCTTAATTTCTTTTCCATAACTACAACTCCTCATATGCAAATTTTGTTCTTAGATATCCTATAACAACTTGAGGAAAAATGCAACATTTATTCGCGAGAAAAATACATTTGTACGCACAGCACATACATTCAATGCTCTTTCTTAAAAAATGCACGTGCTGCGCGGAGAAATCATCTTTTTTTTACAATCTCACTTTACTTCCTTTGCCATCTCTCCTGCTGATCTTCAGTTTATTCAAATAAACATCTTTGCCCTTGTAGTTGATTACCGGATTCTCTCCGATCAGATAAAGCGATTCCAATTCCTCGTCTTTTGAAAGCTTGATTCCTCTCACTCCCCGGCTGTTTTTCTTCATCACCGGAATTTCCTCCAGCATAAAGCGCAGAAATACCCCGGCGCTCGTCTGTATGACTACATCGTTTTGTTCTCCTACAATTTGAATGCTGGCCAGCATATCCCCTTCCAGCAGTTTGGTGGCAGCCACCGTCCGGTTATTGGTTTCAAACTCTTCTGCCGGAACCTGCTTTACCAAGGCTGATTTTGTGGCGAACAGCAGCGTTTTCCCCCTGATCGCTTCCGTACTGGTCAGGAATATGATCCGCTCTTTTGTACCGTCATATTTGCTCAGATTATCAATCGGCGTCCCCTTATCGCGAAGCTTTCCTGTTGGTATATCCATCACTTTGATCTGGTGCAGGTTTCCCGTATCGGTAAATAAGCACATCTTGTCCGTATTCATGCAGCGGAAAGAGTGTGGATATTCATTTTCAACCGTCTCAATGTTCCTGTCATAGATGGAACGGTCCATCACCTTACAGTAGCCGAATTTATCCATTACCACTGCGACTTCCTGTACGGCTATGGCAGTTTCATCATACACAGCTTCTTTTCCATCTTCGATCCTGGTTCTTCTGGGCGTAGCAAATTCCTCTTTAATTCCCTTTAAATCCTCTTTGATGATCACATCCATATATTTTCTGTCACTCAATATATGTTTGTATTCCTTGATCTTCTTTAAAGTCTCCCGGTACTCCTTCTGGAGGGCCAGAATTTCCAGGCCAATCAGCTTATAAAGGCGCATTTCCAGAATAGCAGAAGCCTGTTTTTCCGTAAAACAAAGTTTTTTTGCATCTTCTTCCAGGGCAGGTACTTTAAAGGTGATACTGCTGGTATCTCCAAACATCAGACACGCCTTTGCATCCTTTAAGTTTTTGGATCCCCTAAGTACGGCAATGATTAGATCGATCACATCACAGGCTTTAATAAGGCCTTCCCTGATCTCCTTCTTTTCCAGTTCTTTTTCCAGAAGGGCGTTATATTTGCGCTCCGCATTCTGATGCTGGAAATCCAGATAATTTCTCAGGATTCCTTTTAAACTCAGCGTCTCCGGACGGCCGCCGGCAATGGCTAACATATTGACGCCGAAGGTATCCTCCAGCTTTGTCTTTTTATATAAAATATTGATGATTTTTTCCACATCGGCATCTTTTTTCAGTTCCAGGACAATGCGGATTCCCTCTTTATTGGACTGGTTTGAAATATCCACCACATCGGTCAGTTTTTTTGATTCCACCAAATCTGCAATGTCCACAAGGCATTTGTTGATTCCCGCGCCGATCATGGTATATGGGATTTCACTGATCACCAGCTTATCTTTATCCGTCTTTCTCTTTCCAAGCTCCACCTCTATGCGCCCGCGAAGCTTGATTTTACCCATGCCCGTTTCATAGATGGACGGCAGATCCTTTTTATTGGCAATAATCCCTCCCGTCGGGAAATCAGGACCTGGCATGTGTTGGAGCAGTTCTTCCGTGGTGATTTCAGGATTGTCAATATACGCCATGACGGCATCCACCACTTCCCCCAGGTTATGAGGCGGAATATTGGTGCTCATGCCGACCGCAATTCCCTCTGCGCCGTTGATTAAAAGATTGGGCACCCGGACCGGCAGTACTTCCGGCTCTTTTTCCGTTTCATCATAGTTAGGAATGAAATCCACGGTTTTATCCAAATCTTTTAAATAGACCTCTTCTGCAAACTTCTCAAGCCTTGCCTCCGTATATCGCATGGCTGCCGCTCCGTCTCCTTCTATGGATCCAAAATTACCATGACCGTCTACTAACGGCATTCCTTTTTTAAACACCTGGGACATGACAACCAGGGTTTCATAGATGGAACTGTCTCCATGCGGATGATATTTACCCATGGTATCGCCTACAATACGGGCTGATTTCCTATGGGGTTTATCATGATTTAAACGAAGTTCACTCATATCGTAAAGAACTCTTCTCTGAACCGGCTTTAAGCCATCCCGGGCGTCCGGGATGGCTCTGGCAGTGATAACGCTCATGGAATAGTTCATATAGCTCTTCTGCATCTCTTCCGAATATTCTGTTTTGATAATCTTTTCAGGCATAATCTTTCACGTTTCTCCTTTTTAAGCGTCAATTTCCGCCTCATCGGCATGTTCATAGATAAATTGTCTTCTCGGCGGAACATCACTTCCCATCAGCATCTCAGTGATCTCAGAAGCCATTCTGGCATCTTCAATCTCCACCTGCTTTAACACACGGCGTTCCGGATCCAGCGTTGTTTCCCAAAGCTGTTCCGCGTCCATCTCACCAAGACCTTTATAGCGCTGAAGGGTAAAGTCACCGTTGTGGGTCTTCCTGTATTTTTCCAGTTCTTTTTCATCATACAAATACTGTTCCTGGCCTCTTTTAGGGATTACCTTAAAAAGCGGAGGCATTGCAATATATACATGTCCGTTATAGATCAGCTCCGGCATAAAACGGTATAAAAAGGTCAGAAGCAGGGTGTCGATATGGCTACCGTCCACATCGGCATCC
>JAGZXV010000233.1 GCA_018378255.1 Clostridiaceae bacterium | reverse complement strand
AGGGACGCGCGGGTGGAGTACCCCTTGGAGCGCTGGATGGTAATCAGTTTTGTCTTTTCGTTTATGGCCCTTCTTATATTGTCATAATCAAAGGATCCGTCATCTAAAAGATCCACCTGGCGGTAAATTACCCCATATTCTTTCAGCGATCCGCAAGATTCACGGATGCCGATCACTTCTTCCAGGGTATCATATGGCTTTCCCACAGGAGATAACAGCTCATCTCCCGGGCGGAGGTTTCCGGACAGGGCGATATGAAGAGCATGGGTTCCGCTGATTAACTGGGGCCGGACGAGGGCGCTTTCCCCATGAAATGCGCTGGCATACACGGCTTCCAGCGTATCCCTTCCCAGGTCGTTATATCCATAACCGGTTGTGGCGGCAAAATGAATATCGCTCACCCGGTTATCCTGCATCGCTTTTAACACCTTCAACTGGTTAAATTCCGCTGTTTCATCTATTTTTTCAAACCGTTCTTTCAGGGATTTTTCAATTTCTCTGCCGAAAGCCAGCACTTCACTGCTGATTCCCAGCTGTTCATACATCTGATCTAACTCCATCTTTCGTTCTCCACATCATCTAATATTTTTTTCAGGACAAGGCTGCGGTCATAGCAAAATTCCGGCAGGTTAAGCCATCTGACGTCCCTTTCCCGTTTAAACCAGGTCAGCTGCCTTTTGGCAAAGTGCCTGGTATCTCTTTTTAAAACATATATGGCCTCTTCCAGGGTGCATTCTCCATTTAAATAATCCAGGATCTCTTTATAACCAAGCCCCTGCATGGATACCATTCCTCTGGTACACCCCATGGATGCAAGCTTTTTCACCTCATCGATCAAACCGTTTTCTATCATCTGGTCCACCCGGAAATCTATCTGGGAATAGAGTTTTTCCCGTTCCGTGTTTATTACATAATAAAGGAACCGGTAAGGGGATTCTTTTTTCCTCTCTTCCTCATTATGGGCTGATATCTTTTCACCGGTCAGACGGTAATATTCAATGGCACGGATCACACGTTTCTGATTGTTTGGATGAATGGCCTCTGCCGATTCCGGATCGATCTTAGCCAGCATATCATGCATGAACTGTGCTCCCTGTTCTGCGGAAAGCTGCTCCAGCTCCCGTCTTGTCCGGCTGTTGCTGTCATCCTCTTTAAAATCAATATCATATAATAAGGCCTGGATATAAAATCCCGTTCCTCCGGTCACGATGGGGATGCGGGACGCCTCATAGATCTTTTTTAACGCCTCTTTTGCCATGGACTGGAAAACCACCACATTAAAATCCTCTGTCGGTTCCAGCACATCTATCAAATGATGGGGAATTCCGTCCATTTCTTCCGGTCGGATCTTCGCAGAGCCAATATCCATATGGCGGTATACCTGCATGGAGTCGGCGCTGATAATCTCACCTCCTATGGCATGAGCCAGTTCAATGGACAGGGCCGTCTTTCCCACCGCAGTAGGGCCTGTTAAAATGATAATCGGTTGTTTCATGATATCCTTCCTTTAAACAATGCGCTTGAATTTTTTCTCCAGCTCGTATTTGCTCATAGATATAATCGTAGGCCTTCCATGGGGGCAGGCATAGGGATTTTCCAATTCCAGAAGCTGGTCAATCAGGTTGTCCGCTTCCATCGCCGACATCCGGTGATTTCCTTTTACCGCAGCCTTGCATGACATGGATGCAACCTTTTCATAGATAATATCCGGGTTGTGTCCGGCTATTTCGCCTGACAGCCCGTCGATCATCTCCATCAGAAGTTCTTTTTTCGCGATGGAAAACAGATTGTCAGGAACTGCTCTGACCGCATATTCTTTCCCGCCGAAATGTTCTATTTCAAATCCCATTTTGGTGAAGTATTCCAGGTACTCTTTCAATAATATCTCTTCATTCCCGCTGAGCGTGAGAATGATTGGAGGATTCACCAATTGAGACGTATACTCCCTCTGCCTTAAAGAAGCCATAGTCTTCTCAAACAATACCTTTTCATGGGCCGCATGCTGGTCTATGATATAGAGCTGCTGGTTAAATTCCACCAGCCAGTACGTATCGAACAGCTGCCCTATTAATTTGTGACGCTCCCTGGCTTTTGGCTCCAAAAGCTTTTCCTCAAAAAGATCCAGCTGCTCTTCTTTTGCCGGGGCGGTTTCCGGCTTCTCTTCGGTCAATATCTGCTCAGAGGGTTCATCTTTGACCTTCCCCTGTTCCTCTTCCCCAACTCGTATCTTAGCGGTACTGCTATCCTGTTTCGGCGTCTTGCCGGGAATGATAAGAGCATCGCGGATTGGGAGTTCTTTTGGACTGTTTTTGGGAAGTTCTTTTAATACCGGAACCGGTATCCGTTCCGGGCTCTTAAATGGAAGGTTTTCAGAGGTTCTGCTCTTCTCTTCCAGGATTTCCTTCATCACTTCCCGGTCTGTTTTCCATCCGGGAGAAGCTTCGCGGATAAAAGTCTGTGTGAGTTCCCGGCGTTTTTTCTCAAATGGCTCCGGCACATCCGCCCGTTTGGGCACAGGCTTTTCCTCCTCCTCTTTTTCCTTTTTCAACGATACTTCCGGTATCAGTTCTTTCTGCTCCAGCGCCGCTGTCAAGGCAAGAAATACCATCTGGTAGATCTTTTCCGGCTGGGAAAAGCGGAGTTCCATCTTGGTGGGATGGACGTTCACATCCAAAGATTCAGGATCGATTGAAAAATGGAGCAGGGTAAACGGATATTTATGCTGCATCATAAAGGGTTTATAAGCATCTTCAATGGCTTTTGCAATTACATTGCTCTTAATATATCTTCCATTAATGTAATAATTCTCAAAGTTCCGGTTGCTTCTTGCGATCACCGGTTTCCCGATAAAACCTTTGACAGCCACTTCTTTGTCACTGGTTTTAACCTCCAGCAGATTGGCGGCAATTTCCCGTCCAAACACCGTATATATGATATCCCTCACATTATGGTTTCCCGATGTGTGGAGGCGGTTTTGGTTATTCTGTATAAAACGGATGGATACCTCAGGGTGGGATAAGGCTATCTTTTCCACCAGATCCGCCACATGAGCGCCCTCTGTTTGAGCCGTCTTTAAAAACTTCTTTCTCACCGGAGTGTTGAAAAATAAATTGCGGACAATGAAGGTGGTCCCTTCCGGCGCGCCGATCTCTTCCAGTCCCTTTTCAGCTCCGCCTTCGATCTGGTATCTGCTGCCCGTAATGCTGGAACTGACCTTTGTAATCAGTTCTACCTGGGCTACGGCTGCGATGCTGGACAGCGCTTCACCTCTAAACCCCAATGACGAAATGGTAAACAGATCTTCAATCGAACGGATTTTACTGGTGGAATGGCGCAAAAAAGCCAGTGCGATCTCATCCCGGGGAATTCCGCACCCATTATCAGTAACCCGGATAAAAGAGATTCCGCCGTCTTTGATCTCCACCGTGACAGCCGTTGCTCCGGCATCGATGGCATTTTCCAAAAGCTCTTTGACTACTGAAGCCGGGCGTTCAATTACCTCTCCTGCTGCAATCTTATTAATTGTATTTTGATCCAGTACTGTAATATTCGGCATAAATTCCTTTCCTTCTACCAGCGGTTTTTAATCTTTGTCTGAAGCTGGTACAACATATTCAACGCGTCAATCGGAGTCATCTTTCCAAGTTCCAGTTCCGATATCTCTTTAATGATATCATCGTCCTTCACCGTCTCAAAAATGGACATCTGAAGCAGATCCACTTCATCCGGCTTGGGAACGGCTTTACGCTGGTTTACGTTGGTGGAGGACTGGGCTATCTCTTTTGCCTTGGCCGTAATATCGGCGCTGCTTAGCTCTTCTACCAGTTCTTTTGCCCGTTCAATAACCGGCTCCGGCACGCCTGCCAATTTAGCCACCTGGATTCCATAGCTTTTATCCGCCCCGCCCTTTACAATTTTTCTCAGGAAAACGATATCATCCCCCTGTTCTTTCACGGCGATGCAGTAGTTGTTTACCCCGCTCATGGTTCCTTCCAGTTCCGTAAGTTCATGGTAATGGGTGGCAAATAGCGTTTTGGCTCCCAGCAGTTTTGTGTTGCTGATGTGCTCCACAACCGCCCATGCAATGCTGAGGCCGTCAAATGTGCTGGTGCCGCGGCCGATCTCGTCCAGGATCAGCAGACTGTTTTTCGTGGCATTTCTGAGGATATTGGCCACCTCAGTCATTTCCACCATGAATGTGCTCTGTCCGCTGGCTAAGTCATCGGAAGCCCCCACACGGGTAAAAATGCGGTCGCAGATTCCCACATTGGCCGATTCGGCAGGAACGAAGCTGCCCACCTGGGCCATTAAAACGATCAGGGCTGTCTGTCTCATATATGTGGACTTTCCGGCCATGTTGGGTCCTGTTATTATAGAAATTCTGTTTTTCCCATTGTCCAGGTATGTATCATTGGAAACGAAAAGATCATCCCGCATCATTTTTTCCACTACCGGATGACGTCCGTTCTTAATCTGAATAATCCCCTTCTCATTGATAGACGGTTTCACGTAATTATTCCTTGTAGCGACAACGGAAAGAGATGCGAATACATCGATTCCGGCAATGGCCTTTGCCGATTTCTGGATTCTTAAGACTTCCTGGGCAATCTGATCCCGGACCTGGCAGAACAGCTCATATTCCAGAGAAAACAGCTTGTCTTCAGCCCCCAGTATGATATCTTCCAGATTCTTCAGTTCATCTGTGGTAAAACGTTCCGCATTGGCCAGCGTCTGCTTTCTTATAAAATAATCCGGCACCATACTTTTAAATGAATTGGTCACTTCAAAATAATATCCAAATACTTTATTATATTTAATCTTCAGGTTTTTTATGCCTGTTTTTTCTTTTTCACGCTGTTCTAATTCAGCCAGCCATGTTTTTCCCTCTGTTTTTGCATGGCGCAGCTTGTCCGTCTCTTCATGGAACCCGTCTTTGATCATGCCGCCGTCCCGGACGGATATGGGCGGATCATCTTCAATGGCCTTATCGATCAGCTGGTATAAATCTTCCAGCGGATCCAGGTCTTCATCCAATTCCCGGAACAGCCCGGAACTGAATTCTTTTAAAATATTTTTAATATGAGGAAGCATCTCCAAAGAGTTTTTAAATGCAATCAAATCTCTTGGATTGGCGGTTTTATAGCTGATCCGTCCAATCAGACGTTCCAAATCATAAATCGGATTTAAATATTCACATATTTCCTCCCGGGAAATGAAATTCATATTGAGTTCTTCAATGGCATTCTGCCTTTTTAATATTTCATCCCGGTCGATCAGCGGCTGCTCCAGAAAATTACGCAGCAGGCGGGCGCCCATGGCGGTTTTCGTCTTATCAAGCACCCACAGCAAGGTCCCCCGTTTCTGCTTTTCACGCATAGTCTCCACCAGCTCCAGATTTCTTCTGGTGGATGTATCGAGCATCATAAACTGTCCCGTCGTGTACGGAATCAGCGTGGTAATATGGTTTAATGTGTTCTTCTGTGTCTCATAGAGGTACTGCATCACAGCGCCTGCCGCAATGGAACCGATCTCATAGTCATTCAGTCCAAGACCTTCCAGAGAATTGACATGATAATGCTCCTTAATGATCTTTTGACAGGTTTCTTCTGAAAAGAAACGGTTATCCAGAGACGAAACCGTCACCTGATACCGTTCTTTCAGTTCCGTAAGGTCCACTCCGGACATGTTAAATGCTTCATTGCAGATGATCTCAGAAGGGGCAAATTTATTAATCTCATCAAATAAATTTCGTTCATTGGATACTTCCGTCACAAGGAAATCACCGGTAGTAATATCCGCAGTTGCAATTCCAAAGGATTCGTCCAGATACACAATCCCCATCAGATAATTATTCTTCGTTTCATCCAATGCCTGTGCGCTGGTAATCGTTCCGGGGGTGACGACGCGGATAACCTCTCTCTTCACCAGTCCCTTTGCCAGCTTGGGGTCTTCCATCTGCTCCGCTATGGCTACTTTATATCCTTTTTGAACCAGCCGGTACAGATAGTTATCAAGGGCATGAAAAGGAACGCCGCACATAGGCGCACGTTCCTCTAAACCACATTCCTTTCCGGTTAAAGTGATCTCCAGTTCTTTCGATACGACCAGCGCATCTTCAAAAAACATTTCATAAAAATCTCCCAGTCTGTAAAAGAGAATACAGTCAGGATATTCTTTCTTGGTTTCAGTATAATGAACCATCATAGGTGACAGTCCCATAATTTTCCTCTTTTCTAAAATCAGTAATTTTTCTTTAGTTTTTTATTTGTGTCCCCATATAGTAAAATCCCTTGGATTCATCCAGGTATACGTCCACAATCTTTCCGATCAGGGATTCATCTCCCGGGAAATGGACGATGGTATTGTTGTCCATCCGGCCAGTTACATAACCGGCCTGGTGGTCATCCATATTCTCCACCAGGACTTTTTGAACCGTATGTTCATCACGGCCGGAAACTTCTGCTGAAATTCTCTGAACCTCTTCTAAAAGCCGGTCAAACCGGTCTTTCACCACGTCTTCAGGGATCTGATCTTCCATCGCTGCGGCAGGTGTTCCGGTCCGCTTAGAATAGATGAATGTGAACGCGCTGTCATAACGCACTTTGCGTACCACGTCCAGGGTTTCCTGAAAATCCTCTTCTGTTTCACCGGGAAATCCCACGATGATATCGGTTGTCAGCGAGATGTCCGGCACTGCCTCTTTAATCTTTGCCGCCAGTTCCAGGTACTGCTCCTTCGTGTACTTCCGGTTCATCACTTTTAGCACGCGGCTGCTGCCCGACTGGAGAGGAAGGTGTAAATGATGACAGACTTTTTTGGAATCTTTCATCACTTCGATCAGCTCATCCGATAAATCCTTAGGATGGGAAGTCATGAAGCGGATCCGCTCCAGTCCTTCAATCTCATCAACCATTTTAAGGAGTTCTGCAAAAGAGACAGGCTGCTCCAGATTCTTTCCATAGGAATTCACATTCTGCCCCAGCAGCATCACTTCAATAACCCCGTCTGCCACGAGAGCCTTGATTTCAGCCACAATATCTTCCGGATTTCTGCTTCTCTCCCGTCCTCTGACATATGGAACAATGCAGTAACTGCAGAAATTGTTGCAGCCGAACATGATGTTTACTCCGGATTTAAATGGATATTTCCTTTCAACAGGCAGATCCTCAACGATTTTATCTGCTTTCTCCCAAATATCAACCACCATTTTTTTCTGATCCAGACGTTCAGATAAAAGTTCTGCCAGTTTAAAAATATTGTGAGTTCCGAATATCACATCCACGAAACGGTAACTCTTCTTAATCTTTGCAACCACTTCCGGTTCCTGCATCATACAGCCACAGAGAGCGATCAGCATGCCCGGATTCTTCTTTTTCAAGCTGTTCAGATAGCCCAGGCGTCCATAAACCCTCTGATTCGCATTTTCACGCACAGTACAGGTGTTATAAAGGACGAAGTCGGCCTCATCCGTATCGGTCTCAACAAAGCCGATCTGCTCCAAAATTCCCAGCAGCTTTTCCGAATCCCTGGCATTCATCTGGCACCCAAATGTATTAATACAACAGGTTAAGGGCCGTCCTGCCTCTTTGCTCATCTCTTCCACCTGTAAGCGGACTTTATTCATAAAATACTGCTGCCGTTCAGGTTCATTCACCAGTATCCTCCCCTGTTTTTCCTCCGGGGTCATCTGTATATGATCCATCTATTTTACCTCATAATTCTATTTAAATTTTGGCTTCAAAATATTATAGCATAAATCAAAATGATTGCAAACACCTAAAAGGAATCACTTTTTTTATTGGGGGATACTTTTTCTCAAATGTGGGGGATTGGCGGAGGATACGGAGCTAAGATTTTCTAAGACTCTGGAATTTTGCTAAAGGCTCAGGTCAAAATAAAATTGTCTGAGCGGCTTCATTGCGAATTATTTTAGTTTCATTCTCCTTTCTGACATTTCTCCAAAACAAAAAGCCCTAAGCTGACATAATATCAACTTAGGGCGAACTTTCCCAGCACATAGTCTTTATATTTTTCCCGCCATAGCACAGCCGGGACTGGATGGACCCCT
>JAGZXV010000232.1 GCA_018378255.1 Clostridiaceae bacterium | reverse complement strand
AATAGGAGTTACTAAGGGGATAGGTTCTGCAAAGCTTTTAATCCATTTTTTCAGGCCCTTTTGATGAAGCCCGGCATATTCGATCAGCACAATGCTCATAATTGCAAGGGCTGCCGAAACATTGAGATCTTTCGTAGGGGGTTTGAAACCCAGAAGTCCGATAAGATTGGCAATTCCGATATAGAGGGCTACCGTTATCAAATATGGTATGTAACGTCTGCCTTCTTTACCAACCAGATCTTCGAAGAAATGATAACATCCTCCCACTGCTGTTTCCAGTATGATCTGCCGCCGGCTGACCGGCTTTTCCTGAAGATTTCTGACGAGTAAAACAGATGCGGCTGTCAGTCCCAGTATAATAATCCAAGTGACGACTACAGATTCCGATACGGCAATTCCGCCGAATAAAGGAATCGTAAAGGCTGTGTCGCAATTTAGTTCTGTCATTAACTCTTCCGCCAAATTCTCCGTATTGCTCACTTCCTTTCATTTACTCATGATTCAAAATACGGTTGCATCCACCTTCCCGGCATCGGAAATGCAGCCCTTTTCACAGGTGATGCAATCTTCTTCTGAATGTTGAACATATATTACTTCTGTTGCATTTACTTGTCAATACTCGGAGATATACGTCATTTTGTATAAATAAGTTGTTAATATTTAACTTTTTTGCGTGCAAATACATGTTTTTTACTAATTTTTCGTCCTATTTTTTATGCACTATTTTTATGGTTTGTGATCTTTTTGTGAATTCACTTGTGAAATGGCTTATTTAACGCGAAAATTTATTTCTCTTTTTTTGTTATTTTGACATATACATTTCTTACGTTTCGTATATCCTATATTATATATGACATGCCGGCTGCAAATTACTTAACTGAAATTCAAAAACCGGTAATATTATATAGTTATGATAAGATTATAAGAATGTGAAAAACGGGAAGAATTGGGGTTCGCTTTTCCCAATTCTTCCCGTTTTAATGTTAATTCCCACTTTTTCACGGCGTTACTCCCGCCATTTCCCTAAATAAAAAATTACCGCATAAATCCCCCATCCAATTCCCGCCCCAAGGGTGTTCATCACCACATCATCCATCTGGCAGTGCCCCCGCATAGTCATCCATTGTACGAACTCCAGGGCGCTGCTGGAAAGCAAGGCGGTCAGTATGCAGAGACCGCCCTTTTTAACACGGTTCCATCCGGCAAGCATAGAAATAAAAATACCATAAGGAATGAACATCAATACATTTTCAATCACATAGGCATGGGACTGGGCCGTGGTGCCCCAGGTTTGAAAAAGCGTCATGCTGACAGTATTGCGCGATCCCGGAGGCCGGGAAAAAAATGCTTCATACAGCAAAACATAACAGTAAATACTGAATAAAAAAATCACTCCGCTTTTATTGAACATCCATCGTAAGATGCGGCTGTGGCTGAAAACAATTTTCCCCAGCCATATTGCAGCCAATATTAAAAAAGCGGTTCCAACCGCTTTCGGCAGATAATTTATGGGATGGTAAAAATCCCGGATCATGTATCCAAACAGATCTTTCATTGTGGGTATACTCCTTAACCTCGCTGTCATTTTAAAAGTATACCACCATTTTACGCTAAATAAAAAAGTTAATTTTGATAATTGTCCAAATTAACGGTAACATGGACTTCGGACCAGCATATTCTATATTATACAAGCAATCATGAGTATGATTCGACATAAATACACGTATCAGGATCCCATAACCGCCACGCCTTTTATTATGAAAATGCCCTTGCCCGCTGGATCCATATGATAAAGTGTAAAAATAAAATATAAAAATGCTGCGGCCTGATGAGCATCCATTCACCTCATCATGACCGCAGCTTAACCATATAATCAGAGATCGTTTGTATCAAAATAATATTCTTCAATGATCTGCGGATTAAAATCCAGCCCCAGATATGTTTTTGTAAAGCTGTTCGCAGCCAGTTCAGAGGCAGGAAGCATTCTTCGTTTTGCAGGGATTAATCCAAAGAGCTTTACGCTTCTTATAAAACGCCCGGAAGCCCTTCCCCATCTGACCGCTTCAAAATAATGATACAGTTCATGGCATAAAATGATGTCTTCTGCCAGCCCCTTTTTCATCCTTTTATCCAGTTTTTTAACGGCCTGACCATTCAAACGGATTACCTTTGTCTTTTCATAGAACTCTGCAAATTTAACATAATCAGTGTTCAGCTTTTGAGTACCGGTTTCATATTCCACCCTGATCCCCAGGGTTTCCAACAGAGCTTTTGGCATCTGCAGACCAAACTCTTTTCTGATCTCTTCTGCTTGTGAAGCCCCTAACTCCAGGCACTCTTTGATGATCTGTAGTTTATCCTCCATTTCCAGATTGTCCGCAAATACAAATTGATTGAATATTTCCAGCTCCCTTTTATATCCCGGTATCATTTCAGCCATATTATCCCTTCCTATCTCTTCTTAATTACAGCCAGATAATGATCATCTTCTCCCAGTCTCTGCAGTTCAATATCCGCAAGCGATGAAATCTGCTCCAAACTGTCTAACCCCGACAAATCCGCAATTTTACCGTTGATCAGCAGATAGATCATCGGTGATGTCTTTCCAGATTCATCGAATTTCATATGCTCTTCTATCTGCTTTTCCAGCAGTGATTTGGACCGCCCTGAAAATTCATAGAAATCAGCCTGTTCTACGCTCAGTTTAATGACCCCGCTGCAGTCAATGACACACAGCAGATCGACTTTCTTTTTGAAAAACGGAATTACTGATTTTTTCTGTGCTCCGATATGATATGCATGGAGCGTGGGAGAACCAAACACCTTCTCCACCCGGCAGTTTTCCAGCTGGTTAAAGGAATCTCTCACTGTTTTTTCCAGCTCATCTTCTGTCAAAGCCTCCCCCATAGAAGCCTTTGCACTCAGGTCCGTCGTCCCCACAGCCACTGCTTTAACGATATTTTTTGCCGTATCGATATCAATGGTAACTTCCACTGTGGACGGGGATGCGCCGGCTTTGATAACCGCCTGTTCGGCTTCATTCCTGATCTTTAAGATGTCTTCCTGGCTGGGGTTTATGATGGTCCGCTCTATGGAATCCCTTACCATCGCCAGGGCGGCCCCGATTGTAGCGATAACCGGCGCATTTTCTGCGATTTTATAGTTCAGTCTCATCTTCTCTGCAACGGCCGGAACCACAGCGCTGGCTCCGCCTCCTCCTCCGGTGAGAATGAGGTAATTCTGTGACAGATTATATTCCTTTATAAATTCCTCAACAGCGGGAACTACTTTGCTGACTGCTGTATTCACAATATCCCTGGCAATTTTTTCCGGCTTTTTGCCAAATGTTTCAGCCAGGATATCAAATGCAATTTTTACACTCTCTTCATTTCCCCGGGCATAATCCCCCTCCGGCATACAGCCGAGCCGGTTGGCGGCACAGGTCAGTGTGATTGCATATCTTTTCCCCGACGGTGTCTCCAGAGCCAGGAAATCCGTTGTTTTATCTTTCGGAGTGGTGACGCTGATCACTTTTGAGCCTTTCAGTTCTTCAGGACCGGCAAAACATGCATAAGCCAGCCCTGCAATATGGGAACTTCTCGGCCCTACATCGATGATCGTCTGATTTCTAAACCGGACCATGCTTCCGCCGCCTATGCCGATGGTATGGATATCCAAAGAGCTGACATATGTATTGTGCCCGCCGATTTTGGAATATTTGGTTATCACCTTGCCATTTTGTATTGCTGAAATATCCGTACTGGTACCGCCCACTTCCAGAAAAATACCATCTGAGATCTTTTCATACATCAAAGCACCGGCCACCCCTGCTGCCGGCCCGGAAAGCACGGTGAGAATCGGTCTTTTTTTCACTTCCTCTACCTGCATGACTCCGCCGTCACTCCGCATGATCATGAGCGGGGCCTTTACTTTCGCGTCCTTCACCGCCTGTTCCGTCATGGAGGCGGTCTGCATCATCTTAGGCAGGATGGAAGCGTTGATCACAGCGGTTTTTGTTCTGGCCCTGAGACCATAGAGTTTGGAGAGTTCATGGGTTGCAGTGACAATCATATTGTTTTTGACGGCTATATCTGCCACTTCTCTTTCATGAGAAGGATCGTCTACTGAAAACGCCTCGCTGACCACAATCACATGCCTGCCTTCCGCCTCAAATTCGTTCAAGATTTTTTCCACTTCGTCCGGCTGGATTCCATTTGCCGTATTCAGGAAACGGTAGGAAGTCTTGATCGCTTTATCATCCTCCAGGGAAACATTGCCCACATCCGTATCGGCTTTGATCTTAGCCACTCCAATCCCGCTTCCCATCCCGATCACCCCGATATCGGCCACATCGCCTTCCAACAGGGCGTTGGTGGCCTGGGTTGTGCCGTGGGCAATGAATACCACGTCGTCAGCGTTACACTTGATTTCTTTCAGCAAAAGATTCAGAATATCAATTACGCCTTTGGTCACTCCTTCTTTCGCTTCGTGGGTTGTATGCACTTTTTTCATTCCTATAATCTCATAGGTATCATTATCCAGCGCAATCGCATCTGTGAAGGTACCTCCTACGTCAATCCCAATTCTGATTTTTCTTGCCATTTCATATCTCCTTATACTAATAATTGATTAAATCATAAAGAATGCGACTGCCATAATAACGCCTATTAATACAAATACGGCGTCAATTAAAAATGTACCTCTGGTATATTTTCCAACTGTGAGCTGCAGATATCCGCATGCCCAGGTCACCTGGGATGCCGTCGGATCGTTAACCGCCACATAGTAATCATACAGCCATGCCAAAGTCACGATCAGGCCGATGGGAAGGCTTGTGGTCAGGAGAATTCCGATTAAAGCGGCTCCAAGCCCCCACGGATTCAGCGGGCCGCGGTACATGGTCAAAAATGGACCTGCAACACCGAATAACAGAATAACCGGAAGCGGGGATGTGGGAACAATGCTGGTAAGAAGATTTTTAATCGGTTCCAGCAGAGCTTCCTGCTTTGCGGCTGCGAGCACCATACCGATCCCCATCATCAGCACCACGGTAACCGCCACATTGGCAAATCCATCGTATGCTGATTTGTTCACCAGGTCCAAAACTCCTTTCAATCTATTTTTCCACTGAGTGGTTAAAACTGCGTAAATAATCCCGATAATCAGCGCTGTATTGACATTCCATTTAAAAATAAGAACCAATAAGAGCGGAATGACCGGAGCCAGAATTGCATATAGAGGAACATCTTTGCCGCCTTCTGCATTTCCCCTCCTGGCTGCCCAGGAAAATACCGGACCCTTTATCTTAATGCCTGCTACAATCAACAGGATGCTGATAATGATACCAGGAATTATAACCATAATTGCCGTGTTCTTTACCAGCGGATCCGTGGCCTCCAGCCCAACAAGGTTGCCAATAAAGGTCCATCGCGCCACATTCATAAAATAACCGATTGACGTACCGGCCAGCATGACAAAAGCAGCAATTACTTTCGGTACGCCTACGGAAAGCATGATCGGGAATACGATCAGCCCCAGCATGATCTTAGCGCCCACGCCGCTTAAACCGATAAAGCAGAATGCGCAGGCCAGGAAGCAGAGAACTGCCATAATATAGGGGTTATCTCCGCCCAGCTCGGCTGCACTCCGGATCAGTTTTTCAGCAATTCCGGTCTTCCTTATCACTTCACCTAAAATTGCCGCTATCAGTGTGGAAAAAATTGCGCCTGACAAGCCGGAGATTCCTCCCCCCACCACATCATTCATGATCGTCTTCAGCGGAACGCCCACAATGATGCACAGGGAAACCGCCATTAAGGGCAGAGCCACAACTGCGTTGATTTTATCACTTACCATCAACCCCACGATCAAAAGAAACACCGCTATAATTAATACTGTCGTAATATTCATACCCATTCTCCTATCCTTTTTCTATTGACTTAAACTTCCAAACACTGTCCCTGTTCCCTTAATATCTGCTGCAGCTTTAAAATGTCCACCTCTTCCGGCCGGCAGTTGTCCTTTACACAGATGGCCGCCGCAGTTCCTGCCGCCTGAGCCATGGCGAATACCGGAGGCATTACACGAATCGCTCCCAGGGCTTCATGGGTTGCCGATACGCATCTTCCGGCGACCAGAAGATTATCCGCCTTTTGAGGAACCAGAATCCGGTATGGAATCTGATATACATCGGCAACATCAGTTTTATGGCCGGTTCCGGTCATCGCTCCATTGGCCGGATGAAGATCTACCGGATAGCTGCTAAGGGCGATCACATCTTCAAATTCCGTATTTTCAACCAGATCTCTTTCTGTCAGTGTATACAGCCCCTGAATCCTTCTGGATTCCCTGATTCCGACACTCGCTCCGCTTTGGGCAATTCGGGCGTTCTCCAGTCCCGGAAGTGTTTTAAAGAACTCCATGAGAAAATCAACCTGTTTCAATCCCTCTGCATACGCCCTGCTCATATCATTGCTGTCAACAGGGTTTAAACCCTGAATTCTGGTGGTATTCAGCCGCCATTCCCCATCATTGATCATGTGGTACATGCCGATCTTGTTGCGGTTAATAGGAAATTCCCCACGTTCCCTGGCTTCTTCAATCAGCTTATGATAAGGAAGATACCGGTTTTCCTCATCCTGGCTTAAATATTCCTCAATCTTTTTATCATCGGCGTTATAGATCCAGAAAAACAAAGTCATAGGCTGCAGGCCTTTTTCCGGATCTTCCATGCAGCAGGGAACGCCTGCCTTTAAACTTACAATTCCATCTCCCGTACAGTCAATGATCACTTTCCCGTCAAACCGCACCAGGCCGGTTCCGTCAAATGTGATCACAGACCGGATCCGTTTTTCTTCTTTCACCACATCCAGAATGCTGATGCCAAGATGAAGTTCCACCCCTGCTTCTAAAAGCATCTCCATCATAACCAGCTTCAGCGTTTCGGGATGAAACGGCGTCAGATTATTATGCCTTAACTTTATGTAACAGCCATAAGAACTGACCTGGCCTGTTTTGGATGGGTGGATTGCTCCGCCCCGCCGTTCCATTCTGAGAATCATTTCATCAAAAATGCCTTTGATCAGTTGTTTCTCACCTTTCGGATCAAAACACGTCATAAAAGGCCCTACCAATCCGTTGGTAGCCGTCCCCCCGACTACGGATGTTTTTTCCAGCAGAACTGTCTTCGCCCCGTTTCTGCTGCTGGCAATTGCCGCCGCCACGCCGGCACATCCGCCTCCGCAGACGATTACATCTGCCTGAGTCACACTCTGAATCTGACCTACATAATTCCCCATGCCATTCTCCTTTCATTTTTAAGAAATACAGTTTCGTATTGCGAAACTCTATGTTTGTAGAATACAATAATGCACAAATGATGTCAATAGTTTTTTCTATTTTTGTGGCATTTAGCAAAAAGAAAAAGCCTGTTAAACAGACACTCAAAAATCATGTCTGTTTAACAGGCTCTGTATATTATTTCCATTAAAAATCATTCATTAAATATAATTGACAAATCCCAGATCACTGGACACACGGCTGGCTAAATCGAGAAGAGTCAGTATCCATTCCGACATTATCTTCTTATCAGCCAGTGATCCGGAGTGAAGGCTGACCACATAGACCACATTCTTGGAAAAATTAAAGACCGGAGCGGCCACTGCCGGCATTCCGGCTATATCTGAACTGTTTTCCGCGTACCCCTGCAGTGCAATCTGCTTTAATTCCTGCCTGTAAACGGCATCCTCGCGGTAAGAGGTTCCGGACATGATGCTGCGTCCCTGCTGCCATAAAGAAGCGTGAGCCATGAACGTCTGAGGGATCACCCTGCTGTCTTTTATCATCTCACCTTCATGCAGCCCCAGGTCTTCCCTGCTCTTTGAAGAGATTCTGTCCACCAGCATATACTCCTGGTTAATTTCTTTTGTAATTAATATCGTCCCCTGGAATTCATCAAACAGCTCGGACAAATGTTTCCGAACAAATGCCCTGATATCCATCTTTTCATATAGGGCGCTGGCAATGCTCAATATTTTCAGTCCCAGGGAATACTTCCCTGTCGTTTCATCCTGTTCCACAAATTCCTTTTCCAGCAAAGAGGTGAGGAGACG
>JAGZXV010000231.1 GCA_018378255.1 Clostridiaceae bacterium | reverse complement strand
GGTGATCCCCACCCCTTTGATCTTGTATTTTCTGGCCGCTTCGATTAAGAGAAAACCCCAGCCGCAGCCCACATCCAACAGTTTCATGCCTTCTTTGAGGTAGAGCTTTTTTAATATATAATCCGTTTTATTGACCTGGGCTTCATATAACGTATCATCTTCCCTGGAAAAATAACCGCAGGAATAATTCATGGTATCGTCCAGCCATAACTTATAAAACTCATTGCCGATGTCATAATGGGAACACACTTCTTTCTTCTGGCATTTTCTGGATACCGGCGTATACAAAAGCTTTTTAAGCGCTGTCTCATTTTTGGAAAACCGGCCTATCTGGCTTAAAAAATAATCCAGCGCTCCGTATAAATCCCCTTCTATTTCCAGCGCTCCGTCCATATATGCCTCTCCAAGAGCCAGAGAGGTGCTGTTTCTCAAGGCCATAAGGGGAACCGGTTTCCTCACATCGACGGTAAATACAGGGTTCCCGTCACCGATCCGGTATTCTTTTCCTCTCAATTTTACTAAAAAGGGATATTGGTCAAACCGTTTTAAAAATTGTATCATAGCATGTTCTTCTATCATAGATCCTGTACATCCTTTTACCATATTTCAGAGTTTTGCGCCTGATATACCCTGCTATGATAAATATCCCCAGATTTACCTTTTTATATACCGTCCTCCATTTTTTCTAAGCCAGTTCTGATGCTCTCTGTAATCCGGCATGATCTGTTCCACTTCCCGGTAAAAGCGTGGAGAATGGTTCATCTCTTTCCTGTGAGCCAGTTCATGCACCACCACGTAATCCAAAACAGGTTCCGGCATGAGAATGAGCCGCCAGTTAAAATTTAAATTGCCTTTTCCGCTGCAGCTTCCCCATCTGGTCTTCTGTTCGCGGATCGTGATTCTGCCATAGGTAACACCCATTTGCTCTGCAAAGAGCTTTACTTTCCTATTAAAAATGGCTCTGGCCTCCTCTACATAGCGGGCCCTTTCTTCTTCCGTAAATGACAGTCCGAGTTCCGCAGGCTTCTCTTTCTGCCTATTTACCGCTTCCTTCGTCTTTTTGGCTATCCAGCCTTCTTTTTCTCTTAAAAAGTTCTCAATCAACTGCCTGCTGCACCTTCTGGGCGCGCGGACAATCACCTGCCCTTCCGATGTAATCTGAATGGCTAACGTTTTCCGGCTGCTCCGGATCAACTGGTATTCTATCATGGTCTGCCTCATTCAATATTAAACATTAAATGTAACTGATCAGAACGGCTCATCTTCTTCACCAGTTTTCCAGCCGTCCTGAACTGTTACCATTAAATTAACATAATCTTCTAACATAAATTTTTCCAAATTGCCCAAACTATTAAAATCAAATGACGGAGAAAGGAGATGATCTCATGTGCCACCGAAAAAAGCAAACACCTCCGCCTGCAAAACAGGATTCCCCATATGGAAATGGGTCCGGTCCTGAAATTGACACAACCCACTATGAACAAACAGCAACCAATCCAATTCCCAGTGAAATGCCGAATCCAGGCAGTTCACACAAAAACATGATGTAAGGAGGTTTTGTCATGTCCTATATCGCTCCGGCCGTACAGGCCAAGTTTGAAACACTTTCCATTGACTTAAAAAATGAAATTCTGAGCCGAAATGTACAGATCAATACCATCTATGATCTGATCAATGTTCTTGAAAAAATAGTGGAGGAAGCTGAATAATCAGCTTCCTCCGTTATCATATCACAGAAAAACAGTTCCGACAAACAGTCTTTATCAGATGTTTTTCTTTTTAATTCTTTCCAGTGCCTGAAACAACAGATTCATGTCCAAGGGCTTGATCAGATATTCATCCACACCTGCCATTTTTGCCTCTTCCCTGTCCGTATCAAATGCATTGGCAGTCATGGCAATGACCGGTACCGTTTTTGCATCCGCCCGTTCCATGCCGCGTATCGCCTTTGTCGCCTGGATTCCGTCCATATTCGGCATTCGGATGTCCATGAGAACTGCATCATACCAATATTCCGGCTTTTCTCTGAATTGTTCCACAGCCTGAATGCCATCCTCAGCAGTGTCAACTGTGATATCCTTCATCATGAGCATCTCCATGGCAATTTCACGGTTTAATTCATTGTCTTCCACTAAAAGGACCTGCAAATGCTGTAAATTCCCGATGTCTTCGCATTCTGTCCCCCCTGCCGGATCGATCCGGTCCCCATCTGCCGGACGGACCGGAATACATACTTTAAAAACGGTTCCTCTTTGCTTTTTGCTGGCCACCTCTATCGTACCATTCATTAACTGCACCAAGTTGGATACTATAGAAAGGCCCAAACCGGTGCCGATCAGGTTTCTGGCCTGATCAGAACTCTCCTGTTCAAAGGGTTCATATAACCGCTCTAAAAATTCTTCGCTCATTCCTATGCCATTATCAGAAACCAGAAACTCTAAGACCGGATCATCGTTCGTCTGCCCTCCATCTCTGATATCGAGGCAAATCCGGCCTCCATGGGGCGTAAATTTCACCGCATTCACCAACAGATTCGCCAATATCTGGTGAAGTCTCAGATAGTCTCCCCGATAGGGACGGTAGAGTTCCGGGTCACATTTTAACAGGAACTGCTGGGCCTTTTCTTCTGCCTGGGGCTGTATTATGCTGCACAGGGATTCCACAAATTCCCTAAATTCAAATCTCTCCTGGTTCAATTCGATCTTTCCGCTCTCGATCCTCGACATATCCAGCACATCATTGAGCAGGGACAGCAGATACTTGGATGAAGAATCGATCTTATCAAAGCATTCTTCCAGCTTTTTGGGCTCTTCTGAATGGAGCTTCCCCAAAGCGCTCATCCCTATAATGGCATTCATAGGCGTCCTGATATCATGGCTGATTCTGGAGAGGAAATCGCTTTTCGCCCGGTTTGCCTCCTGGGCCTCAGCCAGCGCCTCCTTTAAAATCTGTTCCTGTTTTGCTTTCTGTGCCCTTTCTTCATCCAAAAGCTTTATCAGCATAATGGCCAGAATTTCATCTCCATAGGGATTATCCACATGGATGATCTGAATGGACAGCCAGTGATAGATTCCATCCTCTGTTTTCAGCTGGGCTTCCATACAGATCACCTCACTGCCTTTGGAAAAGGACTGCAAAACCCCTGTACGGCCGAAACGCTCTCTGTACTCTTCTCTTTGGGAAGGGTGGATTATGGATTCTATCTTCTCCAGAAATTCCTCATAACAACCTTCTTTTTTAAGCTCCAGGGCAGTTCCCTGTTCCATAAAGAAATTGTAGGTATCCTGTGTGAGATTAATGCTCATGATCGCCTGATAAACCGTCCAGATCGCAGCGCGCAGGGACTGGTTTTCAAGAATCTGTTCCTGCTGCTGCCGGATCTGCAGTTCCTTGGTTTCCGTCACATCAGAATAGATTGCCTGAATTACATCTTTGCCCTGGGCATTGATCAAACGCTCCATAATTACGCTGATCCAGCAGACTTTTCCGTCTTTTCTGATAAACTCCCTGGTATAGGAAACCGGGCCTGATTCCAGGGTCATATGTTTCAGATATTCCTCGATCTTTGCCTTATCCTTTTCCAGAAGAAGCTGAAACGGCGAATGGATTTCCTGCTTATACTCTTCCTCTGTATAACCGTAGATTTCCCAGGCCATCCTGTTTTCATTCAGCAGCAAATGCTCTTCGTCCGCAGTGAACTGGATAATCCCGCAGGGTACGGTCTGATACAGCTGTGTCAGAAATTCTGCCGTCTGACGCAGTTCCTGATGGGCCTTTTCCAGTTTCAGTTCCTGTTGTTTTCTCTCCGTCACATCGAGCAGCACCGCATACAGGACTTCTCTGTTTCCAGGCTCTATTACGCTTCTTCCCTTTTCCGAAATCCAGAATATCTTCCCGTTTTTTGTATGGACCCGGTATTCCACGTTATAGGTATCCCCGGCCTTTATCCCTTCCTCTACCTGGCCTGTCAGCCATTTATAATCTTCCGGCTCTATAAAATCTGAACAGCAGTTTCCCGTATGAGCGGTAAAATCACCGTAATTCGTATACCCCAGAAGCTGAGCCAGGTTATCACTCATCCATTCCACATGATAAGGAGGTGAAATGGAGCAGATGATCATGCCTCCGCTCAACTGATTCAAAATCAAGTCCAACTGGCGGTCCTGGCGCAGAGTCAGCGACTCCAAGCGCTCATAGGCCTCTTTAGCCGCCTTGACCGGAAATAATTCTTCCGCTCCAATTCCAGCGAAAGGAATAGAGTTATGGATATGAACCGTCTCAAACGCATCCTCCTTTTCATGGAACACAAATGTGCATCTCTGTCTCACCTTCATATGGGATTCTGCTGCCGGGTCAGTCTCCATCATGCTGTCACAGCTGCATAAATATGTCTTATCATCGATCCTTGCGCTCTCATAATGCTCATCCCACATACGGAATGGAAGCATCTCATCTTTTCCCTTGAGAAAAGCACTGGAAACCGCCTCTCTTCCTCTGGCGTACTGATGTTCGCCCCCTCCGACCCAGACGATATCTTCCGCAAAGGTAGATATCATAAATTCCATATCAGATTCGCAGAAATACTTACGTAAAATTTTTTTTGCCAATTCCTCTGCCTGCCGTAATTTTCCCTCTTCCACGAAACCCTCCTCTGATACTCTGTTTTCAATCAAATAGCTGATTTCATTATTTTACCATATTTAAGCCCTCTTTACCATTTAGTTATGGCAATTCACTGATTTTTTATATTTAATGCGGTCTGGTTATGATCTGTTTTCCTCCATAAATGGATGACAGCACCGTTTCTTTGTACTATAATTTCATTATAAAGGAGAATGCAGCATGACAAGTAAAGAATTATTGTATGTAAAAACCGTGGCCGATGAAAAAAGCATATCCCAGGCTGCTAAAAAACTTTTTATCGCACAGCCGTCTTTAAGCCAGTCCCTGCAGAGAATCGAAGAAACCCTGGGAACTCAGCTGTTTAACCGCACCACCAGCGGGCTGACGCTGACATTTGCCGGTGAACGCTACTATCACATGGCCTCACAAATCCTTAAAATGTACGAGGACTTTGAAATAGAGATCAGCGATATCAACAATTTAAAAACCGGCCGGATCCATCTTGGTATCACCAACCATCTGGGAACCCTGACCTTGTCCAAAGTCCTTCCGAAATTCCGGGATATCGGTTCCCACGTGGATCTGATTATTTCAGAAGAAAATTCATCCACATTGGAGCAGCTTTTACTCAGCGGGGAGCTGGATTTCGCCATCATGCATGCGCCTAAATCCAACATCCAGCCCCAGCTCCATTACGATATCATGAAAAAAGATCCGTTTGTCATAGCCATTTCCCCGGATCATCCTCTGGTTAAAAAAGCAAAAAAAGAACCGGGGTATCCCTATCCGGTTCTCGATATTAAACTTTTGAAAAATGAAACATTTCTCATGCTTCACAAACAGCAGAGAATCCGCCAGGTTACCGATTCTGTGCTGGCAAAAGCCGGGATTCACCAGCCTAAAATCGGCCTCACCCTGCGAAATTATGAAACCGCACAGCTTTTAGCCGCACAGGGCCTTGGAATCACACTGGTTCCGCTCCAGTATTCCCAAATCGCTCCCAGCGACTATCTGCCTACGATCTTATCCATTGATGAAAAGTACGATGCCAGCTGGGATATGAGCATCGCCACGCTGAAAAACAGCTTTTTATCCAAAGCTGACCAGTTGTTCATACAGTTGGTTAAAGAGGCATTCGGCAGTGGTAAACCGGCCTGAATCCGGCAGCTTAAAAGGGATGGCTGCACGCCATCCCTCTAAACCATAACTTACCTGTTTCTGTTGTAGTTAATCAAACTTCCTGCTTTTACAATCTTTTTCTCATCCGCCGTCATATCGGCAATATAAAGGTCCAGTTCTTTCACCGTATCACCGATCACATAAGCCTTAATATGTTTCATATCTCCATCCAGCGCTTCTTTTACGTTCGGAACATAGATGTAATCACCCACTTCAAACTCCGGATCTGCTTCCATCTGGAACGGCAGCATTCCCCAGTTCATAACGTTTGAACGGTATCTCTTGGTCGCATATTCTCTGCAGATATTTGCCAGGCCGCCGATTACCCTCTGGCAGCTTGCCGCCTGCTCACGTGCGGAACCGTCACCAGGTTTAATTGCATAGATCATGCTTCCGATCTCTGTTTCCGAAGCTTTCACCTGTTCATTTCCAGGAATTGCGTTGATCTTATCAAAAATATCTTTTAATTCAGGATCCGCTTCTAACGGACACCGGCCGGCTGCTCTCGCCTTTTCTACCTTGTCAACTTCCTTACTCCTTCCAACATACTGGGGATCACGCCTGGAAAGTGTAAATTCAGCCAATCCCAGCGGATTGGAGCGGTAAGATGATGTTTCGCCGGACGGGATCAATTCATCTGTCGTGGTCACCGGATCCAGAATCTTTGAACATACTTTTAATAAAATATTATCTGTTAACGGGCTCATCTCCGGCCAGTCTTTGATGTTCGGGCCATAAACCAGTTCTTTCCCGGCATCTCCGGCCTGATATCCCTGGTAAATTCTGCTCTTATAAACCGTATCGTCAAATTCATAGGCTGGTACCTGATAATCGTCCATCACTTCTGTGGCTGAAGTCAGCTTACCTCCATTGGCCGCTGTCGCAGCGATGGAACGGGAATCCATCAATGCTACTGCCGACATCTGTCCTACGCCTGGCTTGGAACCTTCACGGTTCGGGAAGTTTCTGGTGGTATGCCGGATGCTGAATCCGTTGTTGGCAGGCGTATCTCCTGCACCGAAACAAGGTCCGCAGAATGCGGTTTTGAGCACTGCTCCTGCTGCCATGAGATCAGAAACTGCGCCTTTCTTAACAAGATCCATATAGACAGGCTGAGAAGAAGGATATACGGATAATGAGAATTCATCCGCCCCGCAGTTCTTTCCTTTTAATATATGGGCAGCTTCCATAACGTTGGTATAATTGCCTCCTGCACATCCTGCAATAATTCCCTGTGTCACCTGAAGTTTTCCATCTACGATCTTATCCGTCAGGCTGAAGTCAATATCAGGATTTCCTGAAATCTTAGCTGCTTCCACCTCTACAGTTCTTAATATATCGCCTAAATTGGCATTTAACTCATCAATTTCATATGTATTGCTGGGATGGAAGGGAAGGGCTATCATGGGCTTTACAGTGGAAAGGTCCACATAAACCATACCATCATAATATGCCACATCTGCCGGGTTCAGTTCCTTATAATCATCTGCCCTGCCATGAAGCGCCAAAAATGCCTTTGTATCCTCGTCCGTTCTCCAAATGGAGGACAGGCAGGTTGTTTCTGTGGTCATGACATCCACGCCGTTTCTGTAATCCGTTGTCATAGAGGAGATGCCGGGGCCTACGAATTCCATCACTTTATTCTTTACATAGCCGCATTTAAAGACTGCACCGATAATTGCCAGCGCAATATCCTGAGGCCCAACGCCTGGCTTCGGACTTCCGTCCAGATATACGGCAACCACTCCCGGATAAGATACATCATAAGTATCGCAGAGAAGCTGTTTTACTAATTCACCGCCGCCTTCTCCTATAGCCATGGTTCCAAGGGCGCCGTAACGGGTATGGCTGTCTGATCCGAGGATCATCTTACCGCCGCCTGCCATCATCTCACGCATATATTGGTGAATGACCGCGATATGGGGAGGAACGAAAATTCCGCCGTATTTTTTACATGCGGATAAGCCGAACATATGGTCATCTTCATTGATCGTACCGCCTACCGCGCATAAGGAATTGTGGCAGTTGGTGAGCACATAAGGCATTGGGAATTTTTCCATTCCGGATGCTTTCGCGGTCTGAATAATGCCTACAAATGTGATATCATGGGATGTCATGGCATCAAATTTAAGTTTCAGTTTGTCCATATCTCCCGATGTATTATGAGCTTCTAAAATTGAGTAGGCCATTGTACCTTTTTTAGCCTCTTCTTTTGTCACTTCTTTTCCTGTTAAAGAAGCGATCTTTGCAGCTTCCGCCTCAGGAACGATCTCTGTTCCATTTACTAAATAGGCTCCGCCGTCATATAATTTTACCATGTGAATACC